>NZ_CP025572.1:3809029-3946864 GCF_018336975.1 Marinomonas sp. CT5 | reverse complement strand
AGAATAAACAATATCAACAACAGCTTAGAGAAAAAGGGTTAACACAGAGCATGTCGCGCAAAGGGAATTGTTTAGATAATGCGGTTGCCGAAAATTTTTTCGGTATACTGAAAACGGAAATGTTCCATAATGAGGTGTTTAAAAATGCCGATGACCTTATTGAGCAAATCAAAGAATACATCGATTACTATAACAACGAACGAATTAAGCAGAAACTAAAAGGCCTGAGTCCGATTGAATATCGAAATCAGACCTTACTAGCTGCTTAGAAATGAGTCCAACTTTATGGGGTCACTTCACTTCACTTCATTATCTAGGCTTTTTTATTGGTAAGAGGAGGGGCTGCAAGTCTTAATCGAACGGATGGTCGATGACCGCAGTGGCTTGTAGAATCAGGCTTGGGCTTAGAATATGTTTTTTAATCAGGTTTTGGGCTGTCATTACGTCTCGGCTAAGAAGCGCCTCTACTAAGGCTTCGTGTTCTTTTTTATTGGCGTCGAATACCGACAAATCTATCATATTTTTCTTTAGCCATAAGTTGCGATAGCGGGATGCTTTTTCATACAGGCTATCACGTACTTGTAACAATGCAGGAGACTGGCAACCTTCGGCAATGGCAGTGTGAAAATCATGATGATATTGCTCCCAAAGATGAGGTTCTTTTTCCAGCAATTGAGCATGAATTTTCATTTTATGGGCGCATGCGACAATCTTTGCTTCCCATTCATCGTCTCCGCGTTCAATTGCGAGTCCGACACAAAGGGCTTCAATTTCAGAGCGAGTTTCGTAGATGTCGATCAGCTCTTTTTTAGAAATCGGATGAACGCGAAACCCGCGTTGATTCTCAACTATGACCAGTTGTTTCACCATGAGTTGAGAAAGAGCCTCTCTTAATGGCCCGACGCCAGTTTGATAGCGCTCTTTTAAGCGCGTCATGCGTAGCTTTTCACCTGGTTGAAAATAGCCTGTCAGGATGTCATAAGTGAGCGCCCCTAAGACTTGAGCGGCAGAATTATCTTTACTGTCCACATCTACTTTTCTATCTGTTTTCATCACTTGGCGCTCATTTGGGGTGTCTGTCTTAACCTACTGTTTTATCAGCAACAGTTTTTCATTTTAAGGGAAGGGCAGTAAATAGTTAAGAGTGTTGGTATAAAAGTGATTGACGTTTTTATTAAATGTATTACATTTAGGTAAAATGTCGACATTTTTTATTAATGTCTATTTTATTGTCCTGAATATTCAACTTTGCTAAAAACAAAAATAATAGGAGAGAGGCAATGAGCGCCTTGGAAAAAAAACAGGTTATAGAAACAGAATTTCATGGTTTTACCGTTACTGATTACCCAACCAGCAAACGTTTAAAAGTGGTTACATTGGACGAAGCAACGATACAAGCTTTTACTGAGGCTGTGTCAGAGTGGACGCTTCAGGGAATCGAATACAAACCATTTTTGCGTTTTGAAGTCGCTGATCGTCTAGATGCTATTACCCAATACACCTTAGGTAAATTCTTGAATACTACAATCCGAGATCGTGCTACAGGGGCTTTTTTTCTAAATTATAAAGGTCGTCCAAATGTTAAAGACGGTGAAGCCCGAACTGAGTTTGAAGTAAAGTTGTCTACGGCGATTTCTCATATTATTGGTCTGTCAAATTATGACGCTATGTATGGTCAATACTATGCACGCTTTACCGTTCGTAATGTTGATAATTCAGATAGTTACTTGCGTAAAGCCCATCGTCGTATGGAACTACATAATGACGGAACTTATGTGAATGAGCGCACTGATTATGTATTGATGCAAAAGCTGAAAGAGGAAAATATGCAAGGCGGCGACTCTTTGATGCTGCACCTTGATGACTGGGCGGAATTAGATAAATTTTATCATCACCCATTAGCAAAAAAAGACATTATATGGGGGGCGCCGAAGTCGAAGAATGTTGATGTGAAAGTTAGGCATCCAATATTTTTTGAAGAGGATGCCAACGGCAAACCATTGATGTTGTATATTGATCAGTTTGCTGAGCCGAGCAATAAAGAAGAAGGCAAATATTTATATGAAATGGGTGAGTCTTTAGAAGCCGATCCTAATTGTCTTTCTGTACCAATGCCCGTTGGTTCTATGATGGTGCTGCACAATCATTTTTGGTTACATGGCCGTGATAAGTTTGTGCCTCATCCAGACCTTTGTCGTGAATTACTTCGTCAGCGCGGGCACTTTACCGACTAAATCACGATGGAATGAAAAAAAACAGCGACAAGTGAAAGCTTGGTCGCTGTTTTAGTATACTGGGTGTAAAACCAAACCATGATCGAGCAGGAGACAATATGGTTTACGATTATATTATTATCGGTGGTGGCATTGTTGGTGTTTCCACCGCATGGCAATTGCAACAACGTCATCCAGACAAAAAAGTCTTACTACTCGAAAAAGAATCTGTGTATTCCAAGCATCAAACGGGCCACAACAGTGGGGTGATCCATGCCGGCGTGTATTACGCACCGGGCAGTTTGAAAGCAAAATTTTGTAAACAAGGTGTGAAAGCCACCATGGAATTTTGCGATAAACATAATGTGCCATACGAACAATGCGGCAAATTATTGGTAGCGACAACTGAGCTTGAAGTGGAGCGAATGAAAGCCCTGTTTGAGCGTTGCAAAGAGAATGAGCTGGATGTTGAAATGCTTAATGCCGAGCAATTGAAACAGCGAGAACCAAATATCGTTGGCTTAGGTGGTTTTTTTGTCAAAGATACGGCCATTGTTAATTATCAGCAAGTGACTACCAAAATGGCAGAAGAGTTTGTTGAGTTAGGTGGTGACGCTTTATTGAATCATGAAGTGGTTGGTTTAAAGGAAACGGCTGATAAAGTCGAAGTGGAAGCTCAACATCACGGCGCTTTAAAGTCTTTTGAAGGTCGTTTCTTGATTACTTGTTCAGGACTGATGGCAGATCGAACCACTAAAATGTTAGGTATTCCAACGAATTTTCAGATCATTCCATTTCGCGGTGAATATTACCAATTGCCAGAAAAGTACAACAAGATTGTCAATCATTTGATTTATCCCATTCCCGATCCTGATCTACCATTTTTAGGTGTGCATTTAACACGCATGATTGATGGGAGTGTCACCGTTGGACCGAATGCTGTACAAGGGTGGAAACGAGAGGGTTACGGTCGTATCAATATATCCTTACGAGATATTGCAGATATGGTGCGCTTTCCTGGCTTTTGGCGAGTATTAAAAAACAACTGGAAAACAGGCATCATTGAAATGAAAAATTCGCTTTGGAAACCCGGTTACCTTAAGTTAGTGCAGAAATATTGTCCACAATTGTCATTATCGGATTTGCAGCCTTATCCAGCGGGAATTCGAGCCCAGGCCGTTATGAAGGATGGTTCTTTGGTGCATGACTTTTTGTTTGCTGAGAGCCCGCGCAGTTTGCATGTATGTAATGCACCTTCGCCAGCAGCAACCTCAGCCATTCCGATTGGAGGTTATATTTGCGATAAAGTGGCAGAGCTCGCTCTAAGGTAAATAAGGTGTTGGGTAGATAAAAAATAAACAGGTATTTGGAAGGATTCTCTGACTTGTCACCATTTTGCAAGACAGGTCTGTGTTAGACTGGATTTCTACGAAACCTGTTGGCCAGCATGATGCTGCAACCTACTCTTTGTTTGTGTCTATGTATTAGGCGATGTTTGCTTTCTTGCAGTGGCTAGATAAAAGAGAACAGCTCTACGTCTCACATAGAGAGCTTTACCATGCAAAATTTAACGCAAGACGGACAAAACCTAGTTAACTCCCTTTCCAATCGTTACAACCTAAGCTTTGATGCTGTGATGCATATGCTGATTGCCGTGAATAATGGTAATGGTTCGATGGCACAGTTTAATTGCCCAGAACTGGGCGGTGGCGGCCAGTGGATGCGTGGTGGCATGACTATGGTTGGTGACATGTTCAATTATGGTTTGAAAACGACAGTGGATAACTTGTGTAGTGAATTGGCTAATGGTCTTGCCAATACGCAAGTATTCATGCCGCTACCTAAGGGGGCAAACTCGGCTAATCAATGGTGGCCTGATGGCCTTGGTCAGCCTTTTAGTAGTGGTGCGCAAAATAGCACTCGTTACGCTATCTTTCCGAATCGCCTTGCGGTGGAAGTGAATGGCAATGTGACGGTTTATGATACGTTAGACAATAACATTGGTGGTATTAGTCAGCAGCAGGGAAGTAATTCATCTCTGACTTTTTCTAGCCAATACGGCACGATTCCAGTGAATACCTTGCCTATTGTTTCTGGGGCTAATTCGTCTAACTCAAATACACAGAATCCAGCTCCACAGAATAACTTTGTGGCTCCGCCTGAACCAATGGCGTTTACGCCAGCTCCTGCAATGCAAGCTCCTCAAAACTTGACGAATACAGCCTCGGTCGATGAAATTATTCAGTTGATTGAAAAGTTGGCTAAGTTACGTGATATGGGCGCGATTTCAGACAATGAATACAATTCTAAGAAAACGGATCTGCTCAATCGTATTTGATTGCACCGGTCTAAGGTGCAGAAAAGAGGCTCATGTGGAGCCTCTTTTCTGAGTTTTTATTTTCCTTTTTCTAGACGGTTTTTCGACAGCGCTCTGAGGACTTTTTTGCTGAAAGTTTTCATATGTTGCTTTTGAGCATAGACACCTTGTGCAGAACGAGCATTAAAGGCGTCTTCTTTCAGTAGTTTTTGATAATTGTCCCAATGGGATTGAGCCAATTCACCACTTTCTAAGGCCTGTAAGACCTTGCAGCCAGGTTCGGTTTGGTGGGCGCAATTAGCAAACTTACATTGCTTAGCCAAAAACACAATGTCGTTAAAGGTTTGCTCTATGCCTTCTTGGGCATTGAGTAATTGCAATTCACGAATACCGGGAGTATCGATAAATATTACTCCTTTTTCATTGATTAAGAGTTGCCGAGAGGTTGTCGTGTGTTTCCCTTTATCATCATCTTCGCGAATGCCGCCTGTAATTTGTACGTTGTCGATCGTTTCATGGCTGGTGTGAGTACTTGTTCCTAGCTCGACCGCTTGATTGAACAGCGCATTAATTAAAGATGACTTGCCTACCCCTGAAGAGCCAACCATTGCGATGGTTGTGCCAGCAGTAAGGTAAGGTTTTAACGATAAAAGAGAGTCTTGCTGTAAAATTGAAATACCCACTAGGTGATGAACTTTTAAATCACGAATTGAATCTAAATAATCGTCGACCTTGTCGGTTAAATCGATTTTATTGAGCACAATGACGGGCTCAATATTCGACTCGTAAGCCATGGCAAGATAGCGTTCTAATCGTTTTAAATTAAAGTCACTATTGGCACTGGTGACAATAAAAAGGTAATCCAAATTGGCAGCCATAAGTTGTCGTTTTCGGTTGCTCAAACGTTCCAATTGGTTTTTAGCCTCTAGTACTTCAATGATGCGAAAATGCTCATGAACAGGTTCTGCAATCACCCAATCCCCCACACTTAAGTGTTCACTGACAGGCTGGAGGCTCTCCGGACAAAGTAGTTCTACTTCGCCATTTTCCCAATTAGTACCTAAACCTTTGATGACTGAGCGATGAATTGCACTGATTCGAAACACCAGTAATTCATTAGATTGCAGTTTTTCATAAGTATCAGTATTGGCTTGTTGAAGAAAAAAGTGGCTCCAACCTAAAGGCTGTAATGTAGATATATTCAATGTTTTAGCTCCGGCTAAAGAAATAAAAATTAGTTAGGACAAACTAAAAACGCCGGATGAGACAGTGTAAAGAAAGATATCTCTAAAGAAATCTTATAAGAGAGGTGGGGGAAGAAAAACGGTAATAAGAAAACTATAGCGTTATTCTAAAGCCTGATGCTCTGTACTGTCTGAGTCGGCGTTGAGTTGAATACAATCATTAATAATCTCCTTATGTATTTGAGTGAAGCTTAATAATGTGAGAGTTTTTGGAGGAGGTCAAGTCAATGAAAAGGATTTAACGTATATGGTTTCAATAGATCAGATCGGCAGAGCGGTATTAGCCTTTAGGATAGTTTGTATCTTATCTGCTGTCATTGGTTTAGCGAAATAATAGCCTTGACCATAATGGCAGCCCATTTCGATCAGTTTGTCTGCTTGAAATTTATTTTCGATCCCTTCCGCTATGACATTACTTTTGAAGGATTTGGCTAATATGATGACAGCTAATACTACAGCTTGTTTTCGATCATCTTGGTCAATGCCATCAATGAAGGTTCTGTCTATTTTTATATGGTTAACATTGAGATTACTAATGTAAGACAAAGAGCTCATACCTGTTCCAAAGTCATCGATAGCTAATTTGATTCCTGCTTCTTTAAAGTCATTTAGGCTTTTAGATATGGCGTCTATGTTGATGCTGGTTTCCGATTCAATCAGTTCAATTTCGAGTTTATTTTCCTCGATATTATGTTGCTTAAGCAAGCTTAGCGTGAAGTCCAATAAACACGGATCAAGTAGGTTATAGGGGGAAAGGTTGACCGCAATGGGGGTATACAGCCCTTGTTTGTGCCAAACATCAAGTTGTTGGATAGCGGTTGCGATAACGTAACGCCCAAACTCTTGAACACGGCCACTTTGCTCAATTAATTCAATAAAGTGTATGGGATAGAGAAGTCCATCGGTTGGGTGATGCCACCGAGCCAAGGCCTCAACACCAATAATATGCCCATCTTTTAGTGATACTTTTGGTTGATAATGAAGCTTAATTTGTTGGTTGCTGAATGCGTTATCTAAGTCTGCTCGAAGTTTTAAGCGTTGGCGACCACTCTGGATGTTTCGTTCACTGAACATGCTCCAGCCGCTACGGTTCTGCTTCGCTTCATCCATAGCGGTGTCGGCACAAAGTATCAATGCATCTGGCTCTGTGGCTTGGCTGGGATAATGAGCGAAGCCGATACTCGCTCCAGTACTAATTGCGAGTTTATTGATCATGACAGGCTCATTGCAGGCAATTATTAACTGTTGTATGAGGTTCTTTGCCTGTTCAATATTCAGATTTGGTGCCCATATAATAAATTTGTCACCGCCAAAGCGAACAATGGTTTGGGTATCGTCTAATATTTCATTTAGTTTCTTAGCGACTTTTATTAACAGGGCGTCTCCAGCGGCATGGCCAAAGGTATCATTTACCTCTTTGAATTTGTCCAAATCGATGACAAAAAGACACCCTTGCTTTGGGCTCTTCTTATAGAATTCTTCGTATTTTTTATGCTTTGGGTCAGAATAATCAATGATGATAGGTTGCAGTAAATTGCTAAGAAATAGTCGGTTTGGTAATCCGGTTAAAGCGTCATGGGTAGCCAAATGAGCCAGTGAATCGTTTTTATCCTGAACGCGTTTGTTCATCCAAGAGGAGAGTGTGATGGCAAACCAGGTGGCTAACCAGAAAACGATAATAGAGGTGATGATTAAACGTTTCATCACAAACTCCAGCGTGTTTTCAATATTGGCTGATGTTTTGATGATGACTACTTGATAGTTATTGTCCTTAACTATCTGCCAGAGAAACAACCTTCCATCAATTTGAGTTTGTCCGTTGGGGGTCTCCATGTTCGTAGGTGAGGTATTCAAAATAGGCAGTTCAGAAAGGAGTTGGTCCTTAATGTTGAGGGAGATATTATGATCCATAGACCAGTTTAAATTAGGTCCAGAGATTTTAATATAAAGCTCCGAATCCGTTAAGTGACTATCAAAGTAAACCAATTTAACCAATTTCTTTAGATGCTCTTCTTGAGTAGCATTTTCATCAATAAGTAACTCACCATGAATTAACATAGCTTGCCCTTGTAGGGATTCTAGTTCTGTCGATTGAACCAAATCAGCGGCGAGACGATACGACACCACCGTATAAATAGAGGCGACAGACAATGCGACAGCGAGACACACCATGATAAGCTTTAAGCGAAAGGACTTATCTCTTTGTAATTCTAGTAGTTCTTGCATAAAAACCTAGTGTTGGTGAAGGGCTACTTATCTTTACAAGTACTAATGCCCGCTACATGGTAAATGGGGCACCAACCTGAGAACAAAGATATTAAATTAAGAACACCAAAGAGTCCGATTGAGGCTTCTAAAATAGGTTCTTCTATATGATCACCGTTTAAAAGAGCCAACCCAGTAAAGATAATTCCTATAACGCCTCGAATTACTCTGTCCAAAGGATGTAGGTTCCTTTTCATACTAGTTTGACCTCAAGTTTGTTGATAATTCAATTACTTTTAAATGGTCTGCTTTGACTAGATTTAAAACAATACCAAGACTGTAAGGAAATGCATCCCTATGTAATTAGGCTGTAACCCGATCAAAAGGTCAGGAATTAGAGTGATGATTGGCTTTGCATGAATGAGCAAATAGAGATGAATATCGGTAAAAAATACCAAGTTATGCGTACTTTTGTAGACATCGTCTAAGTTTCTTTCATAACAGGGCTCAACTAAGATAAACTTTAGTTTTAAGATTTATTGGAAAGGGTTGTTTTTAATGCTTGTAAAGTTTTTGCGTCCAAACAATCTCTCCCGAAAAATGATGCGTGTAATTTTTTCTATTTACTTAGTTGTCACTTTACTCATCACAAGCGTGCAGTTTTTAAGTGAATATCTAAAAACACAGGCCGCAATTGTTAGTGAACTAGAACAATTGGAAGCTACGGTTCGAGGCCCGATATCGACTAGTTTATGGCAGTACAATCATAATCAGCTAGATGCGCTCACTTCTGGGCTAATCCAAATGCCAATTATTGAAGGCGTCGATGTGTTCGATCAAGATTCGCACATTGTCATTTCAAAACGGTTTTATGATTCAGATTCCGCCCCAATTTCTATTTTTGAGTCCATCTCCACGTTAAGTTGGACGTTAAATGAAAAAAGGATACCGCTCGGCACACTGGTACTTTATTCCTCTTCAGGTGTTGTTTTAGATCGAGTTTGGTTTGGTTTTACCTTGATTGCTATTACCGCTTTTATCAAATTAACGATTTTATTTTGGTTGTTCATTTGGGCCTTTGATCGATATTTAGCATCGCCATTAAGAGAGTTGATGTCACAAGTTAATGAAGTGCAACTAAGCCAAAATATCAGCAAACGCATCCGTCTTTCCAATACTGAAAATAATGAACTTAGCCAACTTCAAGAGCATATGAATACTATGCTGGGGACTATGTCGGCGGATAGGCAACGGCTCCTGGAAGATGAGCAAGCTAAGCGAGATTGGCTAGAAGAGGCCGTAGCAAAACGAACAGCAGACCTGCAAGTTCTCAATGAGAAGCTGAAGCACCTAGCAACCCGAGACTCCCTCACAGATGTGTTAAATCGAGGTAGCTTTTTTGATTCCGCGCAGCAACAGTTGGAGCTATCTCAGCGTCAGAAATCAACCGTCTCTTTTATTTTAATGGATTTAGATTACTTCAAGCGAATTAATGACACTTATGGTCATTTTGTGGGAGATAAAGTATTAATTCATTTCACTCAAACACTGCAAAGCTTTTTGAGGCAATCAGATCTTCTTGGCCGAGTCGGAGGCGAAGAATTTGCCATCTTTTTACCCGATACAGGGTTAGATAATGCCTTTCAACTGGCTGATAGAATACGTCAAGCCATTAGTGATTCCGTATTAGACGTTGAGGGTAAGAGTGTTACCTATACCGTCAGCCTTGGAATTGAATCATCCAAACCAGAAGATAAATTAATTGATGATTTGTTTAAACGTGCTGATTTAAAACTGTATGGAGCGAAAGATAAAGGGAGAGATCGTGTTGAAAAATAGTCATTGTAGAATCTTGTCTTTTCTTATGTTCACTATGGTCATGGTTATGTCGACTCTAAGTCAGGCCAGTATACTCAAAGTCTGTTACGATCAATGGCCGCCTATGACGATATTTCCAACCAAAGAAGCTCCAGATCGTGGTGTGGTAATTGATATGATAGAACATATCTACGTATCAAAAGGTTATCGTCTGGAGTTCTACGAAGTGCCACTCGCAAGAGGGTTGGACATGGTATCAGATGGACTTTGTGACATGCTGCCAGAATATCTCTACTCAAAAAACTCAGATAATGATTTTGTTTATGCTGATGAGCCTACCTTTGCTTACGACAGTGCGTTTGTTGTTAGGCGAGATGATCTATGGCGTTATACAGGGGTTGAATCGTTGAAGAGTCGACGGATTGCTACCGGTCCTGGTTGGGACTACAGCTCAATGAGTGTTGACTATCAAGATTATCTTGATGATCCAAAAAACGCCGAGTTTGTTGAAGTCATCGCAGGTTATGATGATGTTGTTGATCGTATTTTTCAGATGATAAAAGAAAACCGAGTGGATATATACGCAGATAATGAACTTGTGCTGCAGTATGTTTTAAATCAGTTGGATTTGAATAATGAGCTGATCCTTGTGCGTCCAGGGTTGGAAAAAAGGTTGGTCGAAATGCCCATTTTCTCAAAGGAAATTCCAGTAGGGCAAAGACAAGCTTTGATTGACATTTGGAATAAGGGACGCCTAGCCATTAAGGGAGAACAAGAAGAATCTCTTCTTCGTAAGTACCAAGTGTCGCTAGATAAGTAGTGTTAAAGAGACTTGCATAGATTTGGACTAGTTGTGCACGGTGATCAGTGAAAAGCACCATAAGATTCTCTATAAGATCATCAATAGATACGGACAATAGATGTCAACTAATACAAAGAACCATCAACTTGATCCTATTGATGTGGTTATCACTTGGGTTGATGGAAATGCCATAAAACACCGTCAGAAACGTCAAAAATACATGGCAATGGAATCCCAGCCACTGCATGAAAACACGGTAAACCCACACCGTTGGATGTGCAACGATGAAATCTTGTATTGCATCCAGTCCATTGAAAATAATGCCCCATGGATAGGAAAAATCTGGATAGTGGTTGATGACAAAGGTCCCGATTTATCAAGCCTCTCAGAAAACATTCGAGCTAAAGTGCATCTGGCTTATCATGCAGACATTTTCGCTGGCTTCACGCATGTCTTACCCACCTTTAATTCTTTGACTATTGAAAGCATGTTGTGGCGAATAGAAGGGCTGAGTGAGCGATTTATCTACTTTAATGATGATGTGTTCTTGGCTGCACCATTAAAACCGACCGATGTGTTTGATGGCCTAGCACCTGTTTTACGTGGCAGATGGGCTGATTTTAGTAAGCGAATTAGTGGCAGTGAAGCTCGTGTTGATCCGGCTAAATTTCATTATTTTATGCAGGTGAATGCCGCTAAAATCTTAGGCTTTTGTGCGTCAGAACTGTATTCCGCAGCTCATGTAGTCCATCCATTTCGACGTTCAAAAATGGCTGAACTCTTTGCTCGTTTCCCCGATAGCTTTGTAAAGAACATCCAGTATAAATTCCGCAATTTAGAACAGTTTTTTCCTCAAGGATTGCATAACCACGCCTGTATTTTGGATAAAGAAGCCAAACTCTGCACGGTAGATGACCATCTTCATATCTCTAGCGGATATGGGAAAGGACAACCTCTTACTGATACGTTAGCGATATTGCGTAAAGCGACCGATCCTGCCATCAAGTTTTTATGTGTGAATGACCTTCCTCAATTGGTAGAAATCATTCCAAACGCAGCGGATTGGATTGCTCAAGCCATTGGCGGATTTCCGCAGAAAAAGCGATTAAGTCAGCAACCGGATGACATCTTGATGGATTTGGCCTAAGCATTACGAGGCGACGCATAACAAACTATGACGGAGATTTAGTTGTAGCCCAGTGAAGCAAACTTTTCTCCTAAAAGGCTAAGAAATCACTTTACCTCAGCTTAGGTTGAGGTTTTATAGTGGCATTTCTTAGGACTATTAGGGAGAAAAAGTATGAAACTGGAACACATAAATTTAGTTGTGCAGGACATGGAAACGACCTTAGCTTTTTACCAAGCGGCCTTTCCTCATTGGCGTATTCGAGCCCAAGGTCAGGCCGATTGGTACGGCGTTCAGCGTAATTGGGTACACTTTGGCGATGATTATCAATTTCTTACCTTCAACGATAATGGCACTGGAGAAAGTCGAGACATTAAGAGTAACCAACTGGGTGTCGCGCATTTTGCTTATGAAACCCAGAATGTCGAAGCGGTTATTCACCGTTTAAGAGACGCCGGTTTTCAAGAGTCTCACCGCGGAAGAGAAAACCCTCATCGGAAAAATGTTTATTTCATTGATCCTTCCGGCATAGAGCTGGAGTTTGTGCAGTACTTTTCTGATTTACCGGAAGAGCGTAACAACAGTGAAGATGGCTAAAGTCGCCGTTTTATAGGTCCTGCTGTTTACTTTGGCAATAAGAAAGTAAAAGCCGCTCATACAGGAATGGCGGCTTTTAAGCTTTTTTAACATTAGGATTAATGTTTAGTATTGAGAGTCTTTTAATACTCGTTCGCCATAGATGCCATTTTTGGGAATCGGTTTGTAGCTAGAGTTAGCCGCGCGCATCACACGAATTCCTTCTGCACCTGCGTTACGGGCAGAAATAATGTCATCATCTGCATCGCCGTAATAGATTTTAATGTCATTATTTTTGATGTACTTAGTTTTCGTGTATTCAGTACGGCTTGATCCCGCAAAAATAACATCATGCATCTCTTTGATATTGAATGCTTTTTTCAAATATTCTGTAGTGAAATCACAATCTGAACCGGTACGACCAGTGATGAAATAAATGCGATCACCTCGTTCTTGGTGCATGGCAATCAACTCTTTAGCAATGTTCTTGGGCATGCTGAATGCGTCCCAACCACAGTTTGCCTTATCCCAAAAGTCTTGATTTGTTAGGTAAGAATACCCATTTGGAGAGAACTCTTGCTGACCACGGTAAAAAACTGGCGTGCTAAACAAGGTGGTATCATCGATATCAAAACCCACTGCAAAAGGGGCTTTTCCCTGCAATTCTTTCTGGATATCCGCAACAGAAATCATCGTCACATCTGCTGGCATGCCCGCCGTAGTCATATCAATGGTGGAATAGCCTTTATGAGTACCTGGTGTTTTTGGGTCCGCGTTAGCAGATAAACTAGCGACACAAGCCAGTGCAAGTGTTATCGAGCGTAAAGTATGGTTCACATTGTTCCCTATCGGTTTCATTGTTAAAAACGGGCGTATCTTATCGCTAATATATATGACTTTCTATCTCCTTGTTTTGATTAGAAAGAATCTGCGAATGAGGTTGCTTAGATAGACTGACTTCTTACCAAGGAACAGGCTTCATCGATCTACTGGTAAGAAAGGGAACCAATAGACCGATGTTTTCGCTTTATTATTTACTGCTTAGCTCAACAACGACGTTTACCTCGCCTAAATCGGTGCTCAAGCGTGAGCCCGATTCAGATACCTTGGTAAAACGCAGCGTATTAGCTAAGGTTTCTGCCTTGATGTAATTAAGGTGATGTTGGCACCAATGCGTCAGTACGTCACTCGCTTCAATACGAATGTCGATACGATCCAAGACCTTGTAGCCCTGTTGTTTACGCATTTTCTGTATGTGGCTAACCATTTCTCGCATGGCGCCTTCCGCCACCAATTCTTCCGTCAGTTCTGGGTCGATGCTGATCGACACAAAACGGTTGGAGGTGGTGTGTGTGCCTACTTTTGCTTGACGATAAACGTGAATCTCCTCATGGTTAAATACTTGCCCATCCACCTCGATTTGCCCGTGGGTTTCTAGGTGCTCCAGCTCTTGCTCATTGAGTTGCGCAATGCGTGCTGCATAGTATTTCATTTGCTTGCCAAGACGTTTGCCTAAAACAGGGAAATTCGCTTTCGCGTAGAAGTCGATGTAGTCATTCTCTTGTTGGCTAAAGATTACGTTTTTTATGTTCAACTCGGTTTGAATGTAATCCGTCAAACGAGCGATGTCGTTCAGTACCTGAGCCTCTTTATGCAATACGGTCAGCGATTTAAGCGGGGTTTTTAGCTTGATTTTCAAATCGTTACGCAGTTGACGACCCATTACCAAGATGTGCTGAACACGAGCGACACTGGCTTCTAAGTCTTCGTTTTTTAACGCCGCATTTGCTGTGGGGTAGTCGCATAAATGCACTGACTCTGGTCTTTCGTTAGCGGAAAAAGGTAACAGCTCTTGGTATAAATGCTCCGCAAGAAACGGCGTAAAAGGTGCCATTAACCTGCTGAATGTATCCAAACAAGAGTACAAAGTGTGATAAGCCTGCTGTTTGTCTTCATTCAATTCTTTTTGCCAAAAGCGGGCTCGATTCAAACGGATATAGCCATTGGTGAGATCTTCGATAAACTCAAATAGCGCAGGCACCACGTTGTAGAGATGGTAGGCTTGCATCTCCTGATTGACCTTAGTGGTTAGGGTTTGCAGGCGAGACAATATCCACTGATCCAAGATGTTATCAGAGAATTTGTCCGATCCTGAGCCTTGCCATTGGTCGATCTCGGCGTAGGTCGAGAAGAAGCGAAAACCATTGAGCCAAGGCAACAACACCTGACGCACCATGTCTTGTACGCCTGCATCAGAAAAACGCTGCTCTTCCGCTTTAACCAAGCCAGAGTTGATCAAATAGAGGCGCAAAGCATCCGCTCCGTAATGCTCCATCAGAGTGTCTGGGGGCGTGTAGTTTTTGAGGCGTTTGGACATCTTCTTGCCATCTTCCGCCATCACGATGCCATTGACGATAACGTTTTTAAACGCTGGTCGCCCGAACAAACATTGGCTGAGAACTTGTAAGGTATAAAACCAGCCTCGTGTTTGATCCACTCCTTCTGCGATAAACGCTGCTGGGAAGTTTTGCTCAAATTGCGCTTTATTTTCAAAGGGGTAGTGCACTTGTGCATAAGGCATGGCACCGGACTCAAACCAGCAATCGAATACTTCCGCAATGCGTCGATAAGTGCCTGGTTCCTCTGGAAGGGAGAAAGTCAGCTCATCAACATGATCACGATGCAAATCGTCGACGGTTACGCCGGTATAGTTTTTTAACTCTTCTATGGAGCCAAGGCACAAATGTTTTCCTGTTGTATCGTTTACCCAGATTGGCAGCGGAGTGCCCCAATAGCGGTTACGCGACACCGACCAATCGATCGCCCCTTCTAACCATTTGCCCATTCGGCCTTGTTGGATATGCTCTGGTACCCAATTGATCTGTTCGTTGTTGGCTTGTAGCTCGGCACGCATTTGCTCTACCTTGATGTACCAAGAGGGCACAGAACGGTAGATGATGGGCGTATCGGAGCGAGGGCAAAAAGGATAACTATGGGTGATGGTTTCCTGACGGTACAAAAGATCACGCGCCTTTAATGTTTGCATGATGGCTTTATCGGCCTCTTTCACATACAAGTTCTTGAAGTCAGTCACTTCATGGGTGAAGCGGCCACGGCTGTCCAAAGGGCAAACTGAGGCATGTAGACCATTGGCCTTGCAGACGCGGTTATCGTCTTCACCAAAGGCAGGGGCCATGTGGACAATGCCTGTACCACTGCCAGTCGAGACAAAATCATCGGCAAATACTTGGAAAGCGCCGGACGCATTCAAGTGGCTAAAATAGGGGAAAAGCGGTTCATAGCGTTTACCACTCAAGTCGGCTCCCACAACTCTATCAAGCACCTCTACATCATGGCCTTTGCACACAGATTCTAGTTGCGCCTCGGCGAGCCAAAGGGTCTGGTTGATAGTGCTATCATGGACTTTGACATAAGGAATGTCTGGGCCAACACACAGGGCAAGGTTTGAAGGCAGTGTCCAAGGTGTGGTTGTCCAAGCGGCAAAATAGGCGTCTTCCTCTACGAGTTTAAACAACACTGTGACCGCAGGGTCTTGAACGTCCTTGTAGTTAGAACTGGCTTCAAAGTTGGATAATACGGTTTCCAGCTCAGTGGAGTAGGCGATAACCTTGTCTCCTTGGTAGACGAGTCCTTTGTCCCACAATTGTTTAAAGACCCACCAAACGGATTCCATGTACCAAGGCTCCATGGTGCGATAATCGTTGTCAAAATCTACCCAGCGGCCAAGGCGCGTGATGGTCTTTTCCCACTCGCTGGCATAACGCTGAACAATGCCACGGCATTCCGCGTTGTAACGAGCGATACCCAGCGATTCAACCGCTTCTTTGGCGGACATACCAAGAGACTTATCGATTTCATGCTCGATGGGCAAACCATGACAATCCCAACCAAAACGTCGCTCTACATGGAATCCTTTCATCGTAAAGTAACGCGGGATGATGTCTTTGATGGTTGATGCCACCAGATGACCATGATGGGGCAACCCCGTTGCAAACGGCGGTCCATCGTAAAACACATAGTCAGGTTTATGTTTTGACTCGGCAAGGGAACGCTTAAAAATCTGTTTGTCCTGCCAAAATGTCAGCACAGCCTGTTCAGTATCCACGAACGAAAAACGCTCGGATGCAGAGGGGTTATTCGCCTCGGGGGCTAAATGCGAAGGGGAGTCTTGAGTACTCATATCGGCTTCCTGTTAAAACCCAAGAAGCCGAAAAAAGAAACCCGCCTCTTGGGCGGGTTTGCTTTATTTACTCAACAACGAACCCACCACTCCTAGGAATGATGATAATAATTCGTTGTTGAGTAAGGGATACGTTTTTCATATCTCTATTTTTACCTTTGCAGAGAGGAGTCGTCAAGGGGCTAGTTATTCTTCTCCAACCCCAAGTAGTTCTCTATCCCTTTGATCTGGTCTTCCGCGTGGTGGTTGACGTAGAGCACGGTGGTTTCTTTGCCTTCACAAATTTTCTCGATAAGAGCGAGGACGAGCTGGCGGTTCATGTCGTCTAATCCAAGGCAGGGCTCGTCTAGGATCAATAATGGTGGGTGTTTCACCATGGCGCGGGCGATGAGTAACAAACGCTGGTCGCCGTAGGAAAGCTTGTTAAATGGCTGGTCGGCGCGGTCTGCCATGCCGAGCAGGGCAAGCCATTGGTCGGCGATGTTCTTCTGGTTATCGGTGGATTTGCTGTACATGCCGATGCTGTCGTAGAAGCCGGAAATAATGACGTTTTTACAGCTGGTGCTGACGCGATATTCCCATTGCAGTGCCGTGGAAACGTAGCCGATAAATTGTTTGATTTGCCAAATGCTTTCGCCGTTGCCGCGTTGGAACCCAAAGACAAAAATATCGTTGGTATAACATTGCGGATGATCACCGGTGATCAAAGATAAAACCCCGGTTTTGCCACTGCCATTGGGGCCGCTGAGTTGCCAATGTTGGCCGCGTTCTATGGTCCAATCTAGCTTATCAACAATCACGGTATCACCGTATTTGATGGTGGCTTGGTTGAGTCTGACCAGCGGTTGGTTTGGATCGAGTGCTGGCAAGGTGTTGGCTGGATCGGCCTCAGGCACTTGTAGGTCTGTGGTTTTTAAATGCAGTAACTGATACAGCTCGTTAAAGGCGCTTTCGTCTTGTTTGTCTACTGTTAGCGCCAGTTCGCCTTTATCTACATAGGCGACATGAGTGATAAAAGCCGGCATTTCATCAAAGCGGTTAAGCACTAAGATCATAGGTGTGGTGTCTATGATGGAAGCTAGATGCGCTTGCAACATGGCTAGAGTGTCAGCGTCTAAACCATCAAACGGTTCATCGAGGATTAATAAGTCCGGTTTGCTCGATAGGGCGCGAATCAGCATGACTTTGCGCGTTTCACCTGTGGAAAGTTTACGAAAGGCACGGTCAAGCAATTGGCTTAAACCGAACTTTTCTACCAAGGCATGGGCAAGCTCTGGGTCTTGGCAGTTGTCAAAAATCATTTCATGTACAGGCGTGCCGAGGGAAATCACGTCCATGATGTCGGCATCGTCTTTTTTCAGCTCTTTGGCAATCAGCTCCGCTTGGGCCTCAAAAGATACCAATCCCACATTGTTTGGCAGGCCAGTGATTGTGCCATTTTCAATGTCCCCCACGCCTGCCAGCACAGCCGCCAAGGCCGATTTGCCCGCACCGTTTGTGCCAGTAATGACCCAATGCTGGTTTGATTCAATCGTCCAGTTAATATTATTCAGATGAAAGCGCTCATCAAAATTAACGCTCAGATCGACTAAACGGATGGCAGTATCCATGAGAGATTCCTTTTCAAAGACTAAAAGCTAAAAGTAACGTGACAAAAAAGCCGAGTAACTCTAGGAGTCACTCGGCTTTTCTACAGAGACGATGTCGCGAGCGATACTAGGGCTAGGCAAAAATAGACGAGAAAGCGCAGTGTATTGGAATACATGAGCATTTCGAGTCAATTTTTAACACCGCCCCAGTGAGCGCAGTAATCGTCTTAAACGATTTTTTTCATGTCTGCCATGTGACCACGAAGTACTGCGCCAACAGCTTCTACAGGGTGAGAGCGAAGCGCTGTATTAACTTCGATCAAGCGAGCATTGTCTACGCCGTTGTCCTCTACAGAAAGACCTTTACCGATAACGTCGGTTTTGATGTCTTTCATGAAGTCAGCCAATAGTGGAACACAAGCGTGGTTGTATAGGTAGCAACCGTATTCTGCTGTATCAGAGATTGTCGCGTTCATTTCGTACAATTTCTTACGAGCGATTGTGTTCGCGATGAGCGGAGTTTCGTGTAGAGACTCGTAGTAAGCGGATTCAGCGATGATGCCAGCTGCAGTCATCGTTTCGAATGCTAGCTCAACACCGGCTTTAACCATAGCTACCATCAAGATACCGTTGTCGAAGAATTCTTGTTCAGAAATTTCAACATCGCCAGCCGGTGTTTTCTCGAAGTTCGTTTCTGCTGTGTCTGCACGCCACTGAAGCAAGTTTTTGTCATCGTTCGCCCAGTCTTCCATCATCACGCGAGAGAAAGTACCGTTGATGATGTCATCTTGGTGCTTGTTGTATAGAGGGCGCATGATCACTTTTAGCTCTTCAGAAAGATCGAATGCTTTGATCTTAGCTGGGTTAGAAAGACGATCTAGCATGTTAGTCACGCCGCCGTATTTCAAGGCTTCAGTGATGGTTTCCCAACCGTATTGGATCAAGCGAGATGCGTAGCCAGCGTCGATGCCTTCTTCAACCATTTTGTCGAAGCAAAGGATAGAACCTGTTTGCAACATACCACAAAGGATAGTTTGCTCACCCATAAGGTCAGATTTTACTTCTGCGATGAAAGAAGACATCAAAACGCCTGCTTTATGACCGCCAGTACCAACCGCGTAAGCTTTTGCTAGAGCAAGACCTTCACCTTTAGGATCGTTGTCTTCGTGAACAGCGATCAAAGTAGGAACACCGAAACCACGAACGTATTCAGCGCGAACTTCAGAACCTGGGCACTTAGGAGCAACCATGATAACAGTCAAATCTTCACGGATTTGCATGCCTTCTTCTACGATGTTGAAACCGTGAGAGTAAGATAGACAAGCGCCTTGCTTCATAAGAGGCATAACCGCTTTAACAACAGGTGTGTGTTGCTTATCTGGAGTAAGGTTCAATACAACGTCAGCTGTTGGAATCAATTCTTCGTAAGTGCCAACAACAAAACCGTTTTCAGTCGCGTTTTTCCAAGATTGACGCTTCTGAGCAATGGCTTCTGGGCGCAAAGCGTAAGAAACATCTAGGCCAGAATCGCGTAGGTTCAAGCCTTGGTTAAGACCTTGTGCACCACAACCGATAACAACCATTTTTTTGCCTTTAAGCGCTTCTACGCCATCTGCAAATTCAGAGCTGTCCATGAAACGACATTTGCCTAGTTGCTCTAGTTGCTCGCGTAGCGGCAAGGTATTGAAGTAGTTAGCCATTTTTTGATCCTAATTTTTGTGATTAAAGTATCCACATGACAACATGCTGATATTAAAAAAGAGTGACACAGTTGCGAATAAACATCTTCCGCAATCTGCGAGTAGGTTTAATCTATCTTAGTAGAATGTTTTCGTAAATTGATATATTCGCAATACAGTGTCCCATTTTTTGCAAATGAACATTCTGTTTATAACCGAATATTTATATCTCGATACTATGAGTGAAGAAGTTGGCCATGTTAAATGAAAAAATTGAAAAGCATTTAGTCGCCAAGAGGCTGGCTGTCATCATCGTCACGAGCGGTCACAAGTTGAAACTTAATGCGTCGTAAATTTTCTGATGTTTGAGGACCTTTTTGAATTGCGATTTCATTGGCTAATATATCCACGACTGCAAGCAATGCATAACGTGATGACGTTGGTTTGAAGATGTCATTGCCTTCTGGAATATCTACAGGAATAGCAATATTAGCAGCTTTTGCTAGAGGAGAGTTCGGTCGAGTAATCGCTATCACCGTTGAACGGTATTGTCTTGCGACCAAAGTACTATCAATTATTTCGTTATTTCGACCGCTTGTAGAGATTACGATAAGCACATCCTCTTCTTTCATCGTTGCCGCGATCATTCGTTGTAACTGAGAGTCGTTACATGCATTGGCATGTACGTCCAGTCTAAAAAAACGATATTCTGCATCCTGTGCGACAATACTCGCCCCACCACCTCCCCCAAAAATAACCACTCTGTTGGCTCGTACTATGTGGCTTACTGCATTATCAAGCGCGATATAATCAAGATTTGAATGCAATTGATGTAATGCTTTTTGAGCATCGCCTACAACATTAGTAGCGACTTCACTGATGTTTTGAGGCTCAATTTTTTGGCTTAAATAACGATTACCAACAGAAAGCGAACTGGCTAGTTTTACTTTTAAATCCCTTAAGCCCTGAAGCCCAAGTGATCGACAAAATCGAGTGATTGTCGGTGAGCTAACCCCAGATTTTTCAGCTATCTGGCTGGTTGTTGCGTGTATTGCGAAGTCCACGTCATCGAGAATTACCTTTACTAATAGCTGCTCTGAACGACTGAGCGAGCCACTAATTTCCTTCATTTTTGAAATAATATCCTGAGAGGTAACCATGAGGTTTATGCACCACTTAATTAGTACGTTTAGGTTATATATAACGACGTTATAGTAGCATAAAATGACATTGTCACTATTACCTTGTTTACCATGGCTGTTGCTTTAGGTAGGTGGAAATTTAGTGGAATAGTCACTTTATAAGCTGTTTTCTCATATAAAGTGACTGATTAGGTTTTAGACGTTTCTATTACAAAAGCCTAATGTTTTAAGATGGATCTTTATACGCAGTGACTTCAATTTCTACTTTGCAATCCACCATAATACGAGATTGTACACAGGCGCGAGCCGGTGGCGCTTCACCGAAATATTCTTTATAAACGCCATTAAAGCTCCAGAAGTCGCGTGGATCGTCTAACCAGACACCAACACGAACGGCGTCTTTTAAACTGTAGCCAGCTTCTTCAAGAATCGCGATCACGTTTTGCATAGTTTTATGGGTTTGAGCAACAATTCCCCCTTCGATAATTTCACCATCTTGCATTGGCACCTGCCCAGAAACGAACAAAAAACCACCCGCTTCTACTGCGCGAGCAAAAGGCAGATTTTGCCCGCCGGCCCCTTTTTTATCAAAACCGTATCGAGTAATTGGCATAAAAAACCTCACTTTGTGAAAATAATTTTCTTAAAAACGGCAATAATTGTTGACCGTGGTGGATATTTGATCATAATCGAGGGGTATTGTGAAATAAATTTTCACAAAAATAGCTTTTTAATTGCTTTTAGAAAATAGATTGGCCTCTGTAGATAACGTCGTTATTTTTTGAAAATAGCGATGTTTTTATCTTCAGTAATTTTTTTAATTCTAAACATGGTCTTAAAAATATGCTCAATAAGAATTCCAAAGACACAACAGTAAATAATACCCAGTCAGATAAAGTATTTTTTTTATCTGTTATGCAAAACAGTGTTGAAAATATTGGTAATAGAATTAATTGGTTAAATGAGCGTGTTGTAGGCTTATTAATTTTAATTTTGATTCTTGATGTTTGGCTTGGTGTGGTGGCTAGATATTTATTTCACTGGCAAATTCCATGGACAGAAGAACTGGCCCGTTACATCATGATTTGGGGAATATTGTTAGCAGTTCCTTGCTGCTGCTATCGACGTGAGCATATCGGCCTAGCTATATTGCAAAATCGTTTATCCACAAGAGTCCTACGTATTGTTAATGTGATTTTGGATTTAGTCGCATTTATCTTATTTACTCTCATTGCTTTCACTGGTGCCACTTTTGCTGAAAAGGGCCTACAGCAAGCCTCAATGGTTTTCGGTATGTCCATGTTTATTCCTTATGCCGTCATACCCGTTACTTTTGGGCTTTCTGCTGTACAAACCTTATTCGCACTGATTCGAGACTTCGGCCGTTTATACACCAATGATGATGCTCTTGGAGGTACTGATATATGATTGTTTTTTTTGTATTTTTTGGTTTGTTAATTTTAGGGTTGCCTGTGGGCATTGTCATGGCTGTAGCTGGAATTGTCGGGCTGGCTGACGTTGGTGGAATGCATTTTATCGCTCTAGCACCTAGTAAGGTTTTTAATGGTCTGAACATTTTTCCTTTTCTCGCGATGCCATTTTTCATTTTAGCGGGTGAGATAATGAACCACACGGGAATTACTAATCGATTGGTACTGTTTGCACAAGTACTGGTGGGACATTTTAGAGGAGGGTTAGCACATACGAATATGCTTTCTTCCGTTTTCTTCTCTGGTATTACTGGAGCCGCTACCGCCGATGCCGCTGCTTTTGGACGAACTCTAGTTCCCGCTATGGTTAAAGAAGGGTATAGCAGGCCTTTTGCCTGTGCTGTCACCGCGGCAGGTTCTATCATTGGGCCAACCATCCCGCCTTCAGGTCTTATGGTTGTGTATGGTTCGTTAATGGGGGTATCTATTGGTGGTCTTTTTGCGACCGGGATCCTTCCAGGATTGTTAATTTGTGTTGTTTGTATGGCAATCATCAGCACACTTGGTAAACGAAAAAACTTACCTAAAAGCGAGCGTCGAGCAAGCTTGAAAGTAATATTTACTGCGTTTCAATCCTCTATTTTAGCCTTAATTATGCCGCTTATTGTGTTGGGTGGCATCCTTTTTGGTGTAGTGACTCCAACAGAAGCGGCGTCTATTGCCGTTGCTTATGCATTATTTATTGGTGTGGTTGTTTATCGCTGTATTAGCTTCAGTGATTTGATGCATATGTTGATCAGAACAGGAAGAATCACCGGTGTTATTTTCTTAATTATTGCCGCGGCATCGATACTTGGTTGGTGGTTGAGCTTTATGCATATTCCTCAAACTATTGCCAGTGCAGTTCTAAGTGTGTCCTCTAACCCAAATATTATTTTGCTATTGATAATTGCTTTGCTGCTAATCATTGGCACCTTGATGGATATCACTGCGATGTTGATTATTCTAGCTCCGATACTGGTACCTCTTACACAAAGTATCGGTATGAATCCTTTGCATGCAGGGATTGTTTTTGTATTGGCACTCAACATTTCTCTTATGACTCCACCTGTGGGGGCATGTCTTTTTGTTTTGTCCTCAGTGACAGGTGAAAAGATGGAAAAAATAGCTATAGATCTATGGCCATTTTTGATTGGTGAACTCGCGATTTTATTAGTGTTCGCTTTTTCCCCAACGCTAGCATTATTCATTCCTCGGTTATTAGGTTTTTAGTAATAACCAAATAGAAAACAACATTAATCACTACGGAGAAATACAATGAAAAATACCTTTTTGAAATCATTCGGATTCACAACAGTGTGTGCTTTTATGATGGCGGCTTTGCCAATGACTGCGCAAGCTGAAAAAACCATTCGTTTTGGGCATGATAACAAAGCGGATATAATGGATAACCCTGCTCAAGCTTTCGCTGGTGTGTTTAAAAATATTGTTGAGTCAGCGACAAATGGAGAAATTAAAGTAGAAATTTTTCCTAATAATCAACTAGGTAGCGCAAAAGAGCATGTGCAGCAAGTTAAAGACAATATCTTGCAGGCCACTCTTACTTCTACTGGTGCACTGTCTTCTTATTATCCTCGTATTGGTGTTCTCGATCTTGCTTTTGCTTTTGATAATAATGCTGCAACGTATGATGTTTTTGATGGAGAGTTTGGTAAGACTCTAGCTAAAGATATCAATGATACTGTTGGGGGGGTTGAGGTATTAGGTTTTCCTGACACTGGTGGCTTCTTTTCAATCACCAACTCAGTTCATCCTATTAATACATTGGATGACTTTAAAGGAGTGCGTATTCGTACTATGACCTTACCTTCGCATCAAAAAATAATTCAAGCATTAGGTGGTGAAGCTTATCCTTTGGCTTGGGGAGAAGTTTATTCAGGGCTTCAAACTGGTGTTATTGATGGTCAGATGAATCCAATCCCAACAGTATCGTTCTCTAAATTCTATGAAGTACAAAAGTATCTTACTTTGACTAATCATTTATTTGCTCCTTATACATTCATGATGAATAAGGACTTTTTTGATGGCCTAACTGCTGAAGAGCAAAAAATCATTCGATCAGCTACTTACTCTGGCATCGTTGCTAGCCGAGGGCTTGCTCGTATTATTGAAGCGTCAGATGATCGTGGTATTGCTGGTTTGAGTGACAAAATGCAAATTAACTCTATTACGCCTGAAGAGCGAGAACTCTTCAAGAAGGCAACTCAGCCAGTCATCATCGACTTAGTGCAGAATCAACTTGGAGATAAAGGGACTGAGCTATTGAATAAATTTAGAGCATCTGTCGATGAGGCTAACAATAAGCAGTACTTAAATTAATAACCTTTCTAAATAGCGTTGAAATCCTTTTGTTCATTTTTATACAAAATAAGGTGGTTTCAACGCTACTTCTGTACTGAATTTTTTATTTGCTGAGCGCCTTAGGTCAAAAGAAGAATCATTATGAAAGTATTTGTCGCTTCCATTGCAACGGAAACAAACACATTTTCACCTATTCCAACTGATATTAGTTCATTTAAGGAATCCTTTTATGCTTTGCCTGGAGAGCACCCCGATACTCCGACTCTATGCAGTGCAACGCATATTGTATGTCGTCAGAAAATACCTAAATTGGGTTGGGAATTAGTTGAAGGCACAGCAACCTGGGCTGAACCTGCAGGTCTAGTTAACAGAAATACTTACGAAGGACTTCGTGATGAAGTTTTGCAACAGCTTAAAGAGGCCATGCCGGTTGATGGTGTGATACTCGGGTTACATGGAGCCATGGTGGCTCAAGGGTACGATGATTGTGAGGGCGATTTACTTTCAAATATTCGTCAAATTGTAGGTCCTAATGTAGTTGTTTCTGCTGAGCTGGATCCACATAGTCACCTTACTGCAAAGAGAGTAAAAAATGCCGATATCTTAGTGGCATTCAAGGAATTTCCCCATACGGATTTTGTTGAACGTGCTGAAGAGGTCGTTGATCTTACTATTCAAGCTATGCGAGGTGAAATTCGACCAGTTATTTCTACCTTTGATTGCCGAATGATTGAGGTTTTACCAACGAGTATTGAACCAATGCGTAGCTTTGTGGATAAGATGATCAGCCTTGAGAAGCAAGGCGGGGTTTTATCAATATCTGCTATTCATGGCTTTATGGCGGGTGATGTTCCTGAAATGGGCACTCAAATGATTGTTGTAACGGATGATCAGGCTGTGCTGGGAAGTAAATTAGCCGCTGAGTTGGGTATGGAACTCTTTTCATTTAGAGGAAAAACACGGCCTCGTTTTTTTAATCCAGATGAAGGTTTACGAGAGGCTATGGCAAGTCATAGCAAGCCTGTTGTGGTTGCGGACGTTTGGGATAACCCAGGTGGTGGTGTGGCAGGGGACTCAACCATTCTACTTAAAAAATTATTAGCACTTGGTGTCGACAATGCTGCTATTGGCTCTATTTGGGATCCCGTAGCAGTACGCTTTTGCTTAGCAGCAGGAGAAGGTGCAAACCTAACTCTGCGTTTTGGTGGTAAGTCATGTAATACCGCAGGAGGCCCTGTGGACGCCTTAGTAAAAGTAAAGCGCACCGTTAGAAAAGCAATGCAGAGTTTCGGCGATAGTATGGTTCCATTAGGCGACGCCGTTTGTATTGAATTAAATGGTATTGAAGTGATTTTAAACTCCAATCGAGCCCAGGCTTTTTCTCCGGATTTATTTTCGAATATGGGCATTGATCCACTTTCCAAAAGCATGCTGATTGTTAAGTCGACTAATCATTTTTACGGTGCTTTTTCGAAAATCACAGATACCATTGTTTATATTGATTGTGGCGCACCTTATCCAAGTGATCCAAAAACCAATAAGTACAAAAAGCTTATACGCCCAATATGGCCTATAGTGGAGAATCCCCATGATATTTAATAATATTAATCAATTAGAGACACCTTGCATTATTGTAGACGACGTTATTGTTGAACGTAATATTTCACGTTTTCAGCAGTATTGTAATGAGCATAATTTGACGTTACGTCCACACATCAAAACACATAAAATCCCTGAATTTGCGGTTCGACAATTAAAAGCAGGCGCTGTGGGAATCAATTGTCAGAAAATATCAGAGGCCGAAATCTTTGCCGATGCAGGAATCAAAGACATATTAATTACTTTTAATATTCTTGGTACTGAAAAGCTTTCTCGACTCGTTGCACTGGCGCAGAGAGTTTCTCTTACGGTAGTGGCCGACAGTGAAGAAGTTGTCAGTCAGTTATCTTCTGTTTTCACACAAGCGAATAGCGAAATTCGTATATTAGTCGAATGTGATACGGGAGCTGGTCGTTGTGGTGTACAGAGCCCAGTTGACGCTCAGAAATTAGCCCAATATATTGACTCCTCTAATGCGACTCGTTTTGTTGGTTTATTAACTTATCCCCATCCTAAAAAATCTGAAACAGCAAATGAATGGCTGGGGAATGCAAAAAAACTTTGCGAAGACGTTGGTCTTACTCCAGAAGTCATTAGTACTGGCGGTACACCGGGTTTGTATAATGCGAGTGTTTTCACTGAGGCGACGGAATATCGTGTTGGAACCTATATCTATAATGACCGTTCTTTAGTACACAATAACACCTGTACTTTTGATGATTGTGCGTTGAAAATTTTAACGACAGTCGTTAGTACTCCTACGCAAGATAGAGTTATTGTGGATGCGGGTTCAAAATCGTTAAGTTCAGATTTATTAGGCTTAAACGGGTACGGTTATGTCGAGAAATATCCTAAGGCGAATATTTACGCTTTAAGTGAAGAGCATGGTTGTATTGATTTTTCAGAGTGTGAAGCACGTCCAAAAATAGGGGATCAATTACATATAATACCTAACCATTCCTGTGTGGTTAGTAATCTATTTGATTATATTCATTTGCAAAGCTCTGATGGAACATTTAAGAAAGTAGCGGTTTCAGCGAGAGGGCGTGTCTGGTAGAAACTGAAGGGCTAGTTTTAAGTTATACAAAGCATCGATAATTTTTTTGAAGAAATGCGAAGGCCACTTTAAACAGAGTGGTTTTTTTTGATACATTTTCAACATAACGTCCCATTTTTTGCAAACATGTTTTATGATGATACGAAATGCATCTGGGTGACTTGTGTTATGAATATTAAAACCATCAAGCAGTTTCTGGTGTTATCGGAAACGCTTAACTTTGGCCGGGCGAGTGATGAATGTCATATTAGTATTTCGGCTTTGTCACGCAATATTCGACACTTGGAAGAAGAGCTTGGTGTTGCGTTGTTTAATCGCGATAATCGCACGGTGGTGTTGACTCAGGAAGGGCAAAAATTTCTTAAATACGCCCGTGATACCAGCCGACAATGGAGCTTGATACGTCATGAACTGACGGATAATTCCGATCAACTTAGTGGTGAGATTAGTCTTTATGGATCGGTCACAGCGAGTTACAGCTTTTTATACGAACTGCTTCGACACTTTCGAATTGCTTACCCAGCCATAGAAATAAAGTTGCGAACGGGTGACCCTGAGCACGCTATTGCGCATATTTTGGATGGCAAAGAAGACATCACCATTGCGGCGCGTCCCAGTCATTTGCCTCGTGGCCTCGAATTTAAACCCATTGCGATTTCTCCTTTATTGTTTATTGCTCCCCTCGAACAGCAAGTACCCAATGTTCCAACTGTCACACCGACCAGCCCAGAGGAGTGGGCAAATATCCCGATGATTTTATCGGAAAGTGGTGTGTCTCGAACGCGTGTTGATGAATGGTTTCGCCAGCATGACATTGCGCCACGAATTTACGCCCAAGTGACCGGTAACGAGGCGATTGTGAGCATGGTGAGTTTGGGCTTTGGGATTGGCGTAGTGCCAAAAATTGTCCTGGATAACAGTCCGTTAGTAGACCGAATTAAAGTGTTAGATGTGCAGCCTGAGTTGGAACCGTACGATATTGGCTTGTTTGCACTGAAGAAGGGGCTGAAAAACCCGCTGGTTGAAGCCTTTTGGAATTTGATGGAAGAAGAGGGGGGATGAGGTTTTAAATATCTTTATGTCATTGATATTTTGACTTTCAGACGTATACTTTTAAATCCAATCAACCTAACAAAGGAGGCTACCGATGCAAGAAATTGCATATCAATGTGAATTAGATTTCGCATTTCATCTTGGTGATTCACGCTCAGCGCAAATTTGTTGTTAACGCACAGATTTCGCTGATACCTCATTTCTAAACATTGTCAGTGCTCATCTGTGCATATCTTTTTGATATTTTGCGCATAGGTGACTTATGTCTTTAATTTCTGTTATTGAATTATCTTTTCAAGCGGGTAGTAAACATCTGTTTGAGTCTTTATCTTTTTCTATTGAATCTGGTGATCGTATTGGTCTTGTTGGCCATAATGGTTGCGGAAAATCTACTTTATTAAAACTCCTTCTTGGGGAACTCTCTTTTGATAGTGGTCAGTTACATCGGCAACGTGGGCTTAGAATTGGGTTGGTTGAGCAATTTTTAGCTCCTGAGTTAGAAGTAATTTCAGCCCATCAAGCTGTGCTGGATACTATTCCTATAGAGGAACAAGTCATTCGCGGTTATCAAGTGGACACCTTGCTGCAACAGCTTGGTTTTGATGATGTCATTGTGCAACGCCCCTTAAATACCCTTAGCGGTGGCCAGAAAAACCTCGTGTTATTCGCTAGAGCCGTCATACAAGAACCTGAATTATTGTTGCTTGATGAACCGGGCAATCATATGGACGGTAAAGCCATGTATTTCTTAAAACGTTACTTGAGCTTACCGGATGTGCCGTCATTTTTGATGATCTCCCATGATCGTGATCTATTGGACTCGGTGACACAACGGACCTTATGGTTACGTGATGAGCGCTGTTATGCCTTTCACCTTCCTTACTCACAAGCGAAAGATGCATTGGCTGATCAGGATGAAGCGGCCCGAAAAACACGGGAAGCGGAAGAAAAGGAGATCGATAAATTAAAGAGCAGTGCCAAGCGACTAGCCACTTGGGGCCAAGTCTATGATAACGAAGATTTAGCACGCAAAGCCAAATCGATGGAAAAGCGTATCGATAAACTGGAAATCAATAAAACCTTCGTGAGCCGAGGCTCAGGCTTGTCGTTGAAGGTTGACAGTGAGTTTTTAAAAACCAAGCAAGTCTTTGTTTTTGAAAATGAAACGATTGCCAGCCCTGATGGACGCCCACTATTTCGCATTGCCGATTTGAACTTTCGTCCTGGTGATCGTGTTGCTTTGTTGGGGACGAATGGCAGTGGTAAATCCAGCTGTATTGAGCACTTGATGGCCGTGTATCAACGAGGTGTTAGTGAGCAGAGTGCAACTCGATTTAACCCCAATGTGCGTATTGGCTATTTCGACCAAGAACTAGAGCAGTTCAATGTTGAACTAGGCATAGCCGATTGGATTCGGCAAAACTGCAGTGCCAGCCAAGAAGAAATTCGCCGAGTCTTGATCCAGTGGGGCTTTCCCTATCTTGATCATGGCCGACGTGTCAATGTGCTCAGTGGTGGCGAAAGGGCGCGTATTTTGTTGCTAACGTTTCTGCTAGATCAACCGAACTTGCTGATCATGGATGAGCCGACCAACCACATTGATTTACAAGGTAAGGAAGAGTTGGAGTCCGATCTAACGCAAGAGGGTGTGTCCTTGTTGTTTACCTCTCATGACCAACGCTTTATTCAAAATATAGCGACGCGTTTTTGGTGGATTCGCGATGGCCAGCTGGTTGAACTGCACGATAGTGATGTCTATTTCGCCTCTCAGGGTGGTGAACTGAGCTGTGCATCCAGAGACAAACAGCAAGAAACCATTCAATCTAATGTATTCCAAGGTGAGTCGATAAAGATAGAAACCATGGCGGATGAGGAACAAATATTGGAACGTATATGTGAGCTGGAAAAATTGTTGGCAGAGGATCTCGCTCGTAAAGCTAAGCGTCAAAAGCCTGCTAAGCAAAAGCAATGGCGGGATGAGCTAAATCAATTGAGTCTGCAGTTTGAAAGGATACTTAATCGTTAGTGAATATAAAGTGTGCATAATCTGCTGATAAAGCATTTTGTAGTTTGATGTAAGAAGAGGCGCCGTAGCGCCTCTTCTCTTTTTTTTACAGCGTGTGGAAAGCTTGATTTACTTCCAACCACCTTGGTCCATTAATTTAACCGCTTGGCGGTTGTTTTCACCTAATACGCTCAAAGACACTTTATCGGCTTTGAACTCACCAAATGTCGCTAAGCTTTTTGGTGGCGCCACACCGTCGATCACAGGGTATTCGTTGTTTACTTTTGCGTACCATTCTTGGCTTTGCTGACTGGTTAAAAAGTCGATCAGTTGTTTGGCATTGTCTTTGTTGTTGGCCGATGCAGTTATGCCAATACCACTGACATTGACGTGAGCGCCACGCTCATTGTCTGCTTGGTTCGGCCAGAACATTTTTAGCTTGTCAAAAACCGCACGGTCACTTGCTTTGTTACTTAAACCTAAACGACCAAAATAATAGGTGTTTGCCACCGCAATATCACAAACTCCTGCTGCGGCGGCTTTTATCTGATCGGTATCCCCGCCAGCTGGTGGACGTGCAAAGTTGGCAACTAAGCCTTTGATCCATTCTAGCGTTTGTTTTTCGCCATCGGCCTCTATCATGGAAGCAACCAAAGATTGGTTATAAATGTTGCTAGATGAACGGATGCAAATTTTACCTTTCCATTTAGGATCGGCTAAGTCTTCGTAAGTTGATAAATCAGACGCGGATACCGTTTCTGGATTATATAGAATCACACGTGCGCGCTGAGAAAGGCCGTACCAGTATCCATCGCGATCTTTTAAATGCTCAGGAATCACCTTGTTTAGATGTTTTGTTTCAAAGGGTTGCAGAACGCCAGCCTCTTTGGCTCGATACAAACGCCCAGCATCCACTGTGATAAATACATCGGCCGGACTTGCGTCACCTTCTGATTTCAGACGGTTTAATAGCGCATCGGCTTTACCTGTAATGAGGTTAACTTTGACATTGTTTTCTTTGGCATAGATGTCTAGCAAAGGTTTAATGAGGGCTTCGCTGCGAGCGGAATAGACGTTAATTTCTCCACTGGCATGCACAGATGCGCTGCCGAAGGTCATTAAAGCCGCTGTACTTGTTAGGGTGAAGAGTGAGGTTTTTATTGTTTGACGCTTCATTACTGCTTCCTATTTATAGTTGAAAATTGGCATTACAAAATTTTATATCAGCTATAGACAGACGGTAATGGAAATTGTTCCTTTTTGAGAATGACTTTTAATAATTTTTTTTAAGATAGTTTTTTGTTATTGATAGACAGGGCAGACACAGTTTCGTCCATCTGATTTGGCTTCATATAAGGCTTTATCTACCATATCTAGGGCGGTTTCTAAATCTGTTGAGGGTGAAAGTTCAATAACGCCTGCGGATAATGTGATGTGAACGGATTGTTGGTTGATTAAAAAGGTATGAGTTGCCATGCCTTTACAGAGGCGTTCTGCTATTTTAAAAGCATTTTCTATGTCGATATCTCGCATTAAAATATAGAATTCTTCGCCTCCAACACGAAATAAAGTGTCTGTTGATCTCAGCTTCTTTTGTAACCACTCTGCAATAAGTTGAAGCGCTTGATCGCCGCCGCTATGACCAAATTTATCGTTAATTTTTTTGAAGAAGTCGATATCAAGAGTCATTAAGCAAAGTCTTTTTTCAAACTGCTTTTGCTGGTTTAGTTCATCATGGATGATAAGGTTGAATTCTCTAAGGTTTGATATTCCTGTAAGAGGGTCGGTTCGAGAGGTTTTATCTAACTTACGCATCAATTGATTGCGCTCTGTTATATCCAGCATGACACCCACTAACCCCAATGCTTCGCCGTTTGATTTTTTAAAGACGGCTTTATTGAACTCTATTTCATGGATAGAACCATCTGAAAATTGCACATCCGCTTCATAACGTTGCGCTCCGCCTTGATTGAGTAGTTGGGTATCCGCTTTGTAGTAAGTGTCTGCGAGGTGTTTTGGTGCAACATCATAGACAGAATAACCAATGACTTTTTCACGAGGAACACCAAGCGATTGGCAAAAAGCCGTATTACAGCCTTGATAAATATGCAGTTTGTCTTTGAAAAAGATCGGTGCAGGTATCGCATCTATGATGACTTGTAAAATATCATCTTCTGCCTTTGGTGCTCTGTGTATTGAAAATTGCGAAAGCTCTGATACTAGCCAAGCAGCCAGACGCTCATCATCACGTGCAAAACAGTTTGCCGCCCCACGCTTAATCCATTGGACGCTGCTTTTTAAACTCCATGAGTCGACAATAACGATGGTTTTTCTTGAGGGTAAAAATGGCCAGTCTTGTTCGCTGATGCCGTTTTCTTCAAGTAGAACAATAGACAAAGCAGGTGATTGGTTGATGTTTTGTACTGCTTGCCATTCAATTGATTGCCCATAAGCAGATAAAAGAGTGTCTAATTGTACTCTCCATGATGCTTGTTGAGATGAAAAATATAAAATAGCAGGTGTCATTGATACTCTGTAGGCGTTTATTTATTAGCCAATATCATCTCATAGGCGAGTTGAGGATTCTGTAAAAAAGTGTAGGTTTCTTAATGAGGTATGTCGTTTTTTATGATGCTACTTACAATAGAAAAGTATAAGTCTGATGTCTTTTGACACCCTAACCGCTTCATAGCGGCTAGGTGTTTTTAAAAACTTCTGGTGTGTTTTAAAGTTTAAAAAAGCTTAATTGTTGCTGCACATCTACGCTACTTTGCGCCATGTTTAAGCCCGAGCGTTTGGCCATTTCGGCACTCTCTTTTGTTAAGCTTTGCACCATGTGCATTTTCTTAGTGATGTCTTCTGATACTTCCGTTTGTTCTTCTATAGATTGAGCGACGTGCTGTGCTTGTTCCGACACGCGTTCAATGCCAGAGAGAATATTGCCGGTGAGCTCATTGGTTTTTTCGACCTGCTCTCTAGACGAGTCCACCAGTTTTAAGCTGACTTCCATGCGATTAACAGCTTGTCCGCTGGCGGAGCTAAGTTGTGCCAATAATGTTTCGATTTCATTCACACTGTCTTGTGAACGTTGCGCTAGTGTTCGTACTTCATCAGCCACAACCGCAAAACCTCGACCTTGCTCGCCTGCTCGAGCAGCTTCAATAGCCGCGTTTAGGGCAAGAAGGTTGGTCTGTTCAGCAATAGCACGGATGACATCTAGGATCGTCTCTATATTACTTGTTTCTTGACGGAGCTGGGTGACCACATCGCCGGTTTCTTTTAAGGAGGAAACCAGCTGATTAATCGCGTCTAAGGTGCTATTGGCGGTGGTTAAACTACTTTGTGCTACCGTGCGAATGTCGTTAGCGGCCTCCGCGGACTGTTGGGTGTTATCGGCAATGGTACGGTTATTAGCGGACATTTGATCCAGCGCGACGACGACTTGACTGGTGTTGTCCATAATATTCAACGAGAACTCACCGACTTCTTGGTTTACTTTTAGGACTTCTTGACTGTTTTCATTGACCTTATCTACTGAGCTCAACACGTTAGCGATGACATTACGCAAGTTTGTGGTTGATGTGTTAATCGCGTTACCAAGCTCGGCAATTTCGTCGCTGCCAGAAACCTGAACTGGTTTGTTTAGGTAACCTTGTGCCATATTCTGTGCAGCATTACGAACACCTAAAATACCACGCACAATATTATTTGAGATGAAATAGCTTAAGCCGATAGAAATAATCATCGCAATGAAAATAGAGCCCCAAAAACTAAGATCGATGTCTTTAATGAGATCTTCGGTTTCTTGTTTAGCGCTGATGACTTCGGTGTTTGTTCTTTCTGTTAGTGTTGCAAAATAGGCCATTAAGTCATTGTAGGAACCGATGAAAGCTGAAAAGACTGGGAATGGTGCTTTGTTGTCTTCGGCGTTTTCCATAGCGCTAACAAAGGCTTTGGTCTTGTTTTGGAAGTCTTTAACAAGAGCCTGTAATTTTTTGGATTCGTCAGATTTATTGGGAAGACCTTTGTTCAGTTCAGAGATCAGATCGGGTGTTTTGTTATAACTTTTCGAAATTGTGTCTAGATAACCTGGAATTTGCTTATCGAGAGAGAGCAAATACGCGATCTGCAAACCACGCACATTCAACACAATGTCGACTTGCGCTTCTTTAACACGTTCTAAGTTAAGAGAAACATTGTGATTCTCTTCATAAAATCGATTAAATCGATCGGCCAGCTCCGTACTTTTGGTTTTGATCAAGCTCAGTGCCACCAAAAAGACGATGATGATAGATAAAATAAGAAAGATGAACTTTGCTTTGACGGAGAGATTTTGCATGTCGATTCCTTTCAGTGAGCTTGGCGGTGGTGCAAAAAATCAAGCTTGCACATTTTTTTCTTAATAATGAAATGTTTTAGGGCATTTTTAGCGAAAAATCAAAGAAATTTTCAGATTAAAAAAACGTTTAAAAGCCTATTTATTTATCCAGTAGATTTAGCTTAGTTGGTTTTTGTTCAGGCACCTTATTTAGATGTAATAAAACTATCAATAAACATTCATATTTCACTATTCCGTTATGCTTTAAAAAGTGGAAAATGGTCGGCTTTCTTGTTGCTCACATTCCTGCAGGTTTCCATGATATCAACCCCTTCTACTGAGGATACGGCTTCTCGTCGTGTTCAATATTTGCGTGTTTTTGTACTGGGTTTCAGTGCCTTTATTTTTAACACCACAGAATTTGTTCCCGTCGGGCTGTTATCGGATATTGCACAAAGTTTTTTGATCTCACCAGCACAGGTTGGATGGATGCTGACCATTTATGCATGGATTGTCGCGCTGATGTCTCTGCCAATGATGCTTATGACACGTAAGTTAGAGCGCAAATCGTTATTACTCGGTTTGTTTGCTTTATTTATCGTTAGTCATATTTTGTCTGTAGTGGCATGGAACTTCACAACGTTATTGATCAGTCGCATTGGGATTGCTTTTGCTCATGCGGTGTTTTGGTCCATTACCGCATCGATTGCGATCCGTGTGGCGCCGCAAGGCAAACATACGTTTGCATTAAGTGTATTGGCGACAGGAACCGGTTTGGCGATGGTGCTTGGCGTCCCTGCGGGTCGTATCATTGGCCAAATGCTGGGGTGGCGAACGACGTTTGCGGTTATTGCGGTCATTGCTGTGATCATCATGCTGGCTATGTATCGCTTATTACCTCAATTACCCAGCCTGTTTTCTGGGTCACTGAGCAAAGTCCCTGAAGTTCTGCGTAATAAAGTGTTACTAGGCATGTATCTGTTTATTTTCGTGATTTTCTCTGCTCATTACTCGGCGTACAGTTATATTGAACCTTTTTTACAAGAAATCGGGTCCGTAAGCCCACAATTTACTACTTTAACTTTATTGCTATTTGGCATGGCTGGGATTGTTGGAAGTATTTTGTTTAGCTACTTTGGTGAAAGAGCGAACACTCAGATGTTGGTGTCCAGTGTTGTTGTCGCCTCTTTGTGCATGAGTGCTTTGTATTTTGTTTCACCAAGTGGTTCATTGCTGATTACGTGTGTTCTTCTTTGGGGAGCGTCGCTGATGATCATTGGTTTGAGTATGCAAATTCGAGTGCTCAAAGTGGATGATTCAGCGGCGGACATTATCATGTCTTTGTATTCTGGCATTATCAATTTGGGGATTGGAGCGGGAGCGCTGATTGGTAGTCAGGCAATTCAGTTTGTTGGTTTGGCGAGCGTGGGATTCATTGGGGCCTGTTTAGGTCTTTGTGCTTTGGTGGTCATCTTGATGATACTGAAACGCATCGGGAAAAATGCCGATTAAATATTAATGATGGTTATATGTCGTTGATGTGAGTTGTTCTGTTGCGTCCCAGATGCTTGGAATGGTAGAGCGCGGTGTCTGCTTTTTTCATTAATGTATCGGTATTGGTGACTTCATTTTGGTGTTTTGTCACGGCTCCGATACTGATGGTGATGGTTTGGTATATTTGACTGCCTTTATGTTCTATATCGGCAAGGTTTAAGGCGTTATGCATTTTTTCTGCGACTTGTTTGGCTTTAGCTGCGCTTTTACAAGGCAGAATAACGACGAACTCTTCTCCACCATAACGAGCAATTAAGTCCGTTTCTTTATTTGTCACACTTTTTAAGGCAGTTGCTATTTTTTGCAATGCTTCATCGCCACTAATATGACCATATAAGTCGTTGTATTGCTTGAAGTAGTCCACATCAATGAGCAGGATGGATAAATCATTTTGGTTATTTTTCTGATTAGAAAGTTGTTCTAATAAGTGTTGGTCGAAGGCACGTCTGTTGGCAATGTGGGTTAGGCTATCGGTCAGTGATAGCTTTTCTAAACGACGAGTTTGCATGTCTATTGTTTCTGAAAATTCATCGAATGCTTGAAATAACTCATCAATTTCATCCATATACAAACTTGTGTTACTGGAATCTTTTGTCATGTGGTGGATTTTTTGAGTCAATTTCTTTAATCGTTTGATTGCGTGGGAATAAAAAGCCAGTGTGGCTATAACCATGCTGGCCAATAACATAAAGCCGCTGATAAACCAGATTTTTTGATTTTTCATTCTTTGATCAAGTTCGGCGGCTTTGTTTTGTAGGTTGTTATGCTCATTAAGAGATAGTTGATTGGTAATGTTGCTGTAATCACTGATCATATTGCGAATAAAGTGCTCTCGACCACGGGCTCGCCCCGTTATGCGTAAATAATTTGCCTGTAACTCAGTTAGGTTTTCTGGATCTGAAAGGATGCTTCTTAGGCTCGTGTATATTGGCCGAACTTTTTTCTTCGCTTCTACAGAAAGTTGCTTATCTAAAGAACTTAATGTTTTTAGGTAATGTTCAAGAGTGCGATGAATGTCTTGTAAATCGCTTAATCTTTCTACGGTTTCTATGCGATAAGCGAGTGAGATAACTTCTAAAAAAGCGATTTTCCATTGCGTCAGTTGATCATACTCTTTTTTAAGGTCTTTATTATGTTCAATGTTGATTTGTTCTGTACGTTTTTTTAATCCCCACAAGGTGTCTAAATAGGCATTAATTTGGTAAGCAGAATCAAGTTTTTGATCAATCAGCAGATTAAGATGTTTGGTTTCTTCTTGGATGGCTTTAAGTAGTAATATTTCTGTTTGGTTTGTATTTGCTGTGTTTTCAGTGGATTCATTAAGTTTTTTTTGAACTTCTTGTTCTGCGATTCTTCTTTCGGCTGGCGTCGTTGCAGAGGTGAGTGACTCCAGTGCGGACAATAATTCGCTGGATTTTAACGCGCTACGGGTAGAGCTGTTCATCGCCGGTATAGTGGTTAAGGTTAACTCGTTAAGGATTAACTGAGTTTGCTCCAAACGTGACTGCAAGACGTAGCCAATAGAAACGAAAAGCAGCAGAATGATGATGGTTAATATGCTTAGCTGTTTTCCTAAGCTTACTCGACGAACGCTGTTTGCTTTAGGAATGGAGAAAAATGTTTTTGGATTAGGTTTATTCATCATTCCGTTGACATGTCTTTTAAGCGTCCATCTACTTCAGGATCTATGATTTTTTGTTGTTGAATCTCGACGGTCATTATGTCCGATAGGGTCAAATTTGAGATTTGTGAGTAGGGTAAGATTTTGCTGTTTTTAAACATGTTAAAACCATCGCCACCCTTTAATAAATAATCAAGGGTGGCCACCTTGTAGTTTTTTGAAGGATCAAGAGGTTTACCATCGAGTGTGACGGACAGTAAACGTTTGCCAACCGGAAGTGATGAATCATACTTAACTTTGATGCCTGACACTTGCAAAAACTGTCCACTCTGTTGCTCTAACCTATTCATTCCGTGTTCAAGTGCTTCGGTAATTTGCTGGCCAGTCGCTTCTATTAGTTTAATTGTGTTTCGATAAGGAAGCATTAGACGAATGTCTTTAATCGTTAATTGTGCTCCTTTTTCGATCTGTTTATTACCACGAAATGTTCCGCTATTGATCAAAGTGATTTGCGCACCAGTAAAGTGTTTAAAAGTATCTGCGACATAATTGGCAAAACTATTTTCAGAGGTTCGTAGTGTTTTTCTCTTTAGATTGATTGTTGCTTCGGTTTTGCCGATTACTTCGTTCAACAAGGAGTTAAGTCGACTATCGTACTGTTTTTCTTGTTGTAAAACCTTAGGCTTTGCAGGCAAATCAGTAAGATTTACTAGGGTAGTTTGGCTGGTCAGACTATCACTAGGGCGATCTTCTTGCCATGTGAGCTGAATGACAGCGGCATCGGCTTCGTCTTTTATTAGAATATTGTTTGGGTGTTTAGGATCGCTTGCATAGGTGTTGGATTGAAAGTGCTGATCCTTAAAAAGTGCGAGATCGATCACACCTTCATCTAAAAGTTGATTAATGAGTGGCGTGTAAACGGAATAATGAAAAACGATTAAATCGACATTTTGCTTTCTGAGTGTATTGGCTGTCTTTCTAATAATGTTTTCAGGTTTCGCCACTTCCAGTCTTTTAGTCGGGTATTTTTCTAGAATAATGGGATCTAGGATTGACATAAACCCCAGTTTTACTCGGCCTTGTTGAAGAATGGTGTAGGCCTGAATTCCTTCAGGAGATTGCTCGCTATTAGGTTCAAATAGATTACTTGATACGATAGGGAACGCGGCCTCATAGGTGCGTAAGATGAGCTCATCTTCTTCATAACTCAACTCGCGTTTTGAAATCCCCATTGCGTTTGGTTCTAAACTATTGAGGACATCAATAATGTGCGCCCCTCTATCCATGGAAGATAGCATGCTTGGGCCTAAGCTTTCGCCACCAAAGATAAAAAAGGTACTTGCTGTTTGGGCTCGGTATTGATCAATAAGGCTAGCTAATTGGGCGTAGCTGCCTTTTGAGGGATCGTTTATTTTCGGCATTTCCGCATCATAAATAATGATTGCTTGTTTTTCTGCCATGGCATCAGTAGTAACAAATACACTAAGGACAAAAAATAACGTTACAAATATTCGATAGTGCATTGGGGGTTATCCATTTGAAGCTTGTTTACTTTTTGATTGCCTAATTGCACTCAGTATATTTTGTAAATTGCTCAGTGCTGATGTACCACGGGGTTATTTTTACAGTATCGCATGGTTCTTTTTATAAAGAAGCTAAAGTGCATGTTCTTTGCCGTTAAATGCATCAAAAAATGTAAAAATATGTTAACTTTTGTACTTATGGTTAATTCTTGCTGGTGTGTTGTCTTACCACTGAGCTTTAGCTTGTGTATCGCCTCGCAAATTTTCTAAGACCTTTTTATATGTTTAGTTGGTTAAATTTCTCAATGACGCGAAAAATAACGAGCCTTTCCTTTATTCTTTTGTCGTTTCTTTTTGTAGTCATTCTTTATTCAGCGTACCAAACGCAGAAAATCTACAAGGAAATGCAAGAGGTTGCCGAGATTGATATTCCTCTTTCTCAAGTCATTGCCGATGTCGAAATTTTGCAGCTTAAGCAGCATTTATTAATGGAAACCATACGACAGCAAGGCGAAGACTTTTTTACCAATAAAGCATTACAGGCTAACAGCGTCAGAGGTTTCGATGAATTTAGCCGCCAATTAGCGTTACAACTCGACAAGGCAATGAGCATTCTTCATATGGGAATGAAATTTGGCAGTGTTCGAATTAATGTGGCTGACCATCAATCCTTAATTCAACACATAAAAACCTTACAAGGACACAGAATCCGTGTTGAAAATGCATTTTCGCTATTTTTAAAGCGTGCCAATGAAGGCCTTGGACATCCTTGGGATACATTGGAAAAACAATATTACTTGCTGGACGACGAGACCGATAAACTGCTTGTGAATATTGATCAAATTACCATTAAAGTGGCCGCAACGGTGAGGCAGCACGAACATCATTTTATGATAATAAATGCCATATTAGGTTTCTTGGCTTTTACCATCGGTGGTTATTTGACTCTCTACACTATCTTATCGTTTCGTCGTAAAGTTGGCTCTTTACGAGGTCAAATTGATTCTCTACACCGTTCAATTTCTGCGGAAGAAAATGAGCGAATTGTGCTTAAAAAAGGATCTGATGAACTCGATGAGCTGGAAAAAGACTTAAAAATCTTAATGGAACGCTTGTTTCTGGAAAAAGAAAACCGCGATGAAGTTGAAACACAACTCCTAGAACTGGCTACTCGAGATAAATTAACTGGGGTTTTTAATCGTCATAAATGGGATGAACAAATTAAGGATGAGCTGGCTCTGGCTAATCGGGGACACTATTTTAGTTTGATCATGCTGGATGTGGATAATTTTAAAAAAATTAATGACAGTCATGGCCATGATGTCGGCGATTGTGTTTTAAAATCATTGGTGCATTGTCTGAGAAGACGACTGCGGGCAACGGATGTTTTGTTTAGAGTTGGTGGTGAAGAATTTGCCATTTTGCTAAGAGATACGCATCTTGCTAATGCGAGTAAACTAGCTGAGTTATTGCGTAAAAACGTTGAATCACTAAACGAAGACAAGGTGCCGGCTTTTACTATTAGTTTGGGCGTCACTGAGTATCAAGACTTTGACGATCAAGAGCGCATTGTGAAGCGCGCCGATGTATTACTTTATGAAGCGAAAAGAGCAGGACGAAATCAAGTTCAAACTGGTTAATACTTATCGCCATTTTTGCTTTTATATCCTCACTTTGGACATATTTAATTATGCTAATATGTCTTTTCATCAGGAGTGAGAGTGTGCTCTATACTCCTCTTTTATTTTCTTTTTAGTGCTTACAAGAATCCATTATGTTGAATTGGTTAAATGTCTCTATGACACGAAAAGTTAGTAGCTTGTCGTTTATTCTTTTGTCATTTCTCTTTGTGGTCATTCTTTATTCAGCCTACCAAACGCAGAAAATTTATACTGAAATGCATGAAGTTGCTGAGATCGACGTTCCACTATCTGAACTTATTGCTGATATAGAAATGTTGCAGCTTAAACAGCATATTCTGGTGGAAACAATACGCCAGCAAGGCCAAGCTTTTTTTGATAATGAATCGCTGCGAACAAAAAGTGTGGAAGGCTTTAATAACTTTAGCCAAGAACTTGCTGTTGGGCTTGATAAGGCCATCAGCATACTTCACAACGGTATGCAGTATGGCAGTGTTCGTATAAAACAGAGTGATCATCAGTCATTAATTCAAAAGGTAAATACCCTTCACAGTCACCGTTTGAGTTTTGAAAAATTATTTTCACACCTAATAAAACAAGGGCGTGAAAGCTTTCAAAGCAACTGGGGAGCACTGGAAAAGCAAGACATTCTATTAGACACCCAAACAGATCATTTTCTTGCTGATATCGATCAGTTGACGCAACAAGTCGCTGCGACAGTTGAAAAGCAAGAGCGTAATTTTATGATTATTAACGCTTTATTGGGTGTTTCCGCTTTTGCCATTGGCGGTTATTTAACGCTTTATACGATCTTGACCTTTCGTCGAAAAGTAGGCTCGCTGCGTGGTCAAATAGAAACTCTGCATCGATCGATTTCTCTTGATGGTGGCAAAGTGACAACACGCCATAGAGGGCTGGATGAATTGGACGAGCTTGAAAAAGACTTAAAACTCCTAATGGGGCGATTTTCTATGGAAAGGGAAAACCGTGATGAAGTGGAAACCCAATTAATAGAATTAGCGACGCGGGATAAACTGACAGGAGCTTATAATCGACACAAATGGGATGAACAAATTAAAGATGAACTGGCGCTTGCTAAGCGTGGACATCATTTTAGTTTGATTCTATTGGATGTAGACCACTTTAAAAAGATTAATGACTCTTACGGTCATGATATAGGCGATAATGTACTTAAGTTGTTAGTAAAAATTCTCCGCCAGCGTCTGCGTGAGACAGATGTCTTATTCCGCATCGGAGGTGAAGAATTTGCTGTCCTGCTTAGAAATACCCATCTTGCTGATGCAACGGTTCTCGCCGAAGAACTGCGAGCAAAAATTGACTCTTTTTACAAAGATAATGTGCCGCATTTTACCATCAGCTTAGGAGTGACAGAGTATCGAGATGCAGATGATCAAAAGCTTATAGTCAAACGCGCCGATGTACTCTTGTACAAAGCCAAAGGCACAGGTAGAAACACCGTCGTTTCGGGATAAAAATTGCTAAATGGATCTATTTTTCTGAAGAAAGTGTGGATAAACAGAAGCTGTCTTTGGCAATGAACTGACCATTGATGAGAATCTCCACTTCATGTAGACCATCGTAATACACTCTAGTGGTGACGGGCTTAAAGAGGTGTTGTTTACTCATTGAGAGGTTCTTTCCTGCTGGTAAAACGACTTTTTTCCACTTAAATACCTTGGGGGCTGTTTTGCCATTTTTCTTTTGGTGATGGATAACATAATCAATCATTAATGATTGATTATGTTTGCTGGTGGATTCAATCAGCAAGGAGAATTCAAGGTGGCTATTTAGCCTTACCTGCTTGTCTTGTATCTCCAGTTTAATATTGCTCAGCTGCGGTGGGGCATAACCAAATACTTCAAGCACCTTACGGTTGCCTTGTTTTAACAAGGTTCGGCAAGCATGGCGAATGAGTTTTTGACGGTTTGCGTCGGCATCTTGCATCCAGGTTTTTGCGATATCGGCCACAAGCTCTGGATGATCTTTAGCAATGTCATTGAGATTGTTCGCCACAGAACGACGTACATATTCTTCTGGGTCGTCTTTTAGGTCTTCAAGCAATTCAATCACGGGTGCTGGGTTCTGGATGAAACTTGGTAACTGCATAGCCCAGGGCAATCTAGGTCGAGTCCCTTCGGAGATTAAACGTCGAACATGTTTATTGTCGTCCTTGAGCCAGCTCTTAAGTATCTTCAAGGTTTCATCAGGGGAATCCAATAAGAAAAAACGGATGCTAAATTCAGCGGTAAATCGTCGCGTCATGGCGTTTAATAACGTCATAGAAAAGTCATGGTGAGCAAGACCTCGAATGGCCACATAGTCTGTCATGGGCATGATCGCCCAACCAGCTATACCATCATCGAGCGTTTGCTCTTCGTCGGATTCAGGGGCTAACGAGTTGAGGAGAATGTGCCCCGCCTGTTCGAAATCCCTTGGTAAATATTGGCTCATCGCAGCGGTGATTTGTTGAGAGCGTGCTTTCAATTCTAATGTATCAAGCTGGTGGCTTGCCGTATCAATAAAACTCTGCATATTAAATTCTTGCCAATGACGCTTAAAATGTTCTGCCATTGAGGTAATCACATTGACGTTAAATAGGTTTTTAAAGGGCTCTGCCATGGTTACGTTTCCTAAATAATAAGTGACCACTTAATCTTATATGCCATTAATGTCAGTTCTTGTCAGCAGGAGCAGGAGCAGGAGCAGGAGTATAGGGAATCATCAATATACCTTTGTTTGCTGCCTAAGACGCAACAAGGTGGCACCTTTATTATTGCTAATATTAGGATTAACCACTAATTGACTGGCTTTGGTGTTACCATGGTTTGTCTCCGCATTGATCCATACCCGTCATGATCGACTAGCGTTTACCACTAAGAATGTATTTCAGATCACTTCATATCTTTTATCCATCAATAGATGACATAACCATTTCATTCTAAGCATTAACATCAGTTTGTCAGCGTTTTGATCACGCGTTTATGAACTCAAACACGTTTTATTTTTTTAAAGGAAACAGTATGAGTCAATTAACTTTTGGCGTAATCGGTACGTCTAGAAAAACAGATGAGCGTCGTTATCCCATTCATCCAGAGCATTTAGGGCGTATTCCTGAGTATCTTCGTCATTGTTTAATCTTTGAAGAAGGCTACGGTACCGCGTTTAATATTTCAGATGACGAGATCGCGGCACAAACAGGCGGTATTGCTACACGACATGAAATTCTTGCTGACATTGGCGCAGTGATTATTGCGAAACCAGTATTGGCCGATTTAGAAGAATTGCGCGAAGGTGGCATTTTGTGGGGCTACGTTCATTGTGTTCAGCAGCGTGAGATTACCCAAGCCGCGTTGGATCGAAAACTTACCTTGATTGCTTTTGAAGACATGTTTGTTTGGTCGCCAACGGGACAAGTTGGCCGCCATACATTTTATAAAAATAACGAGATGGCTGGCTACTGCGCGGTGATTCATGCTTTGCAGCTAAAAGGCATTGATGGGCATTATGGCAACCAACGTAAGGTCATCATTTTTAGCTTTGGTGCTGTGAGTCGCGGTGCGATATACGCACTTAAAGCCCACGGGTTTCGTGATATTACCATTTGTATTCAGCGACCAGATCATGAAGTCCGTGAAGAAGTTCTCGATTGCCATTACGTGAAAATTCGCGAAGGTCAAAAGGGCGAAGCGCGTATGGTAGTGGTTGAGCACGACGGAACGACTCGTCCTTTGACGGAATTGATCGGAGAAACGGATATCATAGTAAACGGGACTTTCCAAGAAACAGACCATCCGACTAACTTTATTATCGAATCCGAAGCCGAGTCGTTGAAGCCAAATTGTTTGATTATCGATGTGAGCTGTGACGAAGGTATGGGTTTTTTCTTTGCCAAACCGACCAGCTTCCAAGAGCCAATGTTTCAGTACAACACTATCGACTATTACGCGGTCGATCATACACCAAGCTATTTGTGGGAAAGCGCCACACGCTCGATTTCTGCCGCCTTGATTGTCTACTTAGAAAACGTCTTAGAAGGTCGAGAGCATTGGCAGCAAAACGAAACCATCCGCCGTGCAATAAACATCGATGAAGGTGTGATCAAAAACCCACTGATCTTATCCTTTCAACATCGGGAAATGACATCGCCTTATGCCACGCTAAAAACTTAAGCTTGAAGTCGACAAGTTGGTATTAGTGTAAGTTTTTAATGCCTTGCCTAAAAAGCATGGGTTCTTTCGAATTATGTCGCTTTTTAGATGCTTTATAGCCGCTTAACATCTTTCCTTATGGGTAACACTTTAAACCGTTTACGAGGAAGGTAGGGATGGAAGCGTGTGATTTAAATGCAGCAGAAGCGCGTCGCTTGATGGGCACAAAGTCATTATCTGTTATGGAGTTAACGCAGAGCTGCATTTCCCGCATGCAGGCTGTGAATCATGCGGTTAATGCCATTGTTGCATGCGACCCTGATAGTTTAATGGCGCAAGCCAAACTGGCTCAGAGAGTCATTGATAAAGGTGAGCCTTTGGGGGTTCTGCATGGACTGCCGTTGAGCGTAAAAGACATGGTCGATCTAAAAGGGTTTCCGACCACCTTTGGCAGTACCATTTACAAAGACAATATGGCCACATCAGATGACCCAATGGTGGCTCAATTGCGCCTAGCCGGTGCTTTACCCTTGGGCAAAGCCAATAACCCTGAATGGAGTGCGGGTGGTAATACACGTAATGCCGTGTATGGTGCCACCGTCAATCCTTTTGATGTGACCCGCTCAGCCGCAGGCTCGTCAGGTGGTTCGGCTGTGGCGTTAGCTTGTGGGATGACGCCTCTCGCAACTGGGTCTGATACGGGAGGCAGTTTGCGTAATCCTGCGGCTTTTTGTGGCGTGGTGGGCTTTCGTCCGTCACCGGGTGTTGTGCCTGGTCATAGCCGTCCAATTGGCTTAATTCCTCTGCCAACCAATGGACCAATGGCACGCAGTGTGGAGGACATTGGCTTGATGTTGTCACAAATGATTCGTCCTGATCGTCGTGATCCTTGGGTGTCGGTGGTGGAAGGTTGTGGACAACACAATGCCGATGCGTATCGTCACCTACCGGACTTCGACCTGAGTAGCGCGAAAGTGGCCGTGACCCATGACTTTGGCTTTGCTATGACGGAAAAGCTCATTAAAGAATCCTTCCAAGAAAAAATCGATAAGTTTGCTTCTGTATTCGCTCAATGCGATAAAGCTCACCCAAACTGTGATCATGCTGATCATATTTTCGCTGTGCTACGAGCGCTGAATTTCTCCGGACATCATCGTGATTTGTCTCATCAATACCCTGATCAAATGGGCCCCAATATTTTAATGAATATTGAAGAAGGCGAGTCATACAGTGCATTGGATGTGGTGAGTGCGCTGAACAAACAAACCGTTATGTATCGTGCATGGCAGGTGTTTTTTGAGGAGTACGATTTTATTCTGGCCCCAACCACCACCATTAGTCCGCGAGATTGGCATGAGCTTTATCCCGAGCAGATTGATGGCCAGCCCACGCAAAGTTACTATCACTGGCTTTCTATGGCTTATGCTTCGACCTTAACGGGACATCCGTCTGTTACTCTGCCGGTAGGGCGAGATAAAAATAACATGCCGTTTGGTTTGCAGATTATTGGCCGACGAGGGGATGATTTATCCACCTTGGCGTTTGCTAAGTCCTTAGAGACCTTGTTAGAGAAAACACCAGATTTAGCAAGACCAAGAGTTGATATTGCTATGTTGTCTGGTTTGCCTGCATTGAAGAATGCGGATGGTTTTATGGGCTTCTAATGTATTCGCGTTTTTTATGGAGTAGGTAAGTGACAAATTATATTTCTAGTCCTGTGGTGCCGTCGCTTGTGGCCCTTCAGGAGTTGACTTGGTTCAATCCCAAAAAAGTTGGCTTTGATGATGTGCAAACAACTTTGTCCTTGCAGATGTCAGACATATTGGAGGCTTCGGATCGACTCACACGTTTCGCGCCTTATCTTGCTCAAGTCTTTCCCGAAACCGCAGCGACTAATGGGATTATTGAATCTGAATTGAAAGCCATTCCTGTGATGCAGCAAGCTTTGCTAGAAGAAGCAGAGGGCCGCTTATCAGGTCGTTTATTGTTGAAATGCGATAACCAACTGCCAATAGCGGGCTCTATTAAAGCCCGTGGCGGGATTTACGAAGTGCTGTTACATGCGGAGCGTTTGGCGTTGGCCAATGGCTTATTGCAAACCAGCGATGATTATCGAATATTGGATTCGACCTCTTTTAGAGATTTGTATTCAAAGCATCAAATTGTGGTGGGGTCGACCGGCAACTTAGGCTTAAGCATAGGTATTATGAGCGCTAAATTGGGGTTTGATGTGACGGTTCATATGTCGTCGGATGCCCGAGAATGGAAAAAAGCCTTATTGAAAAGCAAGGGCGTGAATGTCGTTGAACACAGTGCCGACTATGGGGTTGCCGTGGAGCAAGGGAGACAAGAAGCGCAACAAAAAGACACGGCGTATTTTATTGATGATGAAGATTCTACTTCTTTGTTCTTAGGCTACAGTGTGGCAGCCTTACGCTTGCAAAAGCAGCTAGTTGAACAGGGCATTCTTGTCGATTCAGAGCACCCTTTGTTTGTTTATTTGCCTTGTGGTGTTGGTGGTGCTCCTGGGGGCATTACCTTTGGATTAAAACAGGTGTTTGGTGATCATGTGCATTGTTTCTTTGCCGAACCGACCCATTCTCCGTGCATGTTGTTGGGCATGGAAACCGGCTTGCATAATGCCATTTCAGTACAAGAATTAGGCATCGATAATCTAACCTGTGCCGATGGTTTAGCGGTAGGGCGGCCTTCGGCTTTTGTTGGGCCTATGATGGATTCTTTACTTAGCGGTGTTTATACCGTCTCGGATAGCACCATGTATCGTCACTTAGCCATGCTGGTGGACAGTGAAAATATTCCCGTAGAACCCTCTGCTGCTGCGGGTTTCAGTGGTGTATTACGTATTCTAAGTGAAGGGCGCGACTACCAGACGACTCATCAACTTGAGGACAAAATGTCTCAAGCGACACACATCATCTGGGCAACGGGCGGTGATATGGTGCCGAAAGAAGAGAGAGCAATGTATTATCAGCAAGGTAAGGCATTTATATAATAAGGTAATCTGCATTTTGATTTGTTGATGATTCTAATAGAGATGTATTTTTAAATATAGGTTGAGCTTGTTTTATAAATAAATCGGCTAATTTTTCTGCAACAGGTGTTAATGAAACAGATTTTCTATGCATAAGATAATACGAGGAAATAGGCAAAGGTTCTTTTAAATCTATACAGGTTATATTATTTAAAAGAATGGATTGTTTTATTGCAGCGGCTGACATTAAAGCAACGCAATCTGTTTTTGCTATTATGTTTAAACCTGAAAGATATGATTCACAAGTGATGGATTGATTAATATTGAGACCCTGTTCTGCCATTTTTTCAAAAAGGTTGAGTAAATAACTGCTATGAGTGGTTGGTAAAAGCCAATCGCAATTCTCTAGTTGAGCTAGGGTTCTTGCGTTTTCATAGGGGCTGCCTTTTCTTGTGACTAAGACGAACGGCATGTCGAGAATTTTTCTTTTGACAAGGTCGCTGGTTTTTATCCCACTATGATAGGTGTTTATCGAAAAATCTATTTCACCGTTACGCAGTTGCTCTAGGTGTGCTTCTAGCTGACCTTCTTTTATTTTAATTTTCGTCTTCGGATGTTCTTGTCTAAATTTCAATATGACGTCAGGGAGTAACTCGCAGGCAATACTTGCCCCCACGCCGATACTTACATTGCCATGTTGGTTGCCTAAAATTTGTTGAATTGAATCTTCCGCCAAATTTAATTCAGCTAGAATCAGGCGGGCATGTTGTAGCAAGCTATCGCCACATTTAGTCAAGGTGATTCCTTGTGACCCCCTTGAAATGACGTTTGCTCCTAGGCTTTCTTCTAACTCCCTAATGGCTTTTGTTACAGCGGGTTGAGATAGACCTAGCTCTCTACTAGCGGCTCTTATACTGCCTTGGCGAGCTACCTCTGAAAAGGCTTTGAGTTGGTTTAATTTTAGTGCCATGTCTGCTCCTGATAACTTCTGATTATCGTCAAAAAGAATTGGATATCTTGTTCGTTTCACCAATGCTCTTTAAATTAATTTTCAAGCTGGGGAACACCAGCTTGAAAAAATCAAATGGTATTTAAATATCATAAAAAGGAACTAAAGATGCAAAGTCAAGGCCAACTTAATGTAGAGCAAAAAAACAGCTTGCTCGAAAAACTTATGAAAAAAATAGAAATAGTAGGTAATAAGTTACCAGATCCTATTATTCTATTTTTTTCTCTCGCGATAATTGTTGTCGCGGCTTCTTTTATCGCTGAAAAATTTAATCTCTCGGTTATTCACCCAGCATCACAAAAAGAATTACTCATTCGAAGTTTATTGTCGGATGAGGGAATTGTTTTTATTTTTACCAATATGATTAAAAACTTTACTGGATTTGCGCCACTGGGTCTTGTTCTGTCTATGATTATAGGGGTAGGGCTTGCTGAGCGAGTGGGCTTATTAGAAAGTGTAGTTAAGCGAACTATATTAAATGCGCCCAGATCACTGGTTACGACGTCGGTGGTTTTTGCTGGCATTATGATGAATATTGCATCAGATGCCGCTATGGTCGTATTACCGCCCTTGGCTGCCTTGGTGTTTATGTCTGTGGGTCGTCACCCTGTTGTCGGTTTAATTGCTGGTTTTGCAAGTGCCGCGGCTGGTTTTACGGCCAACTTAATTATCGCCGGAACAGATGCCTTACTGTCTGGTATTTCGACCGAAGCCGCAAAGGCGGTGTCCAGCTCGATAGAAGTGACCCCTGTTGATAATTGGTATTTTAATATCGTGTCTGTGTTCATGCTGACTCTGATTGGCGTGTTGGTGACGGAAAAGGTCATCGAGCCTCGTTTAGGTGAGTACACAGGTAAATCTAGAGTGCTTGAAACCCATGCGCCAGAAGTAGAGAAGAAAGCGCTACGCCATACTCTAGTGGCCGCTGTGCTTTATATTGGCGCTATTATGACGTTAGCTTTTTGGCCTTCATCGCCTTTGCAGAATGCTGATGGCGGGTTGGTTCCTTCTCCTTTTCTTAAAGGCATTATTCCCATTATTTTGTTCTTTTTTATCACCGTTGGTATCACTTATGGTGTGAGTACTGGCAAGATTAAAAAAACAAAAGACGCCACCAAATATATGTCTGATGCTGTCGCAGACATGGCGCCCTACATAGTATTAATTTTCTTCGCTGCGCAATTTATTGCTTATTTTAATTGGACTCACTTAGGCACTTGGGTGGCTGTAAATGGAGCGGATTTCCTGAAAGGGATCCACTTTGATGGAATGGCTGTAATGATTGGCTACATCATTGTGACGGCTTTACTTAACTTTGTTATTCCTAGTGGCTCTGCTAAATGGGCATTAGAAGCCCCCGTTTTTATTCCAATGTTTATGCAACTTGGCTATCACCCTGCTTTTATTCAAGCGGCTTATCGTGTTGCGGATTCATCGACCAATATCATTACGCCATTAAGTCCCTACTTTGTTGTCATTCTGTCCTTGCTTAGGGAGTACGACAAGAAGGCAGGTGTGGGTACGGCTATTGTGCTCTTGCTTCCTTACTCTATCTGCTTTCTTACTGCTTGGATTTTATTGTTGAGCTTTTTCTATGTGACAGGCTTGCCGATTGGGCCTGGCATTTACCCAATGTTAACGACTACAGCCGGATAATGGAGATTTACATGACTACTACCTTACTAAAACAAACTCTTAACCCCGTCGCAGATAAGATGATTCATTGGCGTCGAGATTTTCATAAATTTGCTGAGTCTGGTTGGGTTGAATTTCGAACCTCTACATTGGTGGCCGAGGAGTTGGATCGTTTGGGTTATCGCTTAGCTTTGGGTCGTGATGTGATTAACGCTGAGTCCAGAATGGGGGTGCCAAGTGAAGAGGTTTTACTCAAGAATGAACAACGCGCTTTAGAGCAAGGAGCGATTGAAAAATGGATGCCGTACTTTTCCGGTGGATTCACAGGATTAGTGGCGACCTTAGAGACGGGGCGTCCCGGCCCAACTGTGGGTATTCGAGTTGATATGGATGCATTGGATTTACAAGAATCTCATGAATGCTCACATCGCCCGGCAGAACAGGGCTTTCAATCGGTTAATCATAATATGACCCATGCGTGTGGTCATGATGGACATACATCAATTGGCTTGGGGGTCGCTCACCTTTTAATGGCGAACAAAACACAACTAAGCGGACGAATTAAATTGATTTTTCAGCCTGCGGAAGAAGGCACGCGGGGGGCCAAGTCTATGGCTGATGCGGGGGTCGTTGATGATGTTGATTACTTCATGGCGATTCACCTTGGCGTTGGCGTTCCGAATGGCGAAGTGGTGTGTGGAAACGACACCTTTTTGGCGACCACGAAGTTTAATGTGGATTTCCATGGCTATCCTGCCCATGCCGGAGGTAATCCTGAGTTAGGCAAAAATGCGCTTCTTGCCGCAGCTCAAGCCACATTAGGTTTGCATTCAATTAGTCGTCATAGCGAAGGGGCTTCTCGAATCAATGTGGGGGTTATTGATGCAGGAACGGGACGAAATGTGATTGCTCAACACGCGCATTTAAAAGTGGAATCCCGAGGTGAAACCAATCAAATAAACCAATATATGTTTGATCGCAGTAAAGACATTATTGCGGGGGCGGCGGCTATGTATGATGTGAGTTACTACATAGACATTGTTGGTGCCGCTTATCGAAGCATTCCGTCTCCTTCGTGGGTTCAATTTATAGCGGATAAAGCAAAGCAGCTTGGTTGTTTCGAAAAGGTTGTAGACCGTCAAATGGATGGGGCCGCGGGTTCTGAAGATGCTACTTACATGATGGAGAGAGTAAAAGAAAAAGGCGGCGAAGCTACTTACATTATTTTTGGGACGGAACTATCAGCAGGACACCATAATGATAAGTTTGATTTCCAAGAAGATGTAATGACCAATGCGGCACTGCTTCTTAGCGTGGTAACAGCAAGTGTTAAAGATTATACAAAAGAGCATCAAAAGGACTAGAAAATGGAGGATCAAGTTAATCAACTTTATCAATATATCGAGCGTTATCAAGATGAGTATATCGATTTAAGTGATCGTATTTGGGCACTGGCGGAAACACGCTTTGAGGAGCATCAATCTGCTGAGCTGATCATTACTTATCTTACCCAACAAGGCTTTGAGGTCGAGAAAAAAGTTGCAGGAATGGATACCGCTTTTGTAGCCAAATATAATAATGGTGGTTCTGTCATCTCTTTTTTAGGGGAATACGATGCGCTTTCCGGTCTGAGTCAACACGCTGGCTGTGCAGTTCATAACCCTGTTGAAGTAAATGGGAATGGACATGGTTGTGGTCATAATATGCTGGGGGTTGCAGCCTTAGCGGCGGCCCTTTCTGTTAAGGACTATTTGCAGAGACATAACTTACCAGGCACCGTTGTTTTCTTTGGTTGTCCTGCAGAAGAGGGAGGCTCAGGCAAGACCTTTATGGTTCGAGATGGCGTTTTTGACGGTGTTGATGCAGCGATAACTTGGCATCCAAACACCTTTAGTGGCATGTTCGACACACCGACCTTGGCGAATATCCAAGCAGAGTTTAGTTTTAAAGGCAAAGCTTCCCATGCAGCTGCTTCACCTCATATGGGGCGTAGTGCTCTTGATGCAGTTGAATTAATGAATGTGGGTGCTAACTATCTGCGTGAGCATGTTCCTCAAGAATCACGACTTCATTATGCCATCACTAATAGTGGTGGATTGGCACCTAATGTTGTTCAAGCTGAGGCCTCCGTACTTTATCTGGTTAGGTCTCCCAATTTGATTGATTTACAGGATATTTATCAGCGAGTAACAGACATCGCTGCTGGCGCGGCTTTAATGACAGAAACAAAAATGTCAGTGCAGTTTATTAAGGCGTGTTCTAACTATTTGCCAAACAGATGCTTAGAGCGTGTAATGGATAAATATATTCAGGCGCTAGGTATGCCTGAATACACAGAAGATGAAATGGTGTTTATGAAGGAAATTCGCCAGTCTTTCACTCAAGCAGATATTGAAGCGGATATTAAGCGGATTTCCGAGCATGCAAGCCATGAGCCTGCCTTTACCTTTCAGTATTTGAAAGAATCTCCTACTGTAAAAGCACCTTTGGTTTATCAAGCGAATAATAAAACACTTTATGGATCAACGGATGTTGGCGATGTCAGCTGGGTTGTACCGACAGTGCAATGTTTTGCGCCTTGTTATGCCGTAGGTACTTCTTTACATTCTTGGCAGGCTGTATCGCAGGGAAAAACCTCAGTTGCACATAAAGGCTTGTTGTTAGCAGCTAAAATCATGGCAGGAACCGGTCTTGAGCTCTTTTTGAACCCAGAACTCTTGGCCGAAGCAAAAGTAGAACTGCAAGAATCGAATGATCTGATGCCTTACTTGTGTCCGATTCCGGTACATATAACGCCACAATCTTAGCACTCTGTTATTGGATAAATAACTATTTTGTTTGGCGCTGAATTATCGGTTTGATGATTTAGCGCCGTTTTTCAGCGTTAATAAAACTCAAGCTTCGGACTTATGATGCATATTTTTTTCTGATTGCAGTTTCTCTATCATGTAATCTAAAAACACTCTCACGGCGGCGGGTAAAGTGCGGCCGGTGAGGGTTTGCACTTCAATATTACGGATGTCCATGCCACGGTCTCGAATGGGAATCGCGATCAGTTCTTTGGCGGCGATTTGATGACGCATGGATATTTCCCCTGCGAGGTGAACACCGCCTTCGTAGGTCGTAAAGCGATTGAGTGTCGCCATGTTGTTCGATACCAAAACCGGATCAAATAATAGATTTAGACGGCTGCAGCAAATATCAAACAGCTGCCTTACAGTGGTATTTTCTTCAGGCAAGGCAATGGGATAGGGTTGTAATTGCGCAAGCGTAACGGTTTTTTTGTTGGCTAATGGGTGAGATGGATGTACCACGGCAACCACTGGAGAGGGTTGGCGGTAGGCGACTTGTATGTCCTTCGCGGGAGATAAGTTTAAGGTGATTCCGATATCGGCATCGCCATGACTTACGCGTCGTGATACTTCTGCTGGCGAACTGACATTGATATGAAAATGAATGCCTTCGTGTTTTTTTCGAAAATTTGCGATGTTGCGAGGTAAAAATTCCATCGCAAAACCCTCCGAACATGAGATGTTTACATGGCCTCTATTTAGCCCCTCTAAAGCGGCAATTTCTGATACAACTCTGTCCGATTCTAGTGCGTTCTTCCGCGCGTATACGGCTAACATTTCGCCTGCCGCACTTAATTCCATCCCGCGTGGTCGGCGCTCAAACAGGGTTGTTCCAAGAATATCTTCGAGGTTATTTATCTGCCTACTTATAGCGCTTGCTGCCACATTTAGGTGCACGGATGCTTCGCTAATCGATCCATATCTTGCGACCTCTAAAAAGTAACGTAATGCTGTGTCTTGTAAGCGTAATCCAGCTTTCATCGTAATTTTTCCTGCAATTTCGTAGATTTTTACAGATTTTATGGTTTTTTAAATATTTTATTATTTCGCCATAGTCATGCCTTTTTGGCAACGATTCTTTGCATTTTTTTTAATTGTGGCAATGTTTATTTTTGCATAGTGTGAATGAAAGTTGCATTACCTAATGATCAAACTGAAAGGGCTTAAAAGGAACGATACGATGAAAAAACTCACTCAGCACAAGTTTTCTCTGTTACCAGTATTAGACAGCACTCCACGAAGAACTTTGGCAAGTGTTCTTATGACTTGTGCTCTAGCGGGTGTAGTCACTCCTGCACTGGCGAATAAGGCAAACGATACTTTGGTCTACGCAGTGGGGCTTGAGCCTGAAAATGTCAGCCCTTACCACAACAATGTGCGTGAAGGGATTATTTTGTCTCATCTAGCTTGGGACACATTGTTGCATCGTGATATGGAAACGGGTGAGTACCAACCTTTGCTAGCCACTAGTTGGAAATGGGAGGATCCGACACATTTACTCCTTACCCTGCGTAAAGGGGTCACTTTTCAAAATGGTGATGCTTTCAGCGCAGCGGACGTCGTTTTTACTTTCAACTATGTGACTTCGCCTGAGTCAAAAATTGTGACCCGCCAAAATGTTGACTGGATTGATCATGCTGAAAAAGTGGATGACTACACGGTACGTTTGGTATTGAAACAGCCATTTCCTGCGGCATTAGAATATTTGTCTGGCCCAACCCCGATCTTTCCTGAAAAGTATTTTAAGTCAGTTGGCATTGAAGGATTTGCGAAAGCGCCAATTGGAACAGGCCCTTATAAAATTACCGAAGTGTTGAGTGGTGAAGGGGCAAATTTAGAACGTTATGAAGGTTACTTTGAAGGTGGGCCAATTAAAAAACCGGCCATAGGAAAGATTCAATTTAGAGTCATTCCTGACCCTGATGCCCGCCTTGCTCAGTTGATGACTGGCGAGATTGATTGGACATGGCGAGTGCCTTCTGATCAGGCGGATGAAATGAAAATGATGCCAAACTTACAAGTCATTAGCTCCGAAACCATGCGTGTAGGCTATTTGGCTATGGATACCAGCAGTGAAGCGTTAAAGGATTCGCCATTCCGCAATAAACTGGTACGAGAGGCGGTTAATTACGCCGTGAATCGTGAAGGGCTTGCTAATGAGTTGGTGCGTGGTGGAAGTCGTGCCATATACACGCCCTGTTTCCCTTCTCAATTTGGCTGTGATGTGTCCGCTGCGAAAAAATACCCTTATGACCCAGCCAAAGCGAAAGCCTTACTGGCCGAAGCGGGTTACCCAAATGGTTTTCAAACCGATTTTTACGCTTACCGAGATATGGATCTAGCAGAAGCGATTCTTGGGGATCTTCGTGCTGTGGGCATTACATCTAAAATGCACATGTTGACCTATGCGGCACTGCGTAAAGAACAGCGTTCAGGAAACGTGCCTTTAGCGTTTCAAACCTGGGGCTCTTATTCTGTGAATGATGCCTCCGCTATGACCAGTGTCTATTTCAGTGGAGGGGCTGATGATATCAACCGGGATCAAGAGGTAAAGACGCTGTTAAATGCGGCTGACACGAACGTTGATCCTGTCATCCGTAAGAAAAATTACAGCGCCGCGATTAAGAAAATTACCGAAGAAGCTTTTTGGGCGCCGATGTTTTCTTACTCAAGTAACTATGCCTTCACGAAAGAACTTAATTTCACTGCATATCCTGATGAATTGCCTCGTTTTGTAGAGTCAAGTTGGAAGTAAAAGGGAAAACGCTTACTGCCTGTCAGTAAGCGTTTTCGTTTGCGCCTAGGTGTTCTTGTACGCCGTTATAAAGTACGCAGACAGTTTGGGGAGAGGTTATGTTGGTATTTATGGTTCGTCGTTTACTGGTGGCGCTAAGTGTGGCGGTCACAGTGTCTATCGTGAGTTTCATGTTGCTGCATTTGTCTGGTGATTTGGCCATTTCAATCGCTGGGCCAGAGTCGACGGCTGAGCAAGTAGAACAAATTCGCATCGATTTTGGTTTGGATAAGCCCATGGTCTATCAATACTTTGATTGGCTTTGGGGAGCGGTGCAATTGGATTTTGGGCGCTCCTATTATTTTCAAGATACGGTGATGGGGCTGATTAGCGAGCGCTTACCTGTGACACTGACTTTAGGTGGATTGGCGCTAGGGCTGGCGACGATTGTTGCGATTCCATTGGGAGTCATTGCTGCGATCAAACAAGATACTTGGATTGATCGTTTGGCTCTAACCATTGCGGTTATTGGTCAAGCTATGCCGAGTTTTTGGTTCGCGTTAACCTTGATTGTGATCTTCGCGGTGAATTTGCATTGGTTGCCCGCGGGTGGCAATGCGTCATGGCAGCATTTTGTTCTGCCTGCTATTGCATTGGGCTATTACGCCATGCCTGCGATGATGCGTTTAACACGTACAGGTATGTTGGAGGTGTTGAACTCGGATTATATTCGTACGGCTCGCTCGAAAGGTTTGAATGAGTCGACGGTTATTTTTAAACATGCACTGCGCAACGCGGTGATCCCTGTAGTGGCTTTGGCGGCGGTAGAGCTGGGTTTTATGTTAGGTGGCTCAGTGGTCATCGAGTCGGTGTTTTCTTTAAAAGGGTTAGGTCAGCTGGCTTGGGATGCCATTACCCGAAATGACTACCCCGTCGTACAAGCCGTGGTGCTGATTATAGCGGTCTTTTATATCCTGTTAACTTTTCTCGCCGATGTGATCAACGCCATGCTTGATCCGCGTTTGCGTGTCCGCTGAGGTGTCTACTATGTCTGATTCTTCTATTGTAATGACTTCAAATACGCCTTCTTTTTTGCCCAAGGTGCCGACATGGCGTCGTACGATGAATCGTTTTTTGGGACACCGCGGTTTGTTTATCGGGTCGGTCATTCTGGGAATGATTGTGGTGTTGGCGATTTTAGCTCCTTGGTTAGCACCACATGACCCTTATTTACAGAATATTTCCCAACGCATGATCCCACCAGTTTGGCACGAAAAGGGGTCGTGGGAACATATTTTGGGAACCGACAAGTTAGGGCGAGATTATCTCAGCCGCCTTTTGTACGGCGCTCGTATTTCTTTAACCATTGGTTTGTCTGCTGCGCTGATTTCTGGGCTGATTGGCACGACCTTGGGTGTTTTGGCGGGTTACTTCGGCGGCCGAGTGGATTCGGTAATCAGCTACATCATTACTACTCGTTTAGCCATGCCGGTGGTGCTGGTGGCTTTGGCTATGTCGGCTTTGGTCGGTGGGTCTTTGCAAATGGTGATTATGTTATTGGGTTTGTTGTTATGGGATCGATTTGCGGTGGTTGCTCGCTCCTCCACCCAACAATTGCGTGATGCGGAGTTCATTGCCTCGGCAAAAGTTTTGGGGGCTTCAACAGGGTATATCTTGGTGCGGGAATTACTGCCCAATATTTTAAGCGCATTAATTGTCGTGATGACCTTAGAAATGGCGCACGCCATTTTGCTTGAAGCGACACTGTCCTTTTTGGGGTTGGGAGTTCAGCCACCCATGCCGTCTTGGGGGTTAATGATCGCAGAGGGCAAAGCCTACATGTTTTTTAAACCTTGGGTAATTGCGATCCCAGGTATTGCGCTGATGGTATTGGTGTTGGCGATTAACTTAGTGGGCGACGGTTTGCGTGATATGAACGCACCAGAAGGCCGGAATTGAGGCTAGAGGAGAGATCATGAAACGAATACTGGACGTAAAGAACTTGGCCGTCAGTCTGCCAACACCCAATGGAGATTTGAAGGCTGTACGTGGCATTGATTTGTATGTGAACCAAGGTGAAATGCTTTGTATTGTAGGGGAGTCGGGATGCGGTAAATCCATGACTTCCATGGCATTGATGGGGTTATTACCGAAGCGTGCAGAAGTAACCGCTGAGACAATGCACTTCGACGGCATGGACTTATTGTCTCTATCAAAAAAAGAGCGCAACCAAGTCCGTGGCATGCGTATGTCGATGATCTTTCAAGAGCCAATGACCTCACTGAACCCTTCTTATACTTTGGGTAATCAGCTTTGCGAGAGCATTATTAAACACAAGAAAATCAGCAAAGACGAAGCGAGAAAGCGCGCGATTTATTTGCTGGAGCGTGCCGGTGTTCCGTATCCTGAAAAGCGTTTGGATCAATATCCCCATCAATTATCTGGTGGCTTACGGCAACGGGTGATGATTGCTATGGCACTGATGTGTGAGCCTGATTTGATTATTGCTGATGAGCCAACAACGGCACTGGATGTCACCATACAGGCGCAAATATTGCGCTTGATTCGAGAGCTGCAACAGGAATTTGGCACCGCTGTTATTTTTATCACCCATGATTTAGGCGTAGTGGCTCGAATTGCTGATCGTGTGGCCGTGATGTATGCCGGTCAAGTGGTGGAAACCGCTGCGGCAAAAGATTTGTTTGCTGACCCTCAACATCCTTATACCAAAGGCTTGCTTAACTGTATCCCCATTCCAGGTAAAACCTTACCCGGTAGTCACTTGGAATCTATTCCTGGTGTGGTGCCGAGTTTGATTGGTGAACCTAAGGGCTGTGCATTTGAAAACCGTTGTAACGCTTCGATCAAGTCCTGTTGTGATCGTGCACCTCACCTAGAAAATCACCTAGGATCACAAGCTCATCAAGTACGCTGTCCTGTTGTGGCTGCGTCATTCAAGGAGGCGGTGTAATGCCAGAATATGCTTTGGAACTGACAAACTTATCGCGTCATTTTTTTCTGAAAAACGGTCCTTTTAAAGCCCCTACGTTACTCAAAGCAGTAGATGGCATTTCCTTACGTATTCGCCCCGGTGAAACGTTAGGCTTGGTGGGCGAATCGGGCTGTGGAAAAAGTACCTTGGCGAAAATGATTTTGGGATTATTAGAGCCAACGGATGGTAATGTGTTAATCAATGACAAAATGCGCGGAGCCAGCTCTCGTTTATCTATGTCGCGGCAACTTCAGCCAATTTTTCAAGATCCTTACTCGTCACTCAACCCTCGTAAAACCATTGAGCAAATCATCCGCTTGCCATTGCAGCTGCATAAAATCGGCGACACCAAGAGTCAGCAAAAAGCGGTGAAAGAGATGAGCGATTTAGTGGGTTTGCCAGAACGTTTATTAAAAAATTATCCGGGGCAGCTATCTGGCGGTCAGCGTCAGCGGGTGGCGATAGCGCGAGCCTTGATTCTAAAACCGAACATCTTAGTGTGTGATGAGCCGACGTCAGCACTTGATGTGTCCGTGCAGGCGCAAATACTTAACTTGTTGATGGATCTAAAAAAAGAACTCGGTCTGACGTATTTATTTATCAGCCATAACCTGGGTGTGGTGGAACATTTGGTGGATCGCGTGGCGGTGATGTATCGAGGCAAAATTGTTGAGCAGGGAACTCGAGAGAATATTTTCCAAAACGCACAACATCCTTATACCCAAGCTTTATTGTCTTCTGTTTTAACACCGGAACCGGCTTTGGGGTTGCCTGAAAAGTTGGATTCTAGTGAGTGGGATAAGGCGTCGTAGTCGCTTTCATTTTGCTGTCATCGGACTTTTATTTTTTTAAGGAGAAAGCATGGATCGTCAATCTACCATTGAAGGAGCCGAGTTCTACTTTGACTCAGGCTGTTATTTTTCGGAATTAACCAAACGGGTTGGTGTTCACAGTGAGAGCCAGAATCACGACGCGTTCGATCAGCTGCATGCCTATTTGCAAGATATCATGGTGCCGGAATTAACATCGTTAGGCTTTCAAACACGAATCGTAGCGAACCCTGTAACTGACGCTGATCAACCGGGATCATGGCCGTTTTTGATTGCGCAAAGAATTGAAGATCCATCACAGCTGACACTACTGACTTATGGTCATGGTGATGTGGTTAATGGCTATGACGATCAATGGAAAACAGGTTTGTCTCCTTGGAAGCTGGTGGTGGATGGTGATCGTTGGTATGGCCGTGGGACGGCCGATAATAAAGGTCAGCACACCATTAATTTTGCGGCATTAAAACAAGTGATAGAGGCCAAAAACGGCAAGCTTGGGTTTAATGTAAAAGTGATTTTAGAAATGGGGGAGGAAGCAGGTTCCCCTGGTCTGGCGGCGCTATGTGAGCTTCACAAAGAGGAGCTGGCCGCCGATTTATTTGTGGCTTCCGATGGACCTCGTTTAAGTGCTGAACACCCCACTATTTTTCTTGGTTCCCGTGGTGCTTTTAATTTCGACCTGAAGGTGCGTTTACGAGACGGTGCGCATCACTCTGGCAACTGGGGCGGATTGTTAAGTAACGCTGGTACGCGTTTAGCCCATGCTTGGGCATCGATGGTGGATGCAAAAGGCAAAATTCTGGTGAAAGGTTTGTTGCCCGCGCGCTTGCCTGAATTGGTTCGCACCGCTTTAAAAGATATACCCGTTGGTGAAGGGGATAACGCTCCAGTCATTGATGTGAATTGGGGGGAGCCTGAGCTTACGCCAACAGAGCGTGTATTCGCGTGGAATACTCTGGAAATGTTGGCTTGTAAAACGGGCAACCCTGATAGGCCTGTTAATGCTATTCCTGGGTATGCGAGTGCTCACTGCCAGCTGCGTTTTGTCGTCGAAAGTGACAGTGAACATTTTTTAAAACATATTCGTGAGCATTTAGATGAACTAGGCTTTACTGATGTTGAGGTGACTGAAACGGGTCATACCATGGAAGCGACACGTCTTGATCCAGAGGACCCTTGGGTTGATTGGGCGTTAGGGTCATTGCAAAAAACAACAGGGAAAAAGCCGGTGCTATTACCGAATTTAGGTGGTTCGCTGCCCAACGATGTGTTCGCCAATATTCTGAATCTACCCACCGTTTGGGTGCCTCATTCTTATCCAGCTTGCAGTCAACATGCGCCAAATGAGCATGTTTTAGCGCCCGTATGCCGAGAGGCGTTGCAAATTATGACAGGACTTTTTTGGGATTTATCCGAACAAGGTTCATTCATACAGGCTAAACGTTAAGGAGAACAAAATGACATTAGCTGTCGCTAAAAAGGAGAGTACTGAAGGGCTAGCCGCATACGCTGAATTGCTTTGTGATTGGCTTGCAACCAAAGAAGACGAGATGATTCAGTGCCTACAGGAATTAGTCGATACAGACTCTAATAGTTACGACAAAGAAGGCGTGGATGCCGCAGGAAAGCTGATTGCTTCTTGGTTGGAGGCGGATGGTATCGAGTGTCGTTGGCATAAATCGGTTAGTTCAGGTGATGTGTTAGAAGCGCGTATTGGTGAAGCGTTAGATAACCAAGATCCGCAGCCTGCCATTTTTTTGATGGGACACAGGGACACGGTTTTTCCCAAAGGCACGGTGGCCACTCGAGGTTTCACGCGTGATGGTATGACGGCTTTTGGTCCTGGTGTAGCCGATATGAAGTCTGGCTTGGTGCTGAATTGCTTTGTGTTAAGAGGCTTACAGTACTTGTTGAATAACGCCGATATCGATGAGTTACCTCACCCTGTTATTGGCTTGTTTACTGGTGATGAAGAGATTGGTTCACCTGAAGGGCGTCATGTCATTCAGCAAATAGTGAAGGGGGCAAAAGCCGTTTTCAATGCAGAACCAGGTCGAATCAGTGGCAATGTGGTATCGGCTCGAAAAGGCGGAGCAAGTTTTGAAATCTCCGTTAAAGGAAAAGCGGCGCATTCAGGGGTAAACCATGCGGATGGCGCCAGTGCCATTGGTGGTTTGGCTTCGATAATCACCGAGTTGCATGAGCTGACCAATTACGAAACGGGTGTCACCACCAATGTCGGCTTAATCAGTGGTGGAATCTCTTCTAATACTGTCGCGGCTGAAGCGAATGCGCGTTTGGACCTACGCTACATTACGAAAGAGCAAATGGTGGAGGTGATGGATGCCATTCAGGACATCATTGATAGGCCAAGATTACATGGTGTGACGGCCACAGTGAAGTTGCTCTCAGCGTTTCATCCATTTGAATCTAGTATGAGCGAAACATTGCTCAGCCATTATCAAACTCAAGCGGAGTCGCTCGGTTTTTCTGTCGAAGGGGAGTTTACCGGAGGCTGCTCAGACGCGGGTTTTACTTCTTCAATGGGCGTGCCGACTTTGTGTGGCACTGGGCCTGTGGGAGCCAAAATGCACACAGATGGTGAGCTTTGTTTGCTTAATACCTTTGTACCTCGTACTCAAGCGGTTGCTAAGAGTGTGTTGCTTTTGCCGTAAAGGTGAATCTTTTTGAAGGAAAGAAATTATGCTTCATTCAATTGAAACCAAGTTAGCACCATCCGAAGCCGATGTTTGTTCACAAGCAATAAAGTCAGGGAACTGGACATTTATATCAGGGCAAATTCCTCTCGTTACTGAATCTAATACCTTGTTACAAGGCTCGATTACTGAGCAAACAGCTCAAGTTTTTGAAAATTTGCGTGCGGTTGCAATGGCATCTGGTGGTTCATTGGAATATGTGGTGAAACTGACTATTTATCTTAAAGATATGGCGAACTTAGCGGAATTTAATCAGGAAATGATTAAACATTTTTCATCACCACTTCCAGCTAGGGCGGTTGTCTCGGTAAGCGGTCTGCCAATGGATGCCGAGATGCAAGTGGAAGCTATTATGATGATTTCAGACCCTGTATGGGCGCTTGCTGTTACCTAATCTTTTACATTATTGGTTACCGCCCTTAAAACCGTTTTTAAATTCTTTTATGGATTTTAAAAGCGGTTTTTTTTGTCGCAATTCTCTTTAATTTATTACGCTATTACTTTGTGGGAAGGTTTCTTTTATTTGGTGCAAATAATGTTATTTGTGCGGTGAAATAATATTTCGATATGGTGATTTTTGTAAGTAAATTTATGTCATATTTTATTTTTTATTTGCTTATTTTTATAAAAATTAATCGATATTAGAGAGCACCTTTCATTATTATTTCGCTAGTCTGGTGGTAGTTAAAACGATACATTTTCACTGATAAGGAACGACCACTATGAACTTGAAAAAATTTGAACGTTACCCACTTACCTTTGGACCAACACCTATTGAAAAACTACAACGCTTGTCCGATCACTTAGGTAATGGTGTTGAAATTTACGCAAAGCGTGAAGACTGTAATTCTGGTTTGGCCTTAGGTGGAAATAAGCTTCGTAAGTTGGAATACATTGTGCCTGATGCCATTGCCTCTGGTGCAGATACGTTAGTGAGTATTGGTGGCGTGCAATCTAACCACACACGTTTGGTGACAGCGACAGCAGCCAAAATCGGTATGAAATGTCGTTTGGTGCAGGAAAGCTGGGTGCCCTTTGAAGATGCGGTTTATGACCGAGTGGGTAACATCTTGATGAGCCGAGTGATGGGGGCGGATATTGATATTGTCGATGATGGTTTCGATATTGGCATTCGCGAAAGCTGGAAAAACGCCATTGAAGACGTAAAAGCCAAAGGCGGTAAACCTTACCCCATTCCAGCCGGTGCTTCTGTGCATAAATATGGTGGTTTGGGTTATGTAGGCTTCGCAGAAGAAGTGCGTGAGCAAGAGAAAGAGCTGGGCTTTAAGTTCGATTATATTGTGGTTTGTACGGTAACTGGTTCGACTCATGCCGGTATGGCGGTTGGTTTCGCGGCGGATGGACGTTCAAAAAATGTTATCGGCATTGATGCGTCAGGCACCATTGAGCAAACCCATGCACAAGTGCTTTCCATTGCACAAAATACAGCGGAATTGGTTGAACTTGGTCGTGAAATAACGGCTGAGGATATCGTTATCAAAGACGGTTACGCATATCCTGCCTATGGTGTGCCATCTGAGGAAACAAACGAAGCGATTCGATTGGTTGCACGTTTAGAAGGGATGATGACTGACCCTGTGTACGAAGGTAAATCTATGCAAGGTCTAATTGACCTAGTGAAGAAAGGCTTTTTCCCAGAAGGTTCGAAAGTGCTTTATGCGCACCTTGGTGGTGTGCCAGCCATTAACGGTTACAGCTATATTTATCGTAATGGCTAATATTGGCTAAATGTCTTGTATCCATCAGCAAAAAGGCTTCCTTCGGGAAGCCTTTTTACTGCGTACTAAGTTAGTACGTTATTAAAACGCTAGTGGTGCATTGTCTTTGACTTCTTTCATGACAAAAAAAGTGCGCAGTTGGCGTACGCTTGGCAAAGCCAGTAACTGATCACTATGCAGTTTATTAAAGTCAGCCATATCTTTGACTCGTACCTTTAGAAAATAATCGAAGTCACCGGCAACCAAATGACAATCGAGTATGAAAGGTAACTTAGCGATCGCCTCTTCAAAAGTACTAAAGCTTTCTTGTGTTGATCGATCTAACACCACGCCAACAAGAACTAATGCGCTGCGTTCTACCTTGTCTGGGTTGATGATTGCACGTACTTCATTGATGTAACCCTCCTTAAAAAGCTGGTGAGTTCTACGGTGACAAGTCGCTGGGCTGACGTTAACTTGTTCAGCTAAATCCGCATTGGTTAAGCGGCCATCTTGTTGTAATAAGCGTAGGATTTTCTTATCAATCTTGTCCATGGAAATGGCCTTGTATTTTAAATTTTTAGAATAAATGAAAGAGTATTTTTGAAATTATCAAAAAAATGCAATAAGTAGACTTTTTTCTGTATTAAGTGTGAGGCTTGCTTATGCCGTATTTTTTGATTTTAGAGGAAAGCGTAGTGGGTTTTAATCCTAATAAATTTGCCGCCCCGTCTTCACCATAAATCTTGCCGTTACACTGCAGTAGTGCTTGTCGAATATTGTTTATTTCCATGTTCTGTTGCTCTAGTTTGGTGATAACCGCTGGTTGAGTGGGTTGAACTTGGTCGGTTTTCATAGCTGGCTGGTTGGCTTTTAGTTCGAAATTTAATTTTCCGCCTTTTGCTAAGATGACTTGCCTTTCTATTATGTTTTCTAATTCGCGGATATTTCCCGGCCAATCATAGGATTGCAAATGCTTAATTTGCTGCATCGAGATTGACGGTTTTGGTTGGTTAAATCGTTGGCATAACTTAGTGATTAGATGGCTTAATAATAGAGGAATGTCGTCTAAACGTTCGCGCAATGGTGGAGAGTGAATAGGGAAAACATTCAAGCGGAAATATAGGTCTTCACGGAATGTTTGTTCGGCAATTAATTGTGTTAAATTTCGGTTTGTTGCGGCAATGACTCTAACATCCACTTTACGTGTGACGGAATCTCCAACCCGCTCAAACTGTCGCTCTTGTAATACCCGCAATAGCTTTCCTTGTAAATGTAACGGCATTTCTCCGATTTCATCCAGAAACAAGGTGCCGCCATCCGCTAATTCAAAGCGACCAATTCGATCGGCTATGGCTCCGGAAAAAGCCCCTTTTACGTGGCCAAAGAATTCACTTTCAAACAATTCGGTAGGAATTGCTGCGCAGTTTACACGAATTAGTGGCCTTGATTTTCGGTCACTAACATCGTGGATAGCTCTGGCAATAAGCTCTTTGCCTGTTCCAGACTCTCCAATAATTAATACATTTGCATTGGTTGGGCCAACAAGCTCGATTTGGTTCACTAAGCGTTGTACGGCAGCACTTTGACCGATGATTTGGTGATGATTGAAGTCAGCACTGAGCTCTTCAAGTAAGTAGGCGTTTTCAACTTCCAATTTTTGTTTTAACGACGCGACTTCATCCAGCGCACTAAGCAGTTTTTCTTGGGTGCGTTTTCGTTCGGTAATGTCTCTAAAAATAACTACAGCACCAACAAGCATGCCCTCGTCTGTTATTGGTGTGCTGGTATATTCTACAGGGATCGGGCGTCCATCTTTAGACCAAAATACTTCGTTTTCTACGCTATGAATAATGCCATCATTGAAGGCTGCATAAATAGGGCACTGGTGGTCTGGATAGTAACTTCCATCGTCATGCTTATGATGGATGATTTCATGTATTTTAAGGCCCGCCAGTTCACTTTTTTGCCAGCCTAGAATGTGTTCTGCTGCTGAATTAAAAAAGGTGGTGCAACCATTAGTATCTACACCATAAATACCGTCACCAACAGCCGATAATAGTAATTGATTATGACGCTCCATTTCTTCAAAAACCGTTTCTTTGTCATTCCATTTTGAATAGCCCTCTTGGTAATGCAACTCAGCAGCCGATTTATGGCGTAGCGCAAAACCAACTTTGCTGTCTTCACAACTTAACAAAATATGGGGTTTTAAATAGCGAGCGTTTATTTCTAAGTGGATATTCTGTTGCCCAATTTGAATAAACAGTTCGCTGCACCACGCTTGACCACTTTCCATGACCTGCAAGGTAAAGTTGTGAAGTTTTTCGAGACAGCCAAGAAAAAATTGGCTCACGGTGTATTTGGCTAAGTTTGTTGAATCAAATTGAAACATCTGCGCAGCTAATTGATTTGATTGCAAAATTTTATTATCGATTGGATCGATTAATAACATTGCTGTTGGGGCATAAGTAAATAGATTTTGCTGCATTTCTGGCCGCCTTCATTTTCGTGTGTTTTGAATTTTCAGCTTTAGTAAAAAGATAAGCATCTTTTAGGCCAAACAACGAAATATCGTTACCAAAGCAACGAATTTTCGTTAATCACGAAATATCGTTGTTTTTTTATCGCAATAGAAAATAAAAAAATCATTTAAAATCAATGATTTGTTTTTTTTCTGCCTGTTGGCATGCTTATCGCTATAGGTACTACACGCAGTCGATTTTTAAAAATCAGTAGTATCAAGTGACGAGGTAAGCAAATGAAAAAGATTGATGTGACGGAAGCCATTTTCGCGATAAAGAAAGAGAAAAATTTAACCTGGGAAGCGATTGCTGACGCGGTAGGTATGACAGATGTGTGGATCACATCCGCTTGTTTAGGAATGAACAGCTGTACAGAAGAAGTGGCTGAAAAGTTGGTGGCGTTTTTGGGGTTACCTGCAGAAGCAAAATCCGTCTTGATGGAATATCCAACCAAAACATGGGATGAAGCCATTCCACAAGATCCACTCATTTATCGTTTGTATGAAGTGGTTGGAGTTTACGGTCCGACATTGAAAGAAGTAATTCAAGAGAAATTTGGTGACGGCATTATGAGCGCCATTGATTTCTCCATGACGGTAGATAAGGAAGAAAACTCCAAAGGAGATCGTGTGATTTTGACACTGAACGGGAAGTTTTTGCCATATAAATCTTGGTAATTGTTTCTTTTAAAAAGTGAATCTTAGGTAATTTTAAAGATAAGAGGGCGTAAAAATGGCTTATATAGAACCAAGTGAGTTTGTCACTAAAATGGTCGATGCAGGTGAACAAAAAGCCTATATGTCGACAAAAGACACTATCATTCGAGCTTTTATGGCGGGAGCGATTTTAGGGTTAGCTGCAATCTTTGCTATTACAGTAGCGACTAAAACGGGTAGCCCATTAATAGGAGCCATCCTATTTCCTGTTGGCTTTATTATGCTGTATTTAATGAAGTTTGACCTATTAACGGGAGTGTTTACTTTAGTGCCTCTGGCTTTATTTGATAAGCGTCCGGGCGTGACACCAGCGCAAGTGCTGCGTAATTGGGGCTTGGTGTTTATCGGCAATTTTGGTGGCGCATTAACTACGGCATTTTTCATGTCATTTATTCTGACTTATGGCTATTCAACGGATGGTGGGGCGTTGGCCGCTAAGGTAAGTTCCATTGGTGAAGCGCGTACTCTGGGTTATCAATCTCATGGTGCGGGTGGTTGGTTTACCATCTTCATTCGTGGCATGTTGTGTAACTGGATGGTGTCTATGGGGGTTGTTGGTGCGATGATCTCCACCTCGGCGGGCGCCAAAATGGCGGCAATGTGGATGCCTGTTATGCTGTTCTTCTTCATGGGATTTGAACATTCCATTGTGAACATGTTCTTATTCCCATTCTCCATGATCATGGGTGGTGATTTTACTTTCATGGATTATTTGATTTGGAACGAAATTCCAACTGTTTTGGGTAATCTAGCGGGTGGCTTGTTATTGGTCGGTTTACCCCTTTACCTGACTCATGTGAAAACATCGGCATCACGTAAGCTCGCATAGCCTGTGCTGTGTTGAACACGACTCTTAACTCTGCAAGCATTTGTGTTTGCAGAGTTTTTTGTTTTATGAAGAGAGTAAAATGAAGACGTTAAGCATTCGGGTTGGTAGTTCAAGCCATAGAGGCAGAAAAGATGTTAATCAAGACTTTTTAGGTTGCCAGATCCCATCAGGACCTTTGTTAAATACAAGAGGAGCGGCTTTTGCTATGGCTGATGGCATCAGTTCGAGCCAAGTGAGTCAGGTCGCCAGTGAATTTGCCATTACGCGATTTTTAGAGGATTTTTATCATACCTCAGAGGCTTGGTCGGTGAAGGCATCAGGCGAGAAGGTCATCAAATCCATTAATGCGTCCCTTTATTCTCAAACACAAAATGGCCCCAGCCGGTTTAATAAAGACAAAGGCTACGTCTGCACCTTTGCTGCCATGGTATTTTGTATAAATACGGTTCATCTTTTTCATGTCGGTGATAGCCGAATTTATCGTTTGGTGGATGGCCAACTCGAACAACTTACAAAAGACCATCGCCGTGTCGTGTCTACTCATGAAAGTTATTTGACGCGTGCTTTGGGCATAGAGCCGATTGTAGAGCTGGATTATCAAGCCCTTCCGATAAGCAAAGGCGATGTCTTTGTCATGGCAACCGACGGTGTGTATGAATTCCTTGCTGGTGAGCCAATAGCCACTTGCCTAGCTGAGTCAGAAAGTTTGGAGCAGGCCGCCGAACAAATGGTTATGCAGGCATTGGAAAATGGCAGTGATGATAACCTCAGTATTCAAGTGGCCCGAGTTGAGGAGGTACCAATTTATCAGTTGGAGGATGTTCAGCCGAGTGTCGGTTCACTCCCTTTACCTCCATCGCTAAGAGAACGCATGTTATTTGATGGTTATGAGATACTTCGTTCCATTTATGTGAGCAGTCGCAGCCATGTGTTTTTAGCCCGTGATATGGACAGCGATAAACGGGTGGTAATTAAAACACCATCGGCAGAGTTGAGCGATGATGCTGCTTACCTAGAACGTTTTATGTTAGAAGACTGGATTGCAAGACGACTCAATAATCCTCATGTCGTTAATGTCATTGAATCACCAAGACAACGGCATTTTCTCTATCTGGTGACGGAATACATCGAAGGTCAGTCTCTTGCCCAGTGGATGATAGACAATCCCAAACCCACCCTAGAGCAAACTCGTAATATTATTTCGCAAATTGCCAATGGCCTGCAGGCGTTCCATCGTAAGAGTATGATTCATCAAGATATTCGTCCGGCAAATATCATGATAGACAGCCACGGGACAGTGAAAATTATCGACTTTGGCTCGACTTATATTGCGGGGGTGAGCAACATTAAAGACGAAGAAGTGCTACGTGGCACCCTACGTTACTCTGCTCCAGAGTATTTTCTTGGACACACTGGTTCTGAACGCTCTGATATTTACGCACTGGCTGTTATTGCTTATCAGATGTTATCTGGCAATCAATTTCCTTATAGTTCAAAAATAGCGCAAGCCAGAAGTATTGCGGCCCAACGACGTTTAACCTACCGCAGTATTATTACAGAAGATTCTGAATTACCTGTTTGGATCGATGATGCATTGCGCAAGGCTTTAAACAGCAATCCACTGAAACGTTATGAAGAAGTTTCTGAATTTATCTACGACCTCCATCACCCGAACCAAACCTTCCTTGATCGTACTCAACCGCCACTAATACAACGCAATCCAGTGATGTTCTGGCAAGGCATGTCGCTTGTTTTATTTCTCGTGATCTTGTTCTTGCTAGTTAAGTGAGTGAGAGTTTATGCCATAATTTTTGCGATTAGCTCTGTTCACATTAGAGCGCCTATCTACATATGAAGAATACTCTATTAAACACTTAGTTGAGCTAAGTCGGTTATGAATAGATATGCATTTGTTAGTTTAAACATTGTAGGAAGAATTATGGATAATAATTTAAAGCTCTTAGCTTTAGGTGAGTTGTACTGTCAGGATGCAGAAATTAAGGATTTGATCGATGCAATTGATGCTCAAAACTTAGAAAAGCTAGTTTTCGAAGACAATGCCAAATACGATTGGTTCGATCGAATTGTCGAAGTTGAAGATCAGTTACTAGCGATTGAAATATCCGATCAGCAGTTCAAAAAAATTAATCTACTTTCTGGTGAATGTTGCCACACCTTTAGTCTTGTTATGCCAAACTGGGACGGTGAAGGTGATGAGTTTAATATTAAATCTTTTGCCGGTATTGAAAAGATGGTTAATTTAACGTGCATAGAGTTTCTTGATTTTAGTTCTTCTAATGATATTGAAAGACTATTAGACCTTAATCTCAAGGAAATAAATGAATTTAGTGGATTAAGCGATATACAGATATCAAGATTTTCAAATCAGGGGATAATGATGAGTTGAGTATTGCGTTAAAAATGTTGATGGCCTTTAAACGATATCGTTTAAAGGCAGCGTTATCGATAAGGATGATTAACGAAATACTCAGATATCAGAGAGACATTAAAGAAAACGGTTGAAGTTCACCAATATGACTTAAAAGGCGATTACTATCCTTATCTAACCCGTATGGAGTCTATGTCCACCTGAGTTGAATTTGAAGTGATGATGTATAGCGCTTTTGACAAAATAACAGGGATAAGTATTGAATCAAGTGATTATGTTTAAAGGTATCGTTATGGCGACTTGTCTTCTGGAATGATTTCGCCAGAGTCTTGGACAAATGACAAGATACCCTTGTTAAAAAAACTCTATATAAGAGTGTTTTTTAATTATTAAATTATGGTTAATAAATATATTTTTCTATAACTGGATAAATAGAAACGTATAAAGTGATTATAAAAGGATCTTTTTTGAGTAGTCAGTACAGCAGGATCTTTCGTCTTACGAAAGAGAATATTTCTGAGTGGACTCCAATCGGACGTCACAATAAGCGAGTGAAAAATCTCATTATATTTGGCGGATTTTCTGCCATTTTCTTCAGTGCGGCTTGGGGGCTCTATTATTTAAATAGAGGGGATTCTCCTCATTTTGCCATTAATCTGATTATCTTTCTTGTTGGAATCACAACATTAATATTAGCTTTTGGTAATTATTTGCGCTGTGCGGCCATTATTATGTGCCATGCTCTTTTGATTGCCGTGTTTTTCGCTTCTTTGGGGGATGTTCCTGTCGGTAATATTCCACGCTCTGTTCATATAAATTTTTTACCAGTTGCCGCGGCTACGTTTCTTATTTTCCATCGAGAAAGAGTCTATCTGCGTTTTATTTTACCTGCTATCGGCCTGATGCTATTTCTGGCCATTGCCTTGAATATAATGCCAATTCCCTCGCCTGATTTGGCTGCTCCGATTGAAGGTCGTATGGTTGGTGTATGGGTTAATTATTTTACCGGAATCGTAGGTGTTAGCATCGTAGTTGTAATGATGCAGGCAAATATGAATGCACGTAGTGTTTTGGAAAGCGACATGCGAAGAGCTATGGCTCGGGGGGAGTATCATTTTTACTATCAGCCTCAGGTCGATAGACATGGCCATATATTTGGAGTAGAAGCGCTTCTTCGTTGGCATCACCCTACACGGGGAATGGTTTCTCCTTTAGAGTTTATTGAGCTGGCCGAAGAAACCGGTCTTATTATCCCTATGGGGGAATGGGGATTGCGTACTGCTTGTGCTCAGTTAGCTGAATGGGCAAAATCACCTCAGACTCATCATTTGACTATTGCGGTTAATGTGAGTGCTACGCAATTTCGTCAACCAAGCTTTGTTCAAGAAGTTAAGAGTATTCTGTCTTTGAGTGGTGCGGAGCCATCTAAACTAAAGTTAGAGCTAACTGAAACGGCTTTGGCTGATGACATTGATGTGGTTATTCAAAAGATGAATGACCTGAAAGAGGTTGGAGTGACATGGTCATTAGATGACTTTGGAACGGGTTTTTCCTCGTTGAATTTACTTAAGCGCTTACCATTAGATCAATTGAAAATAGATAAATCCTTTATCAGTGATTTGCTAACGGATAAGCGAAGTTTTTCAATCGTCAATACGGTTATACATCTTAGCCAAGATTTGAATTTGGTGGTGATTGCAGAAGGCGTTGAAAATGAGAAACAGCTGATGGCACTCAATTCTATCGGTTGCTCACTTTATCAGGGCTATTTATTCAGTTATCCATTACCAATATCTGAGCTTAGTGACGTGATTGAAAGTGGAAAAACGTCGTGGGTAAGCCGCAATATGCCTTTAATTAGCCATGATTGAACTTAAATCCACTAAAGACCTAGCCCGTCTGCGTCGTCTTGCTTTGGCCTCCCAAGGTTTGTTACAGGTCAGTCCGTTTGGCTCTGGGTTGGCTGGGGCGCGAAGGGCCTTGGCGCATTTAGGTTACGTGCAGATCGATACCATTTCTGTAGTGGAGCGAGCACATCACCATGTGCTGCATTCAAGAGTGCCTAAGTTCGAGCCTTCGATGATCAATAAACTGTTGCTGAATGGCGATGTGTTTGAGTATTGGTCACACGCGGCGGCGTTTTTGCCTATGGAGGATTTTCGTTTTTCCTTACCTTACAAGCAGGCTCTAAAAAGCGGTCAAACCCATTGGTACAAAGATCCAGATAAAAAATTGATGGCAGAGCTGTTGGCTCGTGTTGCTTCTGATGGACCGTTACGTTCTCGAGATATCGAAGCCAAATCCAGCAATAATGCGGCTGGCTGGTGGGATTGGAAGCCAGCGAAGAAAGCCCTTGAGCAACTTTATATGCAAGGGGATCTGATGGTTTGTGATCGCGAGGGCTTTCAGAAAGTCTATGATTTAACCGAGCGAGTTTTACCCTCCCATGTGGATACAACACTCCCTAATTTGGAAGAGTTTGGCAATCATTTAATCGAACAGCAGTTGCGTTGTCATGGGCTTGCTTCTTTAAAGGGATTGACCTATCTACGCCGTAATACAGGGCTACGCAAGGTGGTAAAAAATTTAGTAGACGAGCGCTTCGCGCAAGGATTGTTGGAGCAGATAAAGATTCCTAGTGGCGAAGTGTTTGTCATCGAGCCAGATGCGCTAGAGCGTCGCTTGCCTCGTTTGAATAATCGACTGCTAATTTTGTCACCCTTTGATAACAGCGTGATTCAGAGAGACCGCCTTAAAAGTCTGTTTCAATATGATTATCAGATCGAATGCTATGTCCCAGAACCGAAACGCCAATATGGTTACTTTTGTCTGCCTCTATTGTATCGAGGAGAGTTCATCGGTCGTATGGATTGCAAAGCCCATCGTAAAGAACGCCGTCTAGAAATCAAATCTCTATATTTGGGGCCGTATAGCTTTGATGATGAGGTGGTAATGGATGCTTTTGTTGAAGCTGTCAAAGCATTCAGCGAATTTCAACAATGCGACTCGGTGGCGTTAACATCTGTTGAACCTCAGGCTCTCATGCAGCCTTTACGAGACGCGTTAGCGCTACAGGTGTAAAGGTTTGTCCCAGTGTCCGGTAATCGTGATCATGGCAAGCATTTTTAGGGTGTTGCCAAAGTAGTCTTCATTTTCGACCGGCTTGTTTTTGATGTTTTCCCATAGGGCGTTTAGCCACGCTTGGTTAGATGGATCTATGGTAGCTGACACAGCAAACATGGAGACAAATGCCATGGAGTTAAAACCACTGTCTTTTGAATAGGTTCCATCAAGAGCATAGGTATCGGCGATTCTTTTAGGATCGCCATGGGTGATGTTGATGATCCATTGATTGATTGGTGCTAAAGCAGATCGCGCTCTTTTATCACCATATAGTCGATAGTCCAGAGCAACACGCCAAGGATAACGCGCTGCATTCCAAGAGTAGGCGCCATCGTCTCCGCCTTCCAAAAACATGGCCTTGGCAGGTTGCGGATGATGGGGGAGACCGACGATAAAGTCTGGCATGAGTGCGGTTTTGGGACTGTCCGTTTGACGAATGCTTGCCATGATGGCGTAAGTGGTATCCCTTACTTTGTTCCAACTTTTATCGCCCGTTGCATCTGCGTAGGCTTTTAGATGAGAGACCATAAAATCAGAGGATCGAGTCGTATTGGCGTACTGGCCATCATCGATGTCATCGACCCAATCACCTAGGCGAATAAAATGGTTTTCAGGGTCAACCTCATGTTGCCTAATGGCTGTGATGACATTTATGGCTTCGTGCTTATAGTTTATTTTTCCAGAACTGCCCCATTTTTTGTCAGCGAGTAAAAAGGCATAGGCAATATCCATGTCGCCGTCGCTGGCGCTATGACGACCACCGACATTCTCGCCCGCCTCTTTACAGTTTCTTAATTGGTTCCAAGCCATCAACCCACGGGCTGATTGGGCGGGATGATCATGAAAAAAATCTACCATGCCATCAAAAATGCGTTTTGCCTGTGGGTCAAAGTCGGCCATCATCACCATAATTAACATACCATAGCCATGGGCTTCTGATGTCGTTAACGTAGACGCCGCTGTGCCTCCTTCCACTGTATTTCCATCTGCTGCCATATCCACCAAATAGCGACCTTCACCACATTGTTGAACTAGGTAAGTTGCCTTCCAATCTTGGTAGAAGTTAAGTAAAGCGGTATCAAGCTCGGATTGGCTGTATCCAGATGGTTTTATCACGGATGCTGGTGGGTTTGCTTGAATAGAGGTTGTGCCAAAAATCCACAATGAATAAGCCAATAACTTGATTAAAGCTTTTTGAAAGTGATTCATAATGGATGAGCCATATGTGGTAAGGAGTGAGTAGTGTATTGAATTATAGGCCAGCTAAAAAGCGTTACTTAGGGAAAGTGCGAATAAGTCTACTAAGCCTCAGTCTTTCAGAGAAATCGTCAAATAAGGCGCGACTCTGAAGGAATGTAGGTACCTTTTAAAGAGTCGCAACGACATGTGGCGTTTTCTCTGAAAGACCCGCAGGGCATGGCCTAAAAGCCTGTATTCTTTGTTGAGCACCTCGAAAATAGAACCACTATTCACATTCGCTACTCGCCTCGAATAACAGGCTTTTATCCACATGCTGAGACAAGAGGACTTGTTCGCACCTTCCTTAGTTTTAGCTGAATTCTATGTTTGTTTTAATGGAATTGTTTGTGCTGTTTGGGCTACTCATGCTCCTTGACGGTTTGTTTAAATATGATGCAATTTGCGACGATAGATAAGGCCAAAGACGACTAAGATGCCCATCAAACACACTTCGGCGCATAAGGTGGTGGATATGGCGATTTTGTGACTTTGGGTGATATCAAAGGTTTGATAGGCGATGGAGCCGAGGAGAGCGGACCCTAGACCAAAGGCGGCTTGTTGTATGGTCGTCAGCATGGCACTGCCTGCTCCAGCATCTTTCGAAGCCACTTCGGATAAGCCAATGCGAAAAAAGCTGCCGACGATAAAAGACTGTCCTAACCCGATAAATAAGGTAGTTGGTAGTAAGGTCGTAATGCCTATATTTGGCCAAAAATGATAGAAAGTCCATGCCAAGCCAAGTAGCCCAGGTATTTGTAATGCACAACCTAAAAACAGCGTATTGAGCTTGCCAATGCGGTTGGATATTTTTGCCGTGAGAAGAGATCCCACAAAATACGACATCCCCAGCATGATAAACGCATTACCGGATTCTAGCGGAGATTTGCCTAAACCAGATTGAAAAGTTAGGGCGACGGAGAACATAAAACCGCTCCAGCTGGCGAACATAAAGATTGCCAGAATAAAGCCAAATTGAATGGAATGAAGACGTAATAGTCTTGGCGGCATTAACGGGAAGCGCTGACGATTTTCTTGATGCTTTTCAATGTTCCAGAATGCATACAAAAGAGGCATAACACCTAAGAGCATAATGATAAATGGCCATGACCAATGATATTCCGGTCCAAGCGAGACAGGAATCAGTAGGCAAAGCAGTGCTGCCGCAAGAACAAAGGTGCCAGGCCAGTCCACATTGGCAGGGTGTTCTGAACGACTTTCAGGCAACCAAATACGAGCAAAAATAAGAATGCCGAGACAAACGGGAATATTGATCAAAAAGACACTGCGCCAGCCCAATCCTGCCACATCGCCAGAGACTAAAAAGCCACCGAGAACCTGCCCTAGGACAAAGGCTAGACCACCAATAGCGCCATAGAGGCCAATTGCAAAAGAGTGACGTTTGCCTGTTAGGGTGACATGCAAGGTGGCGAGAATTTGCGGCACAATCATGGCGGCGCCGACACCTTGAAGGGCACGAGCGAACAAGAGTCCATGGATGGAAGAGGCGACCCCACAAGCGAGAGAGGCAATACCAAAGACCCAGACGCCGAGAATGAACAAACGACGGCGGCCAAAGTTATCGCCTAGTCGTCCGCACATTGCTAAGCACACCGCGAAACTCACACCATAGGCGGCCACCATTAACTCGAGTTGAATATGGCTGGCATGGAGGGACTCCGCAATGGAAGCGAGCGCTACGTTGACGATGGAAAAATCAATTAATGGCAGTAGCTGACCAGCCATCAGGATGATCAAACCAGCTCGGCTAAGTGTCTTTGCTGTTGTCGTCATTTGCTCAGTTTCTCTTGATTTATCATTGAATGGTCGACAGTATGTGAAAACCGTTAAACAGGTACCAGTGTTTAGTTATCCTAGTATTAAAACTACCTGTTTGGCTTTTTATTCAGTAGATCTATGTTATGGAAAAGAGAGTATGACAACCGCCTTGCTTGATTCCCATCAACAACACGGTACAAAAACCGTTGGCTTTATTGCTCAAGATAATCGCAAAGAGCTTGGGTTGTATTTGCGTCGGCGCCGGGAAAGTTTAGACCCTTCGCGCTTGGGTATTTTACACAGTGGCCGGCGACGCACGCCTGGCTTACGACGTGAAGAAGTGGCTATGCTGGCGGACGTAAGTACTACTTGGTATACCTGGTTAGAGCAAGGTCGGGAAGTGAATGCTTCTGTTGCCACCTTAAGTGCGATAGCCAAAGCATTACAATGTAGTGAGGTAGAAACTGCCCATGTGTTTACCTTGTCAGGATTGTCCCGACCAGCTGAGTACCAGCGACAATGTCAGAAGCTATCATCAGTGAATCAAATGATTCTAGACCAACTGAATCCCATGCCAGCGATAGTGCAAAATGCGCGTTTTGATATTTTGGGCTTTAATCATGCTTATCGAGTGTTAATGGGGGTGGATTTAGCGTCGTTACCAGATGAACACCGTAACTGCATGTATTTAGCCTTTACTAACCATGAATGGCAGGTACGGATGGACGATAAGGAGGGGATTTTATCGCGTATTGCGGGGAGCTTCCGGGCCGCAATGGCAAAGCATATGGATGATCCTCGCTGGCAAGCGAGATTGAGCATGATGCAAGCCGCTTCGATGGAGTTCAACCGTTACTGGGAACAATATGAAATCCTTGATGTTGAAAATCATACGAAGAAGTTTCTTATTCCAGACCTTGGTAAGATGGCTTTTCATCAGGTTAACTGGTGGTCTGCTCCGCAAAATGGTGAGCGTCTCATGGTGTATGTACCGGATGATGAGGATACCAAAGACAAGCTAGATCGGTTGGTGATTGGCTAAAGGTATTCTATTAACTGATACTCTATTGATACTGGAAAGTTTCGGTATTCATGCATAATGACTCTAACAATATGTAATGTAAGGAAGAAGGTATGGATTACACAGTGACATTACAGGCCGATAAAAGAATGCTTTTAGGTGTTGAAAGAAAGCCTATTTATCAGCAAGACAGTGTTGGTATAACGGTCTGTCAGTTTGGTGAAGAACCCGCACCTGAAGGTTCTTATAAGTTGTATACCAGTCACGTGTCAGCGAATAATGAAGATACAGATGTGTTTGCTTTCGATATGCCTCAATCGATATCAGAAGGTGCACATGTTCGTTTTAATCTAGCCATACAAATAGATATCAATAATGCTGTGAACGTCCAAATTCGAATCAATCCGGATAAAACAATCGAGTGGCGATGGTTAGCCTATATAGGAGAGTCTTCAGATTGGAGCGAAAAAAATACTGACGCAAGTTGGCAAGATAATGGGCATGAATATCTAATCTATATGGTTAACCAGCAACACGAGAAAAATTTTTGGATCTACGTAGGACGCGTTCCCATGGTAGACAATTTGCCACCAGCTTTTTTCCCTCCTGGTTCGCCCATCCCTAAACCGTTACAGCCGATGATAAAAATTGGCGGACGCAAATTCAAATTGCCAAGAACGCTCTTTGATAATTAGGTAAAATAGCCTTTCAAATGACGGTGAGACAGCATGATGAATGCGATTGTGCTGTTTCTCCTCACCTTTTTTCTCTTCGTTAATAAGACAACTGACACCAAACTGATACTGCTAAAAATTATTCTGCCTGTTTTACTGAAATGGTAATGGAAACATTCACAAGTTTTGACTTGAGTATAAAGGAGCAGGATATGACACTTTCAATTCACCCTTGCGTTGGTGTGGCTCGATTGGGCAATGCAGAAGGCAATAACTTTGTTTTAAACCCCACGAAGATTGGCGGTTTGCCCCATGAACATGATGAGAACATGCAACCAACGACGGAAGTTATCAACTTTAAAGATGAAGCGGGCCGTATTCGTCGCCAAGGACAGGTATTTAAAGTCTTTGATGAGTCTGGTGAAGAGTTAACACTGCAATCGCCTAATGTTGAGCGCATTGAGTGGACGGTTCATTTAGCCAATAAAAAAGCTGCGTGGTACAACTTTAGTGAACTTAATGGCAATCTACTCTATGGCGAGAAAAACAGTTATACAAGCAGAAAAACGCAGCTACGCAACCCATCGGTTGGCTGTGACAAAGATGATGCAAAAAGACAGGAACTGATTATTGATCTTGGACCGCGCACCGTTGCTGGTGGTTTAGCGGAGGTCGAAGTGAGTATTCACAATATTCCTAGTGATTATACCCATTCATCCTACCCTGAAGGAGAAATGAGCCAAGGCTCACCAAGGTTTGAAAGCTTAGGAACACTACGTACGGATAATCAAGGCCGCCTGATTGTGTTGGGTGGCTATGGCTTTGCTGGTGGCAATACTGAGTTAGAAGGCTATGGTGGAGGTAATGACTGGTATGATGATATATCAGATGGCTCAGTGACGTGTGTAGTGACCTATAAAGACGCTTCTCAGAAGACAACGAATGCTTGGGTTGTGGTTGGCTCACCTGATTTTGCCCCTGAAATTGTCAATATTTCTACCTTAAACGATACCTTTTTTGATGTTGGTGTACGGCATTTTAACTTAGCTCCAGATATCTATGACATGGATAAATATGGGGGCTTTAATAAAGAATATGAAGCCAATTTTGAGCGAGATATTCTTCCTATAATTCAGCGAATTAGCCAATATCAGTGGGTGGCAAATGTGCAATCCATGAGTGGTTTCTTTTCTTATCACTTTGACTATCGCGACAGCTCAACGGCAAATAAGCCTAATCGTGAAAAATATTATAATTATTTCCGCAAATTAGATAACAAGATCATTGGAGACTATGATCAGCCTCAGCAACAACTCATGAGTGACCATGAAGAAGGCAATATATTACCTTTGATGCCGATGAATTCAGGTAGCAACTCGGTAAAAAGTGCTAATGCCTATGATCTCACTGACAATGTAGTGGAAAAGTTTCTCGCTTTAGATGCCACACAAATGTTTTTGTTGAAGCAGTGGGCTGAAGGGAAATTCACTGTCGGAGACGGCCAAGCTTTCCCTGTTGACCCTATGGATGCTGCCAGTATTGGTAATTGTGTGGGCTTGCCTATGTGTCCTGGCATTGAGGTGACATGGAGCCTACAAAATCCGGCTTTGTATGAAAACGCATATAAAATTAAGCATTATAAGAATGAAGCTTATTATGCTGAAAATGGCTTATCTCCGGGTCGAGACGAATGTGAAGGTGGTGGTTGCGAGCCAGGTGATTTAACCAAACGCATGGCATGCCCTTGGCAGGCGGATTTCTTTAATTGTACGGTTCAGGTAGTGAATTTTAGTGAACCTAAAGTAAATAAAGCCACTCAAACAGAAAAAACGGTGACAAAAACGACCTATTCATGGAGCGATTTGCCTGAAGGTGTTGGGCCACTTCCTGATCAATCTTATACTTCCGCAACGAAAGATGCTGAACCTGAAACGCCACTACCACCTGCGTATTATAGCTATTGGTGGCCGCCACAAAGCCCTTGGGATGTATTAACGGGTGAGTTGGATGTTGATGGACAGCTTCAGAGTCACCTTCCCGCCGGACAACAAATCAATTATGCCCGTGGCATTAATAGCTATGGACAGATGGTGGAACACTGGTCGGCCTTGGCTTTTATTCGGGATCGGAACTCAAAAAATGAAGGTTTTCCTTATTTCACTGAGTCAGAAAGAAACAATGAGCTGTTTGATTTTAGCGCGATTGGTGTAGGACAAATTAGTGGTAATGCGGAGGATAACGATACCACATTGCCTGTATTCTTTATTAATGCCCATAAAGACTCTCTGTTAGAAAAAGGTACGAAGAAAGGCCGACTTATGGCCGATTATTTCGAAAAACGTGCCTTTAAACCCGTCCGTACTAAAAATGTTCTCCATCGTTCAGGTACTAGGATGAGGGGGTAGAGATGGAAACGTATGATGCCATCATCATAGGAGGCGGCCCCGCTGGGGCCGCTTGTGCACTCTCCTTGATGTTATTCCACGATAAAAAAGTGTTGTTGCTTGAGCGTGGCGATTTTACCCAACAGCGTATTGGTGAGCAGGTTTCTCACAGTATCTTTGATTTTTTGGAGTATCTCGATATACCACAAGAGGCGTTTGGCGAAGGGTGTTTTACACCAAATTATGGCAAAGAGAGCTATTGGGGTAGTGATGTGGAGACTCACCATTTCAGCTTGTTCACGGCTCAAGGAAAAACCTATCAACTGGATCGTGCATGTTTTGATGAGACCTTGTTGATGACAATATCAGAACGAGGAGGCACGATTATTCCTCGCTGTAAACAAATTAGCATTGTGCAACAAGAAGGCCATTGGCAAGTTCAGTGTGTTCACCCTGAACAGGGTAAGCTGCACTACCAAAGTGAATATTTGATTGATGCGTCTGGTCGACAGACAAAAATAGGTCAATCGCTAGGAATTGAACGTGTCGTGACCGATCAGCTTGTGGGTATTGGTTCCTTTGTCGAGCATTCTGGACGAATCTTCGAGCAGCAACAAAAAATTGAGAGTTGCGAATATGGCTGGTGGTATATGGCTGGCTTGTCGAAAGACCTTGCTGTGGTAACCTGCTTTACTGATATAGATATCATGAAAGAGAAGCAGCTTAACCGTCAGGAAGTTTGGAATCAATGTCTCGCTAAGACAACGGCTATTGGTCGTTCATTGCAAGGGGGTGTCTCAACGCAACCAAAGCTTTGGGTCAAACAAGCCAACAGTCAGTATTATGCTTCAGACTTTCCTGAAAGGTTTGTTGCCGTTGGTGATGCAGTCGCTTCTTTTGACCCTATTTCGTCTATGGGAATAGGATTTGCGATGCTCAGTGGTTGTCATGGTGCCTATGCGCTAATGCATAAACAAGAAACAGCCGTTCAGAGTTATCTACAAGACGCCATGCTGACTTTTAATGAGTACTGCGAAACAAAATGGAACTTTTATAAAAAAGAACAACGGTGGACTAATCATCCTTTTTGGCGGCGTCGTTTGGTTAAACCTAATCAGAAAAGAAAAGCGGTTAATGCATGATGTATTGTTGATGAAGAGAAGCCGCTTCTGCGGCTTCTAGTTTTAACTAAATGATTGTTTTACGTGTACGAAGGTGATTAAACTGATCTTTCACATAAGTTTTTTTGACCTGAACTAGTCGCTGATAACTTTTACCAAAATAGATTTCAGTTGGAATAGCTGGGTCTTTAAAACTGATAAAGGCTCCATGAGTGCCTTCAATATTTGCCTCACGACTAGCATCAATCCAGTCCATTGCTCGGTTCACGTCTACATAAACTAAGTTATTTTGCTGCTCTATTTTTCTTTGGAAGTCTTCATTCCACCAAGTTTGATATTGGATAGTGTATTGGCAGTCACGATATGGAAAAGCAATATCTGGTAGATGATCATGGGATTGATAAAACTCCCCTTGTATTGCTCCTAATGTAACGTAACTGAAGAGTCCTTGTTGCTCGTTATCTAGGCTCAAGAAAGGCGAGGTGAGTGATTGTAGAAGCTGAGCATAACCTTCATCTGTTAGGCCTGTTTTATTAACAAAACGAGAGGTGATTTTATGAGGCGCTGGAGCATCATAATCCGGTGTAAAGGCTGTTCCACCGAGAGCCAATGTGCCCATTTCATTGAGTCGACGACTGATGTCATATAAAGAGTTTCTTGCCCAGTTCCCCATTAGTTGATGATCGTATTTATTATTGTATTTCGCACCACTTGCTTCACCAATAGTGACTTGATTCAAGGACACATTGCTAAACTGATCATGGATAAATGTTTTTAGGTCTGCTTCGTTACCTTCCCAATAGCCATACATTATGCAGTGATGATGAAGCGTCAAAATATCCTTATCCTGATTTTTTTTGTTCAGAGGGATAGCATTAATTTTAAGATTAGTGCCAAGTAGATTTGGTGTACTATCTGATGAGATAGACTTTTCCCATTGTTTTAGTATTGTAAATGTCGATTCGTCTTCTTGCGGAACGCAATAACTTTTATCCGCTTTTTTTTGTTTGGGCTTATTCCATTCAATTTGAAAACGATGGATTTCTTGTGGGAGTGTAAAAGTTTGTAGTTTTAATTGAGTGACTATGCCATAGCTCATACCGCCACCACCGCGTAACGCCCAAAGTAGTTCTTTTTTATTTTCATCGGTGTCTTTATCACTTAATTCTATACGCTTGCCATTTCCTAAAATAACGGTAGCTCCTACTAGTGATTCACAGCACATTCCATGTTTTCTGGTCCACGGCCCCCAGCCGCCGCCTTGGGTGAAACCTGCTAGGCCTACGGTAGCGCAGGTACCATGAGCAATCATGCGATTTTTTTCTGCTAGTTTTGGCGTTAATTGATAAAACCGATAACCCGCCCCTATTGTCGCTACACCATTATCAGCTAAGTCGAAGTTTTTGATACCAGTTACATCAATTAGCACCACATTGTCACCACTAGACTCTCCTGCGTGATCATGGCCACCGGCACGTATGCGAACGGGAAGGTTGTATTTAATCGCCGTCTTATAAGCAAGTTGTACGTCTTCTGTGGACTCACACATAACGATAATAAAAGGGTGGTATTGATAGCGAGTGTTAAATATTAAACTCTCTGTTTGGTATTTATTCAGCCCAGGTACGGGGGATAATGAATGATATTGAGCTGTGAGTAATCGTTCTGAAGAAAATTCTTTTTTAATCATATCTTGTCGAAATAACTCGACGTTATTGGCCGCTATAGCGTGAATGGAAAGGACAGCGTAACGTTGGTTTTCTGGGTTTGGTTGTTTTTCTTCGTTTATATCGCTCATTAGTATCTTCCTTTTCTTTGAGTTGGAAAATATAAAATAAACGATATGATGTTTTTATCAGTATCACTTTAGTATCAGTGAGAATATAAGTTTAATTGTTTCATTGGGTGGATTCTTCTGACTAGACTTCCCTCTTAAGCGATGAATACCTTTTTTCATCTAGATGGCTTGCTATTGACTCTAGAAAAAGAGTTTCTACTGGAACATTATAAAATTGAGCAAGCTGTTTGGCGGTACGATAAAGTACGTTTGTGCCTAACTCAGCACGCTTAATAGAGGATATAGAAACATGTAATCCTTTTTTAAGACATTGTTCCGCCAGTTTTTCTTGACTTAATCCTATTCGTCTTCTGTGCTCCTTTAATGCATCAGCATTTAAAGGAACGCGTCCGTCCTTGTTACTCATATTGCTGTCCTTGTTGTTTATAATTCTCTTTCTAAAAAAAGCTTTAAGAGTTTTTTATAAAAATGAATATCTGAACAATTTTGTTGCTTACAGCTAGGTAATAATATGCTCTTTAGGACAAAAAATGACAAGAGTACTTTTTGTCATTCTTTTAAATGGATTTCAGTGGAAGATTTTATTGTTCGAAGTGATACCAATGTTTGAAATTTTTGAATATTGGCTTCGGTGTGAAGTACTTGATCAACAACACTTTCATAAGCTTGGATATCTGGCACAGTGACAAGCATCATAAAATCGTAGTGACCTGTTATTTGCTAGCAATGTCTTACTTCGGGAGCTTAGCTAAAGTCGATTGTAACCATTTTTGAAAATGAATTACGATTTGGTTGGCATGTAGCCGCTTAGGTATAATCAAGTAGTAATTTAGTCCAGTGATATGCTTTGCCATCTTGTTCTCTCCCTGTGTTAACCAAGCGTTTTTAACGAAATTTTCGACAGCAAGTTGGCTGAGAGTACCAATACCTTGTCCAGCAAGCGCCGCCTGAGCGGTTAGATTTTCGTCATTGAAGTAGCGAATAGTCGGCTGTGTATTTGTAGAGGCCTTTTTTATCGCGTCTTCTATCCCTAAATTAGGCAAATTTGGGTTCTTCCATCGTGTGCAAAAAAATGTAGCATCGGATGGATTTGTAGCGAACTTTTTCCAATAGTCTGGTGTGGCAAAGAAGCCAAGGGATTCTTGTATCAGAGGTTGATAAATCAGTAATTTATTCCCACCTTGTTGAGGAGGCTCACCATAGCGAATGGCAAGATCGACGCGTCTATCATGTCCTATGTCTATAAGAGATTCTTCTGCTCTTATTTGAATGTCGAGATCAGGGTGTTGTGCCTGAAAATCGGCAAGATTTGGTACTAACCACATTGCTGCAAATGAACTGGTTGTGCTGATGGTTAATGTTTGAGGTGACCCCATCAATTGATTGATTGTTGAGAGTAAATCTTGCAGAGATTGGTTCGCTGTTGCTGCCAGTAATTCGCCTTCTTTCGTTAATGTTACTGCGCGTGTCCTTCGCTCAAATAACCTTATATTTAAACTGTCTTCCAGCGCTCTGATTTGATGTGAAATCGCCGTTGGTGTGACATTTAATTCATTGGCCGCCTCTTTGAAACTGTTTAATCGGGCTGCAGATTCGAAGGCTTTTATGGCATTTAAAGAGGGAAGTTGCTGGAACATGAATTTACTCTATAGATGAGAATATCTACTTTATAAGAAAAATATCACCATTTGTCACGAGAACCCTTGCCGAACACACTGTGCCTACTCATTAGCAAATAGAGGCATATATCATGAGAAATATCTTACATATCGACTCCAGTGTGCGCCGTACTGATAATTCGACACCAAGTTATAATTCAATATCGAAGTCACTTGGGCGTTGTTTTATAAATACATGGCTGAATAAAAATCATCAAGATAAGGTGGTTTATCGCGATCTTGGGCTTACCCCACCAACCTTTATTTGCCAAGATTGGATTTCAGCAGCGTTCACCCCAGAACAAAACAGAAGCGAATCACAGCAATTAGTCTTAGCTGAGTCCGATACGTATTTTGATGAAGTGGCGCAAGCGGATATCATCCTCATTACCGCCCCCATGTATAACTACGGCATGCCAGCAGTATTGAAGGCGTGGTTTGATCAAATGTTGAGAGTGAATAAGACTTTTACCTTTGATTTGGCGCGAGGAGACTTCCCGATTGAGCCTATCTTGTCAGGGAAAACCTTAGTTCTATTAACATCATCCGGTGAGTTCGGCTTTGGCATTGGTGGTGTCCGTGAAAACATGAATCACTTAGGTCCGCATATTAAACAATTAGCTAAGTATTTGGGGGTCGATCTGTTTTACGAAATTGGTTCAGAATACCAAGAGTTTTCCGATGATCGTCATGCCTTATCGGTCGAAAAAGCAAAGCAAGATATTATTTCTTTAGTAAATCAAATAGGTTGAAAAGTACTTAGTAGAGGAATGATAAGAAATTAAGTGGACTTAACGCCGAAACACTGATCATTGACCAGTGTTTCGATGTCGATAAAAACTAAACAATACCCGAACCGGTTTTGTTCGGATCTGCAGGTCGAGATTTGGCAACGGCAGCGCGGTATCCACTTTCGCGGTAACAGCGAACTGGATCGATGGCGCCTCCTTCCTGTAAGCGCGCCATTTGCAAGATTGGTTCTACGTCCAAGTTGTAGGCTTGTTTCAAGCTGGCCTGCGCCATCATGGCATCATTTTCATTTTGGTATTGAGTTAACGCACTGCGATCGATTAATAAACTTTTCACAAATGCGCGTTGTACCTCTGCTGCGCTGTACATCAAACTTTCTACCGGATCGGTAACATTGTGCGATTGATCCAGCATGTAGAATGGGCTGTAAGACGGATCTTGTGTCCGAATATCTGTTAGTTCGTTGAAAATCAGAAATAGCTGATAAGGGTTGATAGAACCACTGTCTAAATCGTCATCGCCGTATTTACTGTCGTTGAAATGGAATCCACCTAGCTTGCCGAATTGAGCAAGACGGCTGACGATCATTTCGATGTTGACGTTCGGCGCATGATGGCCCAGATCTACCAGAGACAAACAACGATCGCCGGTTTCTTTCGCCGCAAGGTAGCTGCTCCCCCAATCCTGAATGACGGTTGAATAGAATGCAGGCTCAAAGATCTTGTGTTCCAGCAGCATATTCCAATCGTCTGGCAGGCTATTGTAGACCTCCTTGATGCTTTCTAAATAATGTGTGAAGCTGTTTTTAAAGTGTTGTTGGCCGGGGAAGTTAGAGCCATCTCCTACCCAAACGGTTAGCGCTTTAGAGCCTAACTTTTGCCCTAATTCTACTACGTCGATGTTATGAGCAATGGCTTGTTCGCGCACGGCTTTGTTGGTATGTGTCAAACTGCCGAATTTGTATGACTCTTCCTGACCAATTTGATCTTGAAATGTGTTGGAATTCATTGCATCAAAATGCAAACCGTATTGTTCGGCGTACTGGCGAAGTTCCTTTGGGTCTTTTGGTCTGTCCCAAGGAATATGCAAAGATACCGCTGGAGTGGCTTGCGATAGTTGTTGAATAACCGAACAATCATCGAGTTTTTCAAAGATGTTACGCGGCTCACCTTCGCCGGGAAAACGGGCGAAACGCGTGCCACCAGTGCCAACCCCCCAAGAAGGAACCGCAACAGAAAACTGCTTTGCTTGCATTAAAATTGTGTCGATTTTAATGCCTGAGCGATCCAGTTTTTCCGCCAGCGCATTGTAGTCACTGGTGACTGCGGCTTCTTGCTTGGCGTTGTGTTCTTGCAGCAAGTTTTGATCAATTAATTGTTTCATGGGTAGTCCTTTTTATTGTTCTTTTTCAATAGGGTTCTATCTGGATGAATTTCTATAGCCCCTAGCGAGTAAACGAAGGTGCATGACCTGCGTCGACATTTAGGATATTGCCTGTTGACTTAGAAGACGCATCAGATGCAAAGAAGTAAATGGCTTCTGCTATGTCTTCTGGGAAAACATTGAGTTTTAGCATGCTGCGCTGACGATAATGTTCTTCTAAATCATCGGTAGACAGTTGGTACGCGCTGGCTCTTTCTTCTTTCCATTTGCCTGTCCAGATTTTAGAACCACGTAAAACCGCATCTGGGTTAACCACATTTGATCGAATACCAAGTGGCGCACCTTCCAAAGCAACACAGCGAGCAAGCTGAATTTCAGCGGCTTTTGCTACGCAATATGCGCTGGCGTTGGCACTGGCAACCAAACCATTTTTACTGGCGATAAATACCATGTTGCCGCCCATGTTCTGCCGTTTTAGCAGACTAAAGGCTTCACGAGCAACTAAGAAGTAACCGGTTGATAAGATACTTTGGTTTTTATTCCATAGGGCAAGAGTGGTTTCTTCTAGTGGTGCCGACGAAGCAATGCCTGCATTCGAGACCACAATATCTAAACCGCCAAAGGCTAAGGTGCAATGTTTCACTGCACGGATGACATCCTCTTCGTTGGTCACATCCATCTTAATACTAGAGGCGCAGTCTTTTCCAAATTCACCGGCGATATTCGCTTGTGCCGTCGTCAAAGCTTCGTCGTCGATGTCCATTAGAACAAGATTTGCTCCTTCTTTAGCTAGACGTTTTGCTGTCGCAAGACCAATGCCGCCAGCCGCGCCAGTCACCAAGGCAATGTGGCCTGCTAAGGATTTTGGTTTCGGCATGCGTTGTAGTTTTGCTTCTTCAAGTAGCCAGTATTCTATGTCGAAAGCTTCTTGCTCAGGCAAGCCAACATATTCACTAACGCTGTCTGCACCACGCATCACGTTAATAGCATTTACGTAGAATTCACCTGCGATACGAGCGGTGGCTTTATCTTTAGCAAAAGACAGCATTCCAACACCTGGGATCAGGTAAATGACGGGGTTAGGATCTCGCATGGCAGGGCTGTTATCACGCTTACAGCGGTTGTAGTAGGCCGCGTAATCTTCACGATAGTCAGCAAGGCTTTTATCTAGCGACCCAATGACTTCGTCTAGGTTGTCTTTTTCTGGGTCGTAAGCCACGACAAAAGGGCGAATTTTTGTGCGCAAAAAATGATCAGGGCAAGAGGTGCCAAGCTTAGCAAGACGTTCTAAGTCTTTAGAATTGACGAAATCTAATACTTCATCGGAAGCGTTGAAGTGACCAATTTGACGTTGTTTTTCACTGGTTTTGCCGCGAATCAGCGGCATTAAACTAGAAACCACTTGTTGGCGTTTGTTATCAGGTAGCGTTTTAAATCGTTCTCCTCCAAATGCGGCTTTGCCTGCGCTTTGCTGTTCTAACCAAGTTTGTGCTTTGTTAATAATATTCAACGAGTTTAGGTAACAATCTTTGTTGCCATTAGACCAAGTAAATAAGCCATGGCTTTCTAATACGACGCCTTTTAAGTGTGGGTTTTCGGTGGCGATTTTCTGTAAATCCATCCCCAACTGAAAACCTGGGCGACGCCAAGGAAGCCAGCCAATTTCACCATCAAATATTTTTTCTGTGAGTTGTTTGCTGTTTTTGCTTGCCGCGATAGCGATCACAGCATCTGGATGTAGATGATCTATATGAAGGTAAGGTAAATAGGCATGAAGTGGTGTATCAATGCTGGCAGCGCGGGCGTTTAGGTTATATGTACAATGAGGAAGGTAAGCGACCATCTCATCTTCGAATTCAAGCCCGCGATAAAGTGGTAACAGCTGATTTAATTTGTCCATGTAGAGAGTGGAAAAGCCATCTAATCCCATGGAGCCAATATCACCACCAGAACCCTTTACCCATAATACTGTGGTTTTCTCACCTGTTAGCGGATCATCCATCTGAATTTTTGCAGAGGTATTACCGCCACCATAATTGGTAACGCGCATGTCAGAACCAAGCAAGTTTGATCGATATTGCAATAATTCGGGTTCAGTCAGAAGGGACGCGTCAGCATCGTTCCAAAGGTTGGGTAGTAAGTTAGTAGACATCGTTTAACCTCAAGTTCCGTCTCATTTAAATAGCCTAAAGTGTTTTTTTATGGCTATTTTCAAAGACTTAAAATTTATTTTTGTTATGCACAATCAGCGGGTTAGAATGATTGATAAGCTTCATACTAAAACAAAAGTAATCATTTTCAAGCATTTTTTATCTTTTTGTTAATTTTTTGATTGATAGTGCTTGATAATGATTGAAAATTAATTATATTGAATGTCGAGGATGATCAATGCACGAGATTGAAAGGCACAGAGTGATCCTATCGGAAGTTGAGGCTCGGCCTATTGTGACGGTGGCGCATCTAGCCGATGTGTTAGGTGCATCAGAAGCAACGGTACGCAGAGATATCAACTTTTTGGATAAGGCTGGCAAGCTGCGTCGGGTGCGGGGAGGAGCGGAAGCAATAAACCCACCGTCTGATGTGAGCTTGTTAGGACGACCTTACTCAGTGAGTCAAACCATTAATACTGATGTAAAGCGATGTATTGCAAAGGCGGCAGTGGAATTATTATCGGACAATATGTCGATTATGATCAGCGGTGGCACAACGACATCGGCTATGTCTGAGTACATGCGAGGTTTTAAGCTGCAAGTACTGACCAACTCATTTTCTATTGCCGATCAATTGATTAAAAAGAGTAAATGCAGTGTTACCGTGCCGAGCGGAAAAATTCATCGAGAGCAGAACATTATTTTGAGTCCGTTCCCGAATGATATTTCTAATCACACTTACGCTGATATTCTTTTTATTGGTGCATATGGGGTGAATTCTCATGGTGTGATGGAGACAGATCCACAAATCGTACAAGCGGTTATGAAACTAATAAATCGAGCAGATCAGCGGGTGCTTTTGGTTGATAGTACAAAGTTTCAAAATCGATCAAGTATGATCATTTGTCCTTTATCACAGATAGATATCGTTATCACGGATGATGGAATTGATAACAAGAGTAAAGAAGTGATCGAATCGGCTGGCTGTCGTTTGATCATAGTTGAAAAACAAAAACAATAAACCGCGCCTCGGATACGACAACTTCTTGTTGGGTGATGATGAGCGCGCTCTTGGAGATAATTATGAAAAGTAAACTCATCACGGCGTGTGTACTGGCTTCTGCAACTTTATTTGCTTCTGGTGCTTATGCAGCAGATCAAGTTCGAGTGGCGTTATTAGTAAAAGCGCTAGGCATTGGTTTTTTTGAAGCGGCATATCGTGGCGCAGAAGAAGCTCGAAAAGAATTAGGTGATGTTGAGGTTATTTATACAGGACCCACATCAACCACGGCCGAAGGTCAGATCGAAATTATCAACTCATTGATTGCTCAGCGTGTTGATGCCATTGCGGTCTCTGCAAATGATGCGGATGCATTGGTTCCCTCCTTGAAGAAAGCACAACGGCGCGGTATTAAAGTTATTTCTTGGGATTCAGGTGTGGGTAAAGAAGGCCGCCAAATTCATTTGAATCCTTCTAGTAACAGCTTGATTGGCGAAATGAACGTGCAACTTGCAGCAGACGCCATTAAAGCCAAAGGGAAAAAGTCTGGTACTTTTGCTATTTTGAGTGCAACACCTACCTCGACTAACCAAAATATTTGGATTGGTGAGATGAAAAAGTCTCTTAGCAAATTTCCTAATCTTAAACTTGTCGATACGGTTTACGGCGATGATTTAGCAGATAAGAGTTTCCGTGAAGCGACTGCGTTAATCAAAAATCACCCTGATTTAGATGTAATTGTCGCTCCAACTACCGTAGGTATTTTGGCAGCTGCACAGGCTGTGAGTGACATGGGGTTAATAGGAAAAGTTTATGTGACAGGTTTGGGGCTTCCTTCAGAATTAGCTGGTCATGTTCACAGTGGTGCGATTCACAGTTTTGCTATCTGGAATCCAATTGATCTTGGTTATTCAGCAACTATGTTGGCTTACAACCTTGTTAAAGGTAATGGTACGAAAACTGAGATTCCAATGGGTCGAATGGGCACTCTTAAAGTAGACAGTAATGGGGACGGTGCGATGGCGAAACCATTTATTTATGATGCGTCTAACGTCGATCAATTCTCTTCCATTTTCTAGTAGCTATTGTCCTCTCCTAACCTTTCCTTTAACAGGGAGAGCAGCTAAGAACTGTTGTTTCTTCTTTTGCAGAAGGATTGCGGTTTGAAGCTCCCTCCCTTCTTTAAGGGGAGAGGGGGGGAACTCGTTCAATACTTTCATAATGAATAACAATAAGAGCAACCGTTATGAACAATGCAATTTTTAGTCTAAAAAAGGTGAGTAAGGTCTTTCCTGGTGTGAAAGCGCTTGATGGGGTCGATCTTCATCTTTATCCCGGCCAAGTAACGGCTCTAATTGGTGAAAATGGTGCTGGAAAATCAACTCTTGTAAAAACCATGACTGGTATTTATCAACCGGATGGTGGAGAGATTCTTTTTAACGGACGAGCCGTAAAGTTCCATTCTCCGCATGATTCCCATGAGTTAGGCATTACAGCGATTCACCAAGAAACCGTGTTGTTTGATGACTTAACGGTGGCGGAAAATATCTTTTTGGGTAACTACCCAATGACTAGGCGTTTTTCCATTGATTGGCCATCTATGCTGACACGTTCACAAAAAATATTGACGTCAATTAATGCTCACATGGACCCAAATCAAATTCTTCGAGAATTGAGCATTGGGCAAAAGCACATGGTTGGTATCGCTCGTGCTTTGTCGGTCGACGCGAAAGTAGTGATTTTGGATGAACCAACGGCGGCGTTGTCTCATCATGAAATTCATGAGTTATATGAATTGGTAAATACCTTAAAGAATCAAGGTAAAGCGATTCTTTTTATTACTCATAAATTTGACGAAATTTTCACCCTAGCCGACCGCTACACCGTGTTTCGTGATGGTTGCTATGTTGGTGAGGGTTTTATTAAAGACACCAACGAAGCTCAGTTAGTAGAAATGATGGTTGCGCGAAGTATAGAAGCGACTTACCCAAAAAAAGAGGTAGAAATAGGCGATACATTGTTGGAAGTAAGTGATTTATGCCACTCAACCGAGTTTGCCAATATTAGTTTTAGTTTAAAAAAAGGCGAGATTCTTGGTGTCTATGGTTTGGTTGGTTCTGGCAGAACGGAAGTCATGCAGGCTTTGTTTGGCACCACAGATCATGTGACTGGCACGGTCAAGATGAATGGCAAAGAAGTGATTGTTCACTCACCAAAAGAAGCTATAGATAATGGGATTGTTTATGTTCCTGAAGAGCGTCAGAAACAAGGCATAGTACTGGAATTACCTATTTATCAAAATGTCAGCTTGCCGCAAGTGGAGCGTTTAGGGCGGCATGGTCAGATCGATAGAGAAAGCGAAATGGCCTTAGCTCGTCAATATTGTGAACGCTTACAAGTGAAGGCTTCTTGCTGGGATGAGAAGGTCATGAACCTCTCGGGCGGTAATCAACAAAAAGTGGTTATTGCTAAGTGGTTAGCCACGAACCCGAAAGTCATTATCTTGGATGAGCCAACCAAAGGTATCGATATCGGGTCGAAAGCCGCAGTACATGAGTTTATGTCTGAACTGGTGGATTCAGGTCTCTCTGTGATTATGGTGTCGTCTGAGTTACCAGAAATTCTTGGTATGTCAGATCGCATTTTAGTGATGAATGAAGGTTTGATTGTTGGTGAATTATCACGAGATGACGCCACGCCAGAGAAGGTAGTTTCTCTTGCGACTGGAGGACATGTTACATGCTAAAACGTTTTATTTATTCCCGTGAAGGTGTGCTAAGCCTTATTGTGTTAGCGATGTTTTTCGGGGTCGGAATAATGAGTCCAGAATTTATTAGCCTGACTAACAGCATTAGTATTTTTAATGATACATCGATTTTGATTATGTTGGCGTTAGGTCAAATGTTGGTGATCTTGACTCGTTGTATTGATTTGTCTGTAGCGGCCAATGTGGCTTTTACTGGTATGGTGGTGGCTATGATAAATCAGTATTTCCCCCATATGAATATGGCGCTGTTGATTGTATTTTGCTTGCTAATAGGGGCTTTATTAGGGGCGATTAATGGCTTGTTTGTTTGGTTATTAAAAGTACCTTCCATCGTTATTACGCTTGGTACCATGAGTATTTATCGTGGTGCAACATTTCTATTATCGGATGGCGCTTGGGTGAACTCTCACCAAATGAGTGAGTCTTTTATCGGTTTACCTCGTTATGAGATTTTTTCTATACCTGTTCTGAGCTGGATGGCACTTGCCGTGATCATTGTGGCTTTTTGGGCAATGAAATTCAGTGTTTGGGGACGTAACTTTTATGCTGCTGGTGGTAATCCAATGGCCGCATTTTATTCTGGTGTAAATGTAGGCAAGGTTCAGTTTTATGCCTTTCTAGTGTCAGGTACCTTGTCTGGTTTGTGTGGTTATTTGTGGGTGTCGCGTTTTGCGGTGGCTTATGTCGATGTGGCCAATGGCTTTGAGTTGCAAGTGATTGCGGCTTGTGTGATTGGTGGTATTAGCATTGTTGGTGGCTTGGGTACAGTTATTGGCTGCGTTATTGGTGCCTTATTTATTGGTGTAGTAAATAATGCCCTACCAATTATCGGCGTATCGCCTTTTTGGCAAATGGCCATTTCTGGGACAGTGATTATTATCGCTGTTATTGCTAACTCTACGTCAGATAAAGACAAAGCTCGCATTATTCTTCGTAAACCCGATGAGACTATGGACTCCGCTCAGGCTCATTAAGAGAAAGAGGCTTTTATGGACACAACAATAAAAAAATCAGTCACGCCTGATGTTATGTTAACCAGTCGGTTACAAAAAATTTTCCGTTGGGAAACCTTCTTAATTCTGATTGTGTTTTTGGTTTGTGTGATGAACTCTCATTTATCACCTTACTTTTTAGACCCTTGGAACCTATCGGATGCGACCTTTAATTTTACCGAAAAAGCCTTAATTGCTTTGCCAATGGCGATGCTGATTATTGCTAAAGAAATTGATATTTCTGTGGCCGCTATTATCTCGCTTTCCAGTACCTTAATGGGCTTCGTGGCTCAAATGGGCGCACCAGTATATGCGGTAGCATTTGTGGGTATTTTGGCTGGCGCAGCTTGTGGTTTGTTTAATGGCATCTTGGTGACGCGTTTCAATATTCCTTCCATTGTGGTGACAATTGGCACCATGAGTTTATTTCGTGGTATCAGCTATATCTTATTGGGTGACCAAGTAGTACGAGATTATCCCGATGGCTTTGAGTTTTTTGGGCAGGGCTATGTTTACTGGGTATTCTCATTCGAATTGGTACTGTTTGTCTTTTTTGCCTTGGTGTTTTATTGGTTGTTACATCGCACCACATTTGGCCGTTACACCTATGCTATTGGTAATAACCCGACAGCCTCGTATTACTCGGGAATCAAGGTTGATAAACATCGTTTGATTCTGTTTAGCCTAGTCGGTGTGATGTCTGGTATTGCATCTGTTCTATTAACGTCTCGCTTGGGTAGTACGCGCCCTAGTATTGCCATGGGCTGGGAACTCAGCATCATTACTATGGTAGTGCTAGGTGGTGTGAGTATTCTTGGTGGAAGTGGAACCATTGCGGGCGTTGTGTTGGCGGTTATTTTAATGGGGTTGGTGACCTTTGGTATGGGGTTGCTGAATATACCTGGCATTGTTATGACGATTATTGTTGGTGTGATGTTAATCACCGTGGTGAGTTTGCCTGTGCTGATTACTTTCTATAAAAACAAAAAGGCAAAAGCGTTATGAGATATGCCTCCGTGATGTATTTGCACAAAGGCTGTGAAGAGGAATACAAAAAACGTCATGATGAGCTTTGGCCTGAGCTCGCTGAACATTTAAAGCAGCAGGGTATTCACAACTATTATATTCACCTCGATCGCAACGAGAGTGACCGCGAAAGTCGACTTTATGCCACGTTTGATGCAGAGGATTTAGATACGAAAGCCTTGGCTGATCATCCCATTATGCAACGCTGGTGGAAATATATGGCTGACATTATGGAAACCAAAACGCCATCGTTTGAGCCTGTAGCCGATGTTCTGCAAGAAGTGTTTCGCTTCAATGTTTTACAACCTGACAAAACCCGCGTGGTGGCGGTTCTAGATATTGGCAAAAGCAACATTAAAATCTGTTTGATGGACGGTCAAACGGGAGCCTTATTGCAGATTGAAAAGCGTGTTAATGGTGTGGTTGATACACCACCATATCCTCATGTGGATGTGGATTCAATATGGCAATGGATCAAAGATACGTTGGCCGATTTGGCCCAGCGCTACTTTATTGCCAGCATTGCGATTACCACACATGGGGCAACCATTGCCTGCATGAAGGGCGACCAACTTGCCTTGCCGATTCTGGATTATGAATACGATGGTGTGTCTGAGTTAAAAGAAGAATACGACGCTGCACGCCCAGATTTTAGTGAATCTTTTAGTCCGAGATTGCCCCAAGGCCTGAACTTAGGAGCGCAATTGTTCTGGCAGCAAAAACGCTTTGCAGATGAGTTTGCAACAGTTGATTCATTACTTTTGTATCCGCAATATTGGGGCTATAAACTCAGTGGTAACAAAGCCGCTGAAGTCACCTCATTAGGATGTCATACCGATCTGTGGAACCCGACCAGTTGTCAGTTTTCTACCTTGTGTGAACAGCAAAAATGGGCGCAGCGCTTTCCTGAAGTCATAGAGACTGGTGCCAAGCTTGGCACCATCTTGCCTGACTTAGCCAAAGAAACTGGCTTGCCTACGAGCTGTGTCATTTTCAACGGCATCCATGACTCTAACGCTTCGTTAGTGCCTTACATCGGCCAACCCATGGAGAAACTCACCGTCGTATCTAGTGGTACTTGGACGGTGATTGCGACCATCAATGGCAAGCTGGATTCATTGCACGAAGACAAAGACATGCTCGCCAATGTGGACGCTCTTGGCCGCGCTACCCCGACGATTCGTTTCATGGGCGGAAGAGAATGGGAACAACTTCGTAGCGACAGCAAAGCCACCTTGAGTGACGTGAGCTTTATCCTCGAACACGGCATTTTGGCCATTCCCGCCTTTGCCAAAGGTGGCGGTCCGTTTGCTCATTGTGAAGGGCGCATTATTGATCGCGGTATTGAGTTAACGCCTGCCATGCAGTCTGCGCTGGCTGATATTTATGTGGCCTTGATGACAGATTATTGTTTGGATCTGATGGGCAGCAGCGACACCGTGATTGTTGAAGGCGCGTTTAGCAATAACATCAATTTTCTCACTTTATTAGCTTGTATGCGAAGCCAAAATGAAATCTACGCCTCTCGTGATGTTACCGGCACCTCCGGCGGTGCCGCTTTGCTTTCTAATAAAAGCTTAAAACTCAAAGGCCGCCTCAGTCTCGCTCTGTGTGATGCAAACATAAAACCTTTGCTTAATCTTTATCGTCAGCAATGGCGGGATTTAGTGGGGGAGTTGTAGTGTCGCTTTATCTTTAACAAAAAACACTTACGATGCCTCATTCCGACACGGGCGCGAACTCTTCATGAGGCGTTGTGAGTGGTTATTGATAGTAATAATTCACAGCAGAATGCAAGGACATATAGAGTAAGCATAATCCGCCGATAATATTGATCACCGAGCTAATGATGTTTACTTTCAGCCTTTCTTTAGCAAAACAAAATACTAAGCTAAAAATTAAAATCCACAGAGCCATAATCGTAACGTGGATTATCGATAGCAATAGGTAACTTGATAAGCCTGAGCCAGCGAAAATAGGCACAACAGTTAGGTACAAAATAATTGCTTTTGTATTGAAAACATTTAGCAGAAAGGCTTGTTTTATACTGACGTTTGACGCAGATAATACCGTTTTATGATGCAATAGCTTCATGCCAGAAGTAACCAGTTTTAGACCTAGCCAAAGCAAGAACGCCATACCAATAATGTGCAAACTATTCATGACAACTTGGCTTTTGTTTAAAGCATTAGAAATGCCGAGGCCCACAAGTAAGCCATGCAGAATAATTCCAAGTCCAGTTCCCATCACGACTTTGAACGCACCTTTAATGCCATTCATGGCAACGTTTGACAGCGCAAGAGTAAAACTGGCTCCAGGTGATAAAGCGATAGGCAAAATTGCTATTACGAATCCTTGTATATCCATTAAATTAGGTTTCCGATTTTCTGGCTTTATATCAAACGAATGTCGAGTTTTTTCCCCAGAGCGGTTGCAAAACGCTCAAGAGTCGATAGCTTTACATCATCAGAATGGCTTTCAATTCGAGATATAGCGCTTTTTTGAGTATGCAGTTTCAATGCTAATTCATCTTGTGTTAACCCTGCGTTCTTGCGCGCTTCTTTGAGCAATACGCCAAATCTAAAGGCCTGATAACCCTCGTCGTAACCTTCAGTAAAATCCTTATCGTCGGCTTTGCGGTTTTTTAAATCACTCATGTTTCTTCCTCGCTAAATAGTCGTGACGACGACTCTTTGCAATCTTGATGTCTCTTGATGGTGTTTTTTTGGGTCTTCTTCTGAAAGCCGTGATTTAAAACAACCAAACTGTCGCCATCAAAGAGTCCTAATAAACGAAATATGTTACCTTCGACTTGCCCGTGTATTTTCCAGATATTGTTAGTTTTCACTAACTTCTTAAGGTATGTTGACGGTACAGCATCAAGTTCTTTAACTAACTAAAGTACCCAAGCCACTCTCTATGCTTGTTTGCTAGCAAGCGAATCTAGAAATTCTGCTAATAGGGATTTACCATCTTCCGTGATGTAAAAGTGTATATTCCTTATGTTTTAAACGTTAACGCTAAAGTGAACTTTATCAAGAATGTTTTTTTACTTATGCGTTAACTTTATATAGTTCGAGAAATTGTAACTTTGACATTTAAATCACTCACAACGCCTCATTCCGACATGAGTGCGAACTCTTCATGAGGCGTTTTGAGTGATTATTTATAGCGCGGTAAAAAGATTTAGTATCCACCCTGATAGATAAAGCCCAAAACCAAAAATAGCATGGTTTATTAAGCTATGAATACGAGCTGATGTTGGTTTTGGTGTTCTGGACGCCGCAATGCCAGCTCCCATTCCGGGTTGTAATATGAAGAAAGGTGCGACAACAGTGGCAATACCAACCGTGAGCGCTGGTACTATGGTTGGAGTGTGCGTCCATGTAATACCATATAGGCTTACTAACACCGCGGCGAATGCGATGCCTATAGCGTAATGGCTTATCCAACCGATGACATTTTCATACGGTATAGTGGGAGATTTTCCTATTGATTCATGATGAAAGCGACCCTTCATCATATGACCAATCCAGCGTCCAACCATTCCATAATTAAGTGAAGGGATACCAAGCAAATACTTACGTACTATTGCCCATATATCCATTATGAAAGTGGCACCTATCCCTATAATCAAAATAAATAGTAATGTTTGCATATTGCTCTCCGGTGATTGTTCTTTAGTAGGTGTGATGCTAGCTTACAAGTTAAAGTAAACTTGAGGTCAAGAGGCAAAGGATGGATATTTCGGAAGTCGCAAAACGATCAGGTGTGCCAGCATCGACACTGCGTTTTTATGATGAGAAAGGTTTAATCACTTCAGTTGGGCGGCGAGGATTACGCCGAATTTTTAACTCCAATGTTTTAGTACGGTTGGAATTGATTTCTTTAGGACGTGTTGTAGGTTTTTCATTAGACGAAATAGCCAGAATTTTTGGTGACAATGACAGTCCTGAGATTAACCGACAGTTATTATTAGACAAGGCAGAAGAGCTAGATAAAACGATTCGGACATTGACATCTATGCGTGACGGACTTCGGCACACGGCAGAATGCTCTGCACCGAGTCATTTAGAATGTCCAAAATTTCGCCGTTTAATGGGACTGGCTGCATCGGGTGCTATTAAAGGAGTGAGCACCAAAGGCGTTTCGAAGAAGTAGGCGGCTGCATTTAAAATAAATTGCCGATAGAGAAACGCCGCACTGCTTAGCTTTTACACTTTGGAAGTATAGCCAGTATTCTAAGACCGAAATCGCAAATTTTCTTTCGTTAGTTGATCAATTGATGTTTTGCCCATGAGTTTCATGTCGCGTTCGAGTTCGGCTTTCATCAGTCCGAGTGCGCGTTCGACGCCAGGTTGCCCAGCGGCAGCGAGTGGATACAAGTACATGCGGCCGATGCCGACGGCTTTTGCGCCAAGAGATAAGGCTTTGAGTACATGAGTACCGCGTTGCACGCCGCTGTCGAATATCACGTCTATTTCGTCACCTACTTCATCGACGATTTCTGCGAGCTGATCAAAGGAACTGCGGGAGCCATCTAACTGGCGACCGCCATGGTTAGAAATGATTACGCCAGTGCAGCCAATCTCTACCGCTTTTCGAGCGTCTTCTCGGCTCATGATGCCTTTTAAGCAGAACTCTCCATCCCAGAATTTCACCATTTCAGCTACATCATCCCAGTTCATCGATGGGTCGAGCATGTTGGTAAAGTAGTCGCCAATCGACGTGGCACCAGAACCCATGTCGATGTGTTCCTCCAACTGAGGTAAACGGAACTTTTCGTGGGTCACGTAGTTAATGCCCCACATAGGTTTGAGGACAAATTGCAGCATGCCTTTTAGGTTTAATTTAAAGGGAATGGCGAAGCCTGTGCGAAGGTCACGTTCTCGATTGCCGCCAGTAATGGAATCGACCGTTAGCATCATGACTTGCACGCCGGCGTCTTTGGCTCTTTGCATCATGGCACGGTTCAGTTCTCGGTCTTTATGGAAGTAAAACTGATAGACCTGCGGCGTAGTGGTTTGCTGAGCGATTTCTTCCATGCTGACGGTGCCAAGGGACGATACGCCAAACATGGTGCCGTATTTTTCGGCGGCATTGGCAACGGCTCTTTCGCCATCATGATGGAATAATCGCTGCAAAGCAGTCGGCGAACAGTAAATTGGCAGAGCGAGTTTTTGTCCCATGACGGTAACGGACAAATCTACGTCTTTTACGCCAGTCAGGACGCTGGGCACTAGATCGCAGGTTTCAAAAGCGGCGGTATTGCGACGATAGGTTGTTTCGTCATCAGCGCCACCATCTATGTAATTAAATATAGGACCAGGAAGGCGTTTTTTAGCCAAAGTGCGGAAGTCTTGGAAGTTGTGGCAATCTTTGAGACGCATGGTTTTTTGCTCCTATTATTTTATTTATTCACTATAGCGTGAGTAGGATTTACGATAAATACGACATAAACTAATAAACTATTTCCAAAAACAACTTAATGAAAGGGGATGAACTTGAACGCAGCCGATTTAACACTGTTTGTGAATGTTGCGGATACGGGCTCCTTTAATAAGGCTGCCCAGCAAGTAGGCTTATCGACTCCTGCGCTAAGTAAACGTATTAGCAAACTTGAGCAAGACCTTGGGGCACAGTTGATCCATCGTACGACAAGACGGCTCAGCCTGACCGAAGCTGGAGAGAATTTATACGTTCATGCCAAGAATATTGAAGGCCAAGTGAGCGATGCAATTGCCTCCGTGTCGGCCTTTAGCCAAGGTCTAACGGGTACGATAAAAATGTCGGTGCCGACTATTTCAGGAGAATTGCTATTGGCGGAAGCCGTGGCAGATTTTTGTCAAAAATATCCCAACATCAGCGTGGATATGCGCCTTGAAAATGATTTTGTGGATTTGGTTGGCGAGGGGTTAGATCTAGCTATTCGTACTGGCAAGCTGGAAGATTCTAGCTTAATAGCCAAGCCTTTAATTCAATCTAATTGGGTGGTTTGCTGCTCGCCAAGTTACATCGAGCGCCATGGCGAAGTGACCAATTTAGAAGCCTTGAAAGACCATAATTGTTTGGCTTATACCTATCAGGCACAAGGCTCCTTTGATTGGCGTTTTACACAAAATGGTCAAGAGGAAAGTGTATGTATTAGTGGTAGCTTCGCGACAAATAACGCACAGGCATTACGTAAAGCGGCCTTGGCAGGATTCGGTATTGTTTATGTGCCACGTTGTTGTGTCTATGAGGACTTACAGCAAGGGACATTGGTTGCTATTTTGTCGCAGTATCAGCCTCGTCAATTGGGCGTTTACGCTATTTATCCATTTACTAAATATTTGCCCAAAAAACTAAAATTGCTGATAGGGCACATTAAACAAGCCTATCAGGATAAAAAAGAATATTTTTGACCTTGGGAATAATATAGTAAGTGAAGGGTTAGCTGTATTGCCACATTTTGTATAATGGCGCTTTATTAATTAAAAGGAGTTAGAGGTGATAAAAAAAAGAAAACCAATTATAGCGTTGTTATTGTCGTTATTGTCGCCAGGTTTTGGTCATGTGTATGCGGGGGATCTTAAAAAAGGTTTTTGGTTATTTCTATTACAATATGGCGTAATTTTTTTATTGGGTAAACTGGGTTTTCTCTCCACCGCTTATGGGGCATGGTTCTTTATTGCTTTTTTGGTGTGTTTGTATTCGTACGCCATGTTCAGTTCCGTGCGGTTAGCTTTAGCTAATAAGACTTATGAATTGAAGTCTTATAATCGTTGGTATTGGTATCTGTTTGTTTTGGTTCTAGTTTTGGCTTGTGGTCAAATGCTTATCTCGTTTCGTGGGTCTGTGTTGGGGTTCGAGTTTTATAAAATTCCTTCTCGCTCGATGATGCCGACTCTTCAGCCTGGTGATTACATTACTGTTGATACACAGGATTCACTGATAAAAGTTGGCGATGTGGTGGTGTTTCGTTATCCCAAGAATAAACAAACTTTGTATGCTCAGCGGGTGGTTGCTTTGGGAAAGGACACAGTCGCTATCGAAAATGGCCAGGTGATTTTAAATGGTAAAACAGAATTAGCCGCCTCTGTTGATGAAGATTTTAGACGCAATAAAGTGTCTACTTATATGGCTGAAACAATGGTTCCTGAAGGCCAAGTGTTTGTATTGGGAGATTGGCGGGATAACAGCAGTGACAGCCGTTATTGGGGGACTGTTACCGAATCTGATGTGATTGGCAAAGTGACTTATATTTGGTTCTCTAAAGACATGGAGCGACTGGGGAGAGAAGTGAGGTAATAGGCTTTCAGATACAAATATAAACAATAGTAATAGTAAATTGTGCTTAACTAATATCAAGATAATTAGCGTAAATCCCACTAATTAAGAAGGTATATTATGGCCAATTTATCTCTTAAAAATAAGTTATTACTGATTAGTATTGGGTCTATTTTATTTATTTCTTTACTATTTACATGGCAGACTTATTCAAAGATATCTTCATTAAGTGATAGTTTAAAGCAAGACGCTGTTATTGATCTCAAAGAGTCAGCTATATCAAAGCTTGAATTAAACACTCGTATTGCTGGAGAGCAAATTCAAGCTTATGTCGAAAAAAATCTTGATGTCGCAAATGTTTTAGCGTCTCAACTGTCTGGTAATTTGACCTTATCGCCTCCTTTGTCTAGAGAGCAAATCTCGCGTTTGATAGAAGCGGCAAAAAAAAGTGCTCCTAATGCTAGTGTGCTGTATACCTTTTTTGAACCTAATGCGTTTGATAATAAGGACAGTGAATACGTAGGTAAAGATAGCAATGTAAGTGCTAAAGATGACGGCTCTTTTGCTGTGACGGTGGCGTTAACGGAAGATGGTGAGATTACTTATTATCCAATTGAAAGCGCACAAATTAAATATATTACGGATAAAGACGATCACGGACAGCGTATTTCTGAATGGTATTTATGCCCTAAAGACACGCAAAAAGCCTGTATTGTTGAGCCCTACTTGTTTGATTTACCTAACGGTACTCAAGTATTGATGACGAGTCTTGCCGCGCCGATTATCGAGTCGGGAGTGTTTAAAGGTATTGTTGGTGCCGATCTTGATTTACCTGTTATGCAAGAGTTTGCGAATGAATTGTCTAATGGGCTTTATGATGGACAAGGCTCCGTTACCATAGTCAGTAAAAAAGGACTGATTGTCGCTTCTAGTAAATACAATGACAGTTTAGGAAAGTCATTCAAAACGGTTGATACTGAGAATGGTCAAGCCTTGTTAGAGCTGGCGAATAAAGGCGGTGTAATAGAGCAAGACGGTCAATTGATTGTTGCTCAGCCTTTGAATCTTGGTAATTCAAGCACTCAGTGGAATTTTTTGATTAGCTTACCTATGTCCGTTGCTATGGCTAAGTTGGATGCGAAATTAGAGCTAATGGAAAGCGTTAAACAACGAGCGCTGATTGAACAGTTAACACTTGCTGTGATCGTATCCATTGTGGCAACAGTGCTAATGCTGTTGATTGTGCGCTCCATTATTCGTCCGTTGCAATTGTTGAACGAACAAGTGGCTCAGCTATCGGGTAATGATGGTGATTTAACTCAGACTCTCGATTTAAATGCGCATGCAGAGTTAAATGAATTAAGCGCAGGCTTTAATCTCTTTTTACAAAAGCTACGTGATATGGTGAATTCGCTAAAATCCATCGGTATCAGGGTTCGTGAATCCTCTGGTAAGAATGTGAGCGCCAGCCATAGTTCATTAGAAGAGACCGCCCATCAAAAAGCCGAGCTTGCGAATGTGGTTGTGTCGACTCAAGAAATGTCTAACACAGCTCATGAAGTAGCGAAAATCACGGCGGGTTTAGCCGATAAAATGAAGTTGATGAACAATACCGTTCGTCAATCTCAAAGTAGTATCGTGACCTCAACGAATACGGTTCAAGAACTTAGCAGCAGTATGGAGAGCGCAAAAGATTCCATTGATAAAGTGTCTGCACGTTCCGATGATATTAACCAGATTCTTGAAGTGATTCGCAGTGTGGCTGAGCAAACCAATCTATTGGCTCTCAACGCAGCCATTGAAGCGGCACGGGCCGGAGAGCAAGGTCGAGGCTTTGCCGTGGTGGCGGATGAAGTACGTAGTCTTGCTTCTAAAACGCAAAACTCCACGGAAGAAATCGATAGCTTAATCAATAACCTGCAACAAGAAGTGAAAATTGCGGTGAGCAGCATTGCGAACAGTGGCGACAAAGTCGCCTTGTCTGTTCAGTCAACGGAAGAAGTAAATAGCAGCCTTGCTGCTGTGGTAAATGAAATAGAGCTCATTAACGATCATATTCAACAAGTGGCTGCAGCGGCCGAAGAGCAAAGCCAAGTGAGTGTAGATATCACAGGAATGCTGAGAAAAATTGAAGATGCGGCTGAAGTATTGGCACAGTTCGCAAATCAAACGAATGACAGTAGTGAGCAAGTAACCCATCAATTAGATGAGTTAGATCGTCAATTAAGCAAACTGAAAAGTTAACGTAGATTGATAAAACAATTGGTTGAAAAATGGGTAGCAAAAGCTACCCATTTTTATTTATTAAATGTTTGTTCGCGCAGTTTTTAGAAATATCGCCGTTCAGGGCGTTGATAAGATTGTCTATGGCACAGGAAATCATGGCGAGACGAGTCTCTGATGTGGCTGAGCCAATATGCGGAAACAATACCGCATTGTCCAGTTTACAAAGTGGGGAGTCACCTGGTAGTGGTTCGACTTCAAAGACATCCAAACCCGCAGCGCGAATGGTGCCATTGCTTAGCGCGTCGATAAGAGCAGCCTCGTCAATTACCTTCCCGCGGGACCCGTTGATAAAAATGGCGTCTTTTTTCATCATAGCGAATTCTTTTGCACCGATTAATCGTTCTGTTTCTGCAGTTAATGGCGTCATCACGCAAATAAAATCGGAGGTTTTTAGCAGTTCTTCCATATCCATGTAAGTAGCGTTTAGATCTTGCTCTGCGTCTAGTTTGCGACTGCGGTTACTGTACTGAATCTTCATGTTGAAGCCGAAATACCCACGCTTGGCAATCGCGTAGCCAATACGTCCCATACCAATGATGCCAAGTGTTTTGCCATGAACGTCGGTGCCGTAAAGGTCTTCACCTATGTGTTTGTTCCACTTTCCTTCACGCACCATATTGGATAACTCAACCGCTCGGCGCGCGGTACACATAATAAGGGTGAATAGCGTATCCGCGGTGGTTTCGTCAAGCACCCCCGGGGTGTGCATCAGTGGAATATTACGTTTGGCAAGGTAGCTTAAATCATATTGATCCGTTCCGACCGAAATGGTGGATGCTGCTTTAAGTTTGGGAGCAAGATCCAGACGTTCTGGTGTCATATCGGCACTGGAACCAATTAGACCTTCCGCTTGTGAAAGAGCGGCAAGAAAAGCATCTTGATTCTTTTCATTAACGCCATTGAAGAAGGTAACATCGAATTCTGCTTCTAGGCGTTGGCGTTCATGCTCTGGAATCTCTTTGTATAAAATGACTTTTCTCTTCATTCTATTGCTCCCTGTTATTTGTTGTTTTTCTCTAAAGCTTTTATTTCTCAAACTTGTTGAGCTGCTGACGTGTTGGCAAGCCTTCACTGTCACCACGAACTTGCACAGTTAATGATCCTAGCAGATTGCCACGACGTGCTGCCTGTTCTATTGTTTTACCATCTAATAGGGCAGATATCACGCCAACGGCAAAACTATCACCAGCTCCTACGGTGTCGACCACCTTGTCTACAGGGAAACCTGCGACTGTGCCAGACTCGCCCTTACTCGTTTTGAAGTAAGCGCCTTTGCTACCCAGTTTGACGATAACGGCTTGAACACCTTGTTGAAGGTAAAAGTCGGCAATAACGTCTGGTTGATCACTGCCAGCGAGAATTTTGCCTTCTTCAATGCCCGGTAAAACAATGTCACTGGCAAAGGCAAATTCATTGATAGTGGCTATCATAGTCGCTTCATCTGCCCATAAAGTAGGGCGTAGGTTTGTGTCAAAAGAGATGCTGCAACCTTCTTCTTTGGCTAATCTTAGAGCCTGTTTCGCGGCTTTGCGCATGGGGGTAGAAACTGCGGCGGCGACACCTGTTAAATGTAAATGCGCGCCAGCTTTAAATAAATTGCTGTCAATGTCTGCTGCACTGAGTGTCGAAGCGGCAGAATTACGACGAAAATATTCTACTTTGGGGTCGCTGCCATCCGTTACATTGGATTTAAGCATAAACCCGGTAGCATGATTGGTGCTCTCAGAAATCCAATCGGTGCGAATATTTTCTTTGTTTATAGCTTGGCGGATAAACTGGCCAAAGCTGTCCTTACCCACTTTACTAATATAGCTGGCTTCAAAACCTAAACGTGCCATACCTATGGCAACATTGACTTCAGCGCCCGCTAAAGATCGATGAAATTCCTCAATATCAGCCAGTTGCCCGGGAGCTTTGGCAACAAACATCGTCATGGCTTCGCCAAGAGTGACAAAATGTTGTGGTTGTGAGTTTTGCATGAGATTTTGCCTCTAATTTTTTGTTGGTTTATGGCCGTCGAAAAGTATTCTTTGAAAATATCATGGAATCGGTTCCATGAATAGACTGCTAATACCTAGAATGTGATTGCTATCTATGTTTAGGGGAGATTATGTTAAGTAGATTGCCGGACAATTAGCTCTGCGGTTAGTTTAATATGCTCGGCTGGTTGGTTATTACCTTGGACACGTCCTAATAAACGTTCACAAGCCGTTTGACCTATTTGTTGGGCTGGTTGTCGCATTACTGTAATGCCACCTTCAAGTAATTGCGCCCATTCTGGGTCATCGATGCCAATTAAGCCGATGTCAGATCCAATATGCGCACCAAGTTGTTTTAGCGCTTTTGCGGTACTCATCATTGCAACGCCATTGGTGGTGAAAATAGCTTTTTTACTATTTGGATATGCATCAATAAAAGTCTGGATTTCCTTGCTTAGCTGATTAACTGTCATCGTCTCAATTTCAATAATATCGCATGATATGTCTTCATGCTCCTGAGTAAAGGCTTTTATAGCATCGACTCTGGCTTGTCTTGGGTCAATTTCCAGTGATTTGGTAATGACTAAAATAGATTCGTAAGCTTTGCTTTGTAAATGTAGACAAGCCTCTTTTGCCGCGGTTTCATTGTCTAAGCCAACGGTATCGAATCCAAGTGATGTGTTTATTCGGTCTACCATGACAATGGGGCAAGATATCTGCGTTAAGCTGCTAATCTGCTTTTGCGCCATACCAGATGTGTTAACAATAATGCCATCAACTCTATGAGCTTCTAATAATGCTAAGTAACGATCTTGTAGTTCTCTTTCGTTGTCTGTATTGCATACCATTAGCATATAGCCTTCTTGTCGACAGATATGCTCGACACCGCGTAATACATCGATCGAGTAAGGGTTGGTGACATCGGCAAGCATTAATCCAATGAGTTTTGAGTGCCCCGCTCTAAGCATCCGTGCAGAATGGTTAGGACGAAAATCTAGGTGAGCAATCGCTTGCGCGATTTTTTCTCGTAGTGCTTCAGATAATTTATCTTGTTCCCCATTAAGGTAACGTGAAACACTGGTCTTACCCACTTTTGCATAGTTTGCTACGTCCGAAATAGTGGTGAAGTTCTTATTTTGTTTCTTTAGCAATGTATTGTCTCAATGGTCAAGTACGGAAGTTAATAAGGTGGGCTTTTTTCTTACTGTAAACTATGATCCTAGCAAGGTGCAATTGCCTTTAATTGATCAGAATTCGGTTTTTCTTTTTCATTTCTTACATTCACAGGCTTATCTTTTTTGATAGCAGGAGTTATATGAAAATTTTCAGTTGTCAGCAATGTGGTCAAACAGTGTTGTTTGAAAACACGCACTGTGAGCAATGTTCGTCGTCGTTAGGCTTTTTGCCAGATCAATTAGTGATCAGTGCGTTGAAGACAGTTGATAATGCTTGGTATGCAATGGCGGATAAATCTATCCCCGCAAAGCGTTGGTATTACTGTGAAAATCATCAACATCAGGTATGTAATTGGCTGGTGGAAGAGGGCGGCAGTACTTTTTGTATGGCGTGTGAATTGAATCGTCATATTCCGAATTTAGATAAAATAGAAGAGCGTCAGGCATGGCAGCAATTGGAGTTTGCGAAACATCGTCTAGTATATTCTTTGTTGCGTCTTGGGTTGCCACTGATCAGCAAAAAAGCAGAACCTGAAGACGGTTTATCATTTGATTTTATTTCTGAAAATAATGTGGTTCCTGAAGATGTGAGCGCTATGACGGGGCATGCTTCTGGTCAGGTAACGATCAATGCCGCTGAAGGAAATTCAGTTGATCGAGAGCAAATGCGCGAAGATATGAAAGAGTCTTATCGAACTGTTATAGGGCATTTTAGACATGAAATCGGGCATTATTATTGGGATCAATTGGTTTTTGAAGATGAACAAGTTTTAGCGGATTTTAGAGGGCTTTTTGGCGATGACCGTACGAGTTACGCCGATGCGCTAGAGGCTCATTACCAAGCGCCAAACCCAGATTGGCAACAATCTTTTGTGAGTGTTTATGCTTCTTCTCACCCTTGGGAAGATTGGGCGGAAACATGGGCTCATTATCTTCATATTGTCGATACCGTTGAAATGGCAAGTGACCTTGGTTTAAGCCTTCAACCAGCTGGTGCGAATCGACAAAATCTCGCCGTAATGATGACTATTGATCCTTATCAGCACGATAACTTTGACGATATTCTCGCGCAATATGTGCCATTAACCTTTGCTGTGAACAATTTAAATCGTGGCATGGGACAACCGGATCTTTATCCTTTTGTTTTAGTTCCTGCGGTGCGTGATAAATTGGCGTTTATTCATCGTTTGTTGAAGGACTATAAAGAAAAATAGAGTAATGAAATTTTAGGGCGTGGCAGGCTACGTTGAACGGCAGCCTGCCACTTTGCCTTTATAAAACTTTTTGTTTTAGTTGGTCGATTTTAGATTTTTGGAATTCAACAAAATCGGCATTAGGTTGCTGTAAGTTAATGAATTCTAGAAGCGGATCTTCAACTTCGGTTTTATGTCCCGACAAGGCTTCCATCGTGGCGAGTCCGCAAAATGGCACATAGCTTTCTGCATATCCGCCTTCGTGAGCCATGACTAAACGGCCGTTGCAAAGTTGCTCAGCTGTGTTTGTCAGCATGCTTGTCATGGTGCGGAAAGTATTGCTGTGTGCCTGCATTCTAGCGAGTGGGTCAACCGCGTTGGCATCATAGCCGCACGCTACGATGATTAAATCTGGCTTGTATGCTTCTAAAGCGGGTAGCACTATTTGTTCAAAAGCATAGACATACGCTTCGTGGCCACTGCCTGCCAGCAATGGAATGTTGATGTTGTAGCCTTCTCCTTTTCCTACCCCTCTGTCTTCGGCACCAGAATAACCCGGTGGGAAGCAATTTTCCTGATGAATCGAAATACTAAGCACATCATCACGTTCTAGATAAATTTCCTGAGTACCGTTGCCATGATGAACATCCCAATCGATAACGGCCACACGGCCTACATTATGTTTTGCTTTCGCTTTTTCAATGGCAATCGGAATATTCGCAAGAAAGCAAAAGCCCATCGCTTGGTCTGGTAGGCAATGGTGTCCTGGTGGTCTGCATAGGGCATACGCATTTTTGATGTTACCCAGAACAACGTCTTCAACCGCTTGGCTTACTAGCCCTGATGACAAGCAGGCAATTTCATAACTTCCGTTACCAATGCTGGCATTTGGTCCCAATTCACCACCATTTTCATCACTGAGTGCTTTGAATCTTTGTAGGTAACTTTCTGGATGGACTCGTTGTAAATCTTCATATTGAGCAGGTGCGGCACCACTCACTATAAGTTTGGCGGTTAAACCTGAGCGGTCCATTAAATTTTTTAAACGTCTCTTTGTTTCTGGTGATTCCGCATGGCTGGAACCGGATGGCGGTTGTACCCAGCCACCAATTGGAAGTGGTCCAGCGTAAGACCCAGCAATGTGCCAGAAACATGATTCATCATAGTAAAAGCCTGTTTTATTCATTTTTCAGTTCCTTATTTAGTTTTTGTTTGTAGTACAAGAGTTAATAAAAGTGATGTCAGTGCCAGTATTAGGGCGAAACTGAGTGTTGCGCTGAAACCGCCAAACTTGTCTATCATCAACCCTGCTACCATAGGACCAATAGCGATACCACCACCCATAACCATGTTACTGAGGTTCATGACTTGACCGTTGGTATCGAATTTAGACAAGGTGGCTAAGATGAAAGGTAAGGCAAATGTCCATGCAAACTTGAAGCTGAAGGCAGCGACACTAAAGTTTGTACCATCGGGCGAGAACAGCAGAGCAATACTCGCAATCATCAGTCCATAACCAAGGATAAGTAACCAAGTAAAACGACTACGACCGCCCAATAAGGTTGCAACGCCGGCACCTGCAATACCAAATAGTGTCGCGATGGCTAAAATATTTCCGCTCGTTTGTCCTGTGATTCCGGCAGCAGCCCCGATGGAGCCAATAAATGTCCAAACTCCCATTAAACTAATGTAAAACAATAGGATGGCGATCAGTCCCATGACGGCATGACGAGATATACCACCAAAAAAAGTAGTGGACTTCTGGTTTTTGTTCGGTGCTGTTTCAGGTAAAAAGCGGGTTAAAGGCACACAGAGAGCCATTAGTATAGCCATTAGCAAGAAGAAGGCTTTTAAGCCAAATGACTCAAATAGGCTTGGTAGAATCGCGAGGCCTATTGCCCCTAGAACCAATTGACCGAATACCCAAAGTCCATAGGCTCGATCTGGTTTAGGAAGAGCAGAAGCTGATGTCATACAGATAACCATTAATGACCCACCGGCAAGACCACTGACAATTCGAGTGATAATAAGAGAGCTTGAAGTGTCGGCTAACATTGATGCTAGGTTTGCAAGAATAAAAACGACAGCACATAGAAAAGAGACTGTTTTTAGGTTGAAGCGTGATAACCAAAATAGAGCCGGAATGGTTGCCAAACTCATGGCACCGTTTTCAGACATAAATAATAGACCTATTGAAGATGGGGTCATATTTAGTTCGACAGCTAATTGTCCTGCTACAACTGGTCCTGTCATTAAAAGAGCAGGAACAACGGCCGCTATCATGACGATGGCAAATATCGTGGCATTAGATGAACTTCTAGCGAGGGGACTTTCAAGATGAGTTGATATCATTTGCCACCCCCAAATTTGCAATCCGAAGTCTGCGTTAATCGAGATTTTTTATTGGGGCTGCATACCTTATTTTTAGACGAATAGATTATGGGGTTATTTTTCATTTTATGTTCCTTTTTGGTTTTTTTTTGAGCGTTATGAACCCCAAGCTATAAATTTCAGCTTGTGAGATTATTATTTGAACGTTGTGTAATTTGTGGGTAAGGCTTGAGCTTAAGAGCTATTCGTCGTCGTTAGCTCTGCTAATAAACGGCTGATATCAGCCTTATTGTGTACTTCAAGCTTGGTATAAACGGATCTTAAGTAGTACCGGACGGTATTGGGCGATATGCCGATTTCTTGGGCGATTTCTTTATAGGTGAGCCCTTGACCAAAACTGATGGCAACTTCTTTTTCCCGAGTTGATAACTGGTCAATGGCAGAAATTGGGTGTGCTAGTAATAGAAAAACATCTTCCTTGGTTTGAACATCAATGATGAGGTGTTGGCCATGAATGCATTTTTTAGTCGGGGCGAAGGGTAATTGTGGCCCATGCCAATCTGGGTACTCTGTCTGAATTAACTCAGCAAAAGCTGGCTCACAACTGCGTAAAATGCCGTTGATATCACAAGTCGCCAGTACAACCTCTGTGCCATTGGGAGAACCAAAAAGCTCATGGCAGTTGCGAATATGGTTAATGGAGGTGGCGACCAATAGATGAGGCATTAATGACTGAAAAAGCTGTAATTCTAATGTTGAGAATGCTGGAGCGCTTTTATCTCTATATAAACTTAGATGGTTTCCTAGTCCTGAAATAGTGTCGTCGTTTTGCACGCACATAATTTTGTTAAAATGAAATTCCCGGCCTAATTTCATTAACTGCTCTGAAATGGTGTCTTTTTGGAAGTCTATGCGAATGGCGTTGGTGCTATTCTTTTTAATTAATTCTAAGGTGTTGTCAAAAAAACGCATGTTATGCCATGCATCAAAATAATTGTCTGGTAAGTTGTAAAAGTAGCAGCTGTGCATGGCGCTGGGCGTATAGGTGGCTTCCGATCCTCGCCCCCACCATGCTGATTTGAAAGGAATAATGGACTGAATGCATTCCAGCATGGTTTCTAAAAAACGCTCTAAAGGCTCTTCGCGTGCCAAGCGGTAAATCTCAAGCAAAGTTTTACTAAATGCATCAATAGCAGTGTGTTCTGATATTAAATGAGTATCTGATGTTTGCATTTTGACTCCAGCTTGAGAGATCTAAAATAGGCTATAAATTGATCTTATTACTCTTTTTGATCATTAAATACCCTACATATGTACGGGTTAAGATAAAAATGTTCGTGTTTTTCACTCATTAATGGGAAGTCAGGTGAAAATAGCTGACTAAAATGGTTGGTGGATTGTCCGCAAACATACACTTCAACGACTTATTCATAGCGACCTATAAGTTGATCCGTTATCATGCTCGTCAATTTGGAGTGGGTAATACCATCTTCTTATTTTTAATCCTCTAGGATCCTAATGAAAAAAACATTTAAGTTATCTCATCCAATCATCAAATACCCACGCCTAATTGAAGCAACGAAAAACGAAGTTAAAAAATATCTAAAAAGAGAGCGCAACAAAACCTTGCCAGAATACGCTGATTTTTGGGGATTTGATTGCCGCTTTGGTCAAAGTGAAGCGTTGGCTGAAGAAATCCATGTCGCTCAAATCAATGAAAAAATCAGCTATGCCCAAAGCCAAGAATGGACTCAGTTCTATCTTGAAATTCTAGCGACGCCTGCTCAGCGAGCAAAACGAGATGTCGCTGATGAGCAAGATGGTTTAGAGAGTTTGGAAAACGACCAGGAACGCTAATTTCGCACTAGATGCCCTATACTGAAAACGCCAGATCATGGGATTTTGATCTGGCGTTTTGCCAAATGGCAATTAAGCAAAAATAGTCACCCCCCTCAATAGTTTGTTTCCTTTTTCCTGACTCTTTGGTCACTTGTCCGTGTTTGGACTGGCCTTATCATGAAGGTATTGCAGGCGACATTTTTTCATTTGCCTGCTGGCTTTGTTTGGTTGGAGGTATGACCATGAATAATGATGCAAATGCTTTGATTGATAGTTTGTTTGAGCGAATTAAGACAGCGGAACAAAATACGGGTACGCGGGATAAAGAAGCAGAAAGTCAGATAAATAAACACCTTGTTGCGAATCCAGCTGCTCCTTATTACATGGCGCAAACCATCATCATGCAAGAAGCCGCATTGAAGCAACTTAATGCTCGGGTTGAAGAGTTAGAGCGTAATGCTGCTGCCAAGCCGAATTCTGGCGGCTTTTTATCTGGGTTGTTTGGTGGCGATCAGAAAACATCACAGAGGAATGCTCAACAATCGACTTATCAAAGTTCGGCACAACCCCGTTCTGGCTGGGGGAGTGGCAACGGCTCTCAGCAAACGGCTAACCAGTCGCCTAATAATCAAGCGTATAGCCAGCCACAAAGTAATGGTCGTGGTAGTGGCTTTTTAGGGGGCGCCTTGCAAACCGCCGCTGGGGTCGCAGGTGGTATGGTAGTGGGGAATATGTTGATGAACATGTTTGGTCATCATTCGCAGACAGAAATGGTCGATGTGATTAATGAAACACCTGCGTCCTCGGATCTTGGGCAAAATGGCTTCGGTCAGTCAGGCTTTGATCAATCTACTATGGATCAAGATAGCTTAAATACTAATGGAGGATTTGGTCAGGCGGGTTTTGATCAGGCCAATATGGATCAAAGCGATTTGGACTCTGGTGGTTTTGATCAAGGAGGTTTTGATCAAGGTTTTGACGACATGGGCGGCTTTGACGATTTTGGCAGTGATGACTTTATTTAGTTATTATTTAGACATTCGTTAGAAAACAAAACCAGATCGATAAGATTCGATCTGTTTTTTTATTGATTAGTTCATTCTTATGTGACTTCAACAAAACTCATAAAGCCCGTTTTTAGGTGCTCTATGATATGACAGTGATACATCCAGCGCCCAGGATTATCAGCCACTAAGGCGGCAAGGACGGTTTCGTTTTCGCCTAGCAACACGGTATCCGAATGGAAGGGCGTAATGGCTTTTTTGTTTGATTTTAAAACCGTGAAGGTATGACCATGGATGTGTATTGGATGGTGATACTGGGTTAAATTAGACAGCTCGAAAAGATAGGTTTTGCCGCGCTCCAATGTGGCAAGCGGATCTGGAATATGACCTTTTGACATGCCTTCCCAAGAGCGACGATTCATGGTCCAAAAGTTATAACTCACTTTGCCGTCTTTTTCGATTGGTGTGATGTTAGCGTTCCATTCAAACGCAAACTTGATGGTTTGTGCGTTTTCTAAATCTGGAGTAGCAATTGGGTTGAGTGGTAGCTTGGGCAAACGACGATCTTTTAGCAGGCTTGCTACCGTTTTGATCGTCACCAGAGGTTTGTTTTTGTGCTTAAAGGTGACCGTTTCACCCACTTGACTAGGAGCTATCACGCCAAGGTCAAGGCGCATGCCAGGCGCAGTCATATGCTGGGTTAAGGCAATCGGTTCAGCGATTGGGTTGCCGTCAATGGCGATGATTTGCACCGTTGGATCGGTTGCGTTTATTTGGTACATCACTGTGTTATCTACGTTCAAGAAGCGCACTCGAATGGCACCGCCAGCGGGCACTTCGTAGGTCGGGTGAACCTGACCATTGACGGTCATCACTCGTCCCGGTGTGCCCATACGAAAAGCGTTTTGTGGTGTTGTCAGCGCGGTAAAAGAACCGTCGTCTTTGATGTGCCAATTTTTCATGCAGAGCACGAGATCTTCATCAAAGTCTGGCGTTTCCGCTTCATCTACAATCAGCGCACCTACCAACCCTTTGCCAAGCTGTTCGACGCTGTTCATATGCGGGTGATACCAGAAAGAGCCCGCATCGGGAGGCGTGAACTCATAGTCGAAAGTTTCACCGGGCATGATGGGGGGCTGGCTTAAAAAAGGCACGCCATCCATCGCAATGGGAATTCTCATACCATGCCAATGAATGGTCGTAGGTTCGTTAAGTTTGTTGATAACACGAATGCGCACAGGCTGATATTGCTTGGCGCGAATCACTGGAGCAGGGTAACCACCGTTAAAACACAATGCTGGCGTGCTGCCTCCAGCAACAATGTCTACATCCGCTGGCGCGACAATCAATTCATAGTCGAACCCTGCTGAAGGTGTGGCCGCAAGCACCACTCTAGGCAGGGCGCTTGTCATTGCCACTAAAAGGCTGGATTTTATAAAATTACGTCTGTTCAAAATGGCTGTTCCTATGGATGGTTTCGTCAATATCGCCAGATACGGATTTTAGGCGGTTGAGCATAGCAAAAAAGTGGTCATCTGCCGTTGGCCTTGATCAGGTTTTTAACGATATCCTTGTGCCTGCAAAGTAAACAAATGCGCATATTGGCCTTGTTGGGCTAGTAGTGACTCATGAGTGCCTCGTTCTTTGATCTGACCATGCTCCATCACAATGATCTCGTGAGCGAGACGCACGGTGGAGAATCGGTGTGAAATCAAGATCGCCATTTTGTCTTTGGTGTGCTCTTGAAAATGCTCGAAAATATTGGCTTCGGCTTGTGCATCCATTGCAGCTGTGGGCTCATCGAGTACTAAAATATCGGCCTCTTCGCGCATGAAAGCACGTGCTAGGGCGATCTTTTGCCATTGGCCGCCCGACAACTCTTGTCCGCCACGAAACCAGCGTCCCAGTTGGGTTTGATAGCCGCTGTCGAGTTCATCGATAAAGTCGGTGGCTTTGCCAAGCTTTGCGGCTTTTTGCCAGCCCGCTTGGTCATGGAATCGGTCGTTATCACCCGCTCCAATGTTTTCACCAACAATGAACTGGTAACGTACAAAGTCTTGGAAAATTACGCCGATACGCTTAAGTAAAGCGCTTTCCTCCCATTCCAGTAAGTCCAAATCATCTAATAAAATTCGCCCTTGGGTAGGGTTATAAAGTCGAGTCAGCAGCTTGATGAGCGTGGTTTTGCCTGAGCCGTTTTCACCGACAATGGCGAGGCTTTGACCTGGGCGAATGTGCAGGTCAATGTTAGCGAGGGCGGGTCTTTCGCTACCGGGATATTGGAAGGTCACATTTTCAAAGCGGATGCCATCGTTTGGTGTTGGCCCTGCGGACAAACCTGAGGTGGACAAGGGCGTTTCTTGTTCTAGATACTCATAGAGATTGGACAAATACAAATTGTCTTCGTACATGCCACTGATGGCGGTCAGTGAGGCGGATACCGAGCTTTGACCTTGTTTGAATAACAACAAATACATGGTCATTTGTCCTAGGGTAATCGCACCAATAATGGTGTCACTGACGATCCAGCCATAGGCACCATAAAATACCAAAGTACTTATCACGCCAAGGGCGAAGCCCCAGCTTTCACGTCGTAAAATCAGCCTTTTGCTTTCTTTAAAGAGCTTGATGAATATTTCTGTGTAACGTTGCAAAAAACGCCCACCGAGTTGGTACAAGCGAACTTCTTTAATATTGTCTTCACGCGCAAGCAGGGTTTCTAAATAGTTTTGTTGGCGAACCTCGGGTGATCGCCAACGGAACATCAAAAAGGCATCGCCTGAAAATTTAGCCTCAGCAATAAAAGATGGCAAAGCACCACAGATCAGCAAGGCCAACGCCCAAGGCGAAAAATGCCACAGTAAGACAGCAAAACTGGATAACGAGATAGCATTTTGCAGTAGGGCAAAGGTCTTGTTCACCAGCGCTAGAGGTCGGCTGGAGGCCTCGCGACGAGCGCGAACCAGCTTGTCGTAGAATTCGGAATCTTCAAAGTGCGATAAGGTCAATGTCTGTGCTTTCTCAAGAATCAGCAGATTGACTTTTTGGCCTAATAAACCTTGCAAAATGGCCTGCTGTGCCGTCAAAGCACGCTGGGCAGCCGCTATGACTAAAACTAACATACCCTCTAATAACACATAACTGAGAGCCGTTTGATAATGCAGGACTTGATCTTGTTTATAGCTCTCCATGGCGGCCACAACGGAATCGACGATGAGCTGTCCAACATAGGCCATCGCCGCTGGAGTGACACCGGCAATTAACGTGGCTAACGCCAAACCTAGGGTTAATGCTGGTGAGGTTTTCCAGACTAAATCTATGGCGCGGCGGCTATAGCGAAAAACGCCTAGCATGTTTTTATCGACGGAGTTTTTAGGTGAAGCCGTAGGTTTCATTAACCATCCTAATAGCAAGGGAAAGAAAAAGTGTGACTAGAGTATACGTGAGAGATGGATTACGAGTGGAGGTTTTAGTATTTGAACTTTATAAAAAAAGCCCTTTGTAAAAAAAGGCTTTCTTTGGAGGTGTTTCTACAAAAAACACAAAGGCTTAAATTAGAAAGTTATGCCAGCAGTGATAGCAAAGTTTGAACCATCACGCTTTGTTGAATCCTTATCTTTGAATTTATATTCAATATTTGTGTAGCGTACACCTAAATCTACAGCTAATGAGTCGTTACTGAATACTTGGTAGTTGGCTTCTAAGGCAATACCAAAGGCATTTTTTGTATCTGTTGTCGTTATTTCGCCATTAGTATCAGTGAATTCAGCTTTTGAACTTAAGTGGTAGGTTAGACCTGCACCTAATTGCAACTTATCTATTTGTTTTAAAAGAAGTACATCGATGGGGAGACGAGTAAACTTTACCTTAGCATTATTTGGATAGGAGCCTTCTTTAGATAGGTAGCTGGCAGCGATTTTAATGGATAGCTCGTTGGCCGAGACGGGTATAATGGTAAATGCACCAATGAAATCACCATCACCCACATCTGAAGAGGATTGAAATGAAGGTTCAGTACTAAAATTATCTCCACCTTTTGCATGCCCTATTTGTAGTCCATATTTAATGTCGCCTGCATTCGCAAATGATGCGCCCGCTATCAATGATGCAGCCAATGCCATTTTGGTAAATTTCATATAATTCCCTATCCCTTATGATTGTGTAAAAGCAGCGTGATTCTATGTAGTTTTAAGTAAGGGGGAAAGTGTTTTATGCTGCTGTTTCTTGATTTTTATCCATTAAAAAACCGACCCTTAGTGCAGGATTAGATGATTTCTCGCAATTTCATGGTTTGGCTATAGTGAAAGCCATTAGAAATTGTATTGGCTGTTTGGCCATTGATAGCGAGATATCTGTAATGAGCAATAAAATGACGAAGTTGGCGTTTGATCAAGTTGGCAATGGAACTCGTTCTGTATGAAGTGGCGAGCAAGACCAATACCTTTATCGTGCGACACAAACGCCTATTGTCACCAGTGCTGCTTATGGCTACCAAGATGTCGATGAATGGTACGACGTTGCTTTGGGGACAACCCCCGGTTTTATTTATAGCAGAATGAGCAACCCTACCGCAGAAACCTTAGAAGCGAAGATTTGTGGTTTAGAAAACGCTGATTCAGCGGTTGCTTTTAGTACTGGCATGGCGGCGATCAGTAGCGTGTTTTATACCTTTTTGTCGAATGGTTGCCGAGTCGTGTCAACGAAAGGCAGTTACGGTGGCACTAATAAAGTTTTTGAAGAAATTTTACCGCGCATGGGGTGAGCGTTACGCTTTGCGAAACCCATAGTCATGAGCAAATCGAAGAAGAGATTGCCAAAGGTTGTGATGTCTTATATCTGGAAAAGCCTACGAATCCAACATTAAAAATTGTTGATATAAAACGTCTTGTCGCCGCCGCTAAAACAGAGGGAGCTTTGGTGATTGCGGATAATACGTTTGCCACACCATTGAATCAAAGTCCTTTGGCGTTGGGCGTTGATATTGTAGTTCATAGTGCGACCAAGTTCTTAAGTGGTCATGCCGATGCTATGGGCGGCTTGGTTTGTGGTTCCGAAGAGTTGATGGCAAAGCCCAAGCGATTGCTGAATATTTATTAACTGAGTCTTTGGTAGAAGCCGTCAATTATCTAGGTCTATCAAGTCACTCAAATCATCAAATCGCTTGTGTGGTGCCATTGTGAGTTTTGTTTTATTGGGGGGAATTGAGGTCGTGACGGTTTTACTTCCGCAATTACAGTTCGCTCATTGTGCCGGCAATTTATTTAGGTGCGGTTGAGACCATTTATGGGCCAGCTAGGACCACAAGCCATGTTGAGAATACGTTAGAAGAGCGGTTGGCGCTGGGGATTTCAGAAGGTCTTGTGCGTATATCTGTGGGAATTGAAGACACAGACGATTTAATTGCAGATTTACAGCAAGCGTTTGATCGAGTCAGAACGGTAATGGTCTAGAGAAAAGTTTTGGCTGAATTTTGAGTAAATGAAAAATACGTAGGGGGTCATTAATGTTTCGCTAGGGACGGCTACGGCGAACTCCTGTATGATGCGCCGCGAGAAAATGGCGTTCGAGTATTGCAACGAAAGCAGATTAGGGTTTGTTTTAAAAAAACTGGGGACAGATAAGAATGAAAAAAATGTTAATCACCGCATTGGCTTTGTGTGGAGCAACGCTGGCATCAGCGTCAGATAATGATCTGTGGGAAAAGTCGACACTAAACCAAGTGCTTAAACGTGGTGAGCTTCGAGTATGTGCAGAAGCCGGTTATATGCCTTTTGATATGCGTGATAAAAGAGGCAATATCGTTGGTTTTGATGTGGATATTGCGAAAACCATGGCCAAAGCGATGGGCGTAAAATTAGACATTCGTAATACGGCATGGGATGGCATTATCCCTGCGTTGTTGACGGATAAATGTGACATCATCATTTCGGGTATGACTATTACCCCTGAACGTAACTTGAAAGTGAACTTTACTGATCCCTACATCGTGGTTGGTCAAACGATTCTGTTAAGCCCTAAGCTAGAAGGTAAAGTGACCAACTATCGTGACTTGAACAACGCAAAATACACTATCGCAACCAAATTGGGGGCGACATCGGATTACGCAGTAAAACGCTACATGAGCAAAGCGAAGTTGAACTTATTTGAAACCGAGTCAGAAGGCGTACTTGAAGTAATCAATGGTAACGCGGATGCCTTTGTATATGATTTGCCTTATAACGCGATTTATTCTGCACAAAATAAAGGCAAAGTCGTTCACTTAGATGAGTCTTTTACATACGAGCCACTGGGATTTGCGATTCGCAAAGGTGATCCAGATTTCATGAATTTTCTGAATAACTACCTCGCACAAATTAAAGGTGACGGTACTTACGATAAAATTTATAAAAAATGGTTTGCTAGCAACGCTTGGATTAGCAACATCCAATAACACCATAGTTAGATTAAAAGTGGCGCAACTGAGCGCCACTTTTTGTTGACCCTACTAGATCTACACTCACGACGGGGAAATTCTCATCGATGGAAAAACAATCTCACCTGCTTTTTTGGAGAGCGGTCTTTGTCCTTATCATTATAGGACTTGGCTTTGGCATTTATGCCAGCAGTAAAAGTATAGACTACACCTGGCGCTGGGAGCGTGTTCCGCAGTACATCATTAATACGGAAGCGACAACGGTTCGGTCTCCCTTTGATGGAACCGCCATGGTTGAAAAGGGGAAGTTGATTGTTGAGTCCGACTACGGTGACGATCCTTTGGTTATCACCAAATATGATAAATTGCTGGTCAATAATGGGGATTTGGTCTTTGAGGGGGATTCTCTTGTTGAAGTAGAGAATTGGAACATTGGCCCGCTTACTTGGGGGCTACTGATGACATTACAGTTGTCTGTCGTATCCCTCGCTTTTGCTGTGGTGATTGGCTTGTTTACGGGCTTAGCGCGAATATCGAACAACCCTGTGCTGCGCTATTTGTCTGTAACCTACATCGAGTTAATTCGTGGTACGCCGTTACTTGTGCAGATTTTTATCTTTTACTTTTTCATTGGTACCGTGTTGAATCTTGACCGATTTACCGCTGGGGTGGCCGCTTTATCTGTTTTTACAGGGGCTTATATTGCTGAAATTGTGCGATCTGGCATTCAGTCAATCAGTCCAGGGCAAATGGAAGCCGCACGAAGCTTAGGCATGAATTACGTACAAGCGATGGTTAATGTTATTTTGCCGCAGGCTTTCAAGCGAACCTTGCCTCCAATGGCTGGGCAGTTTATTAATCTCATTAAAGACTCATCATTAGTGTCGGTTATTTCGATTACTGATTTAACCAAAGCAGGTCGTGAAGTGGTGAGTTCTACCTTTGCTCCCTTTGAAGTGTGGTTTGCTGTTGCACTGATGTATTTAGTATTAACAGGCGCTTTGTCTTGGGCTGTTCAGCGTCTTGAAAAGAGGTTATCTGCCAGTGACTAATTTGACCGATAAGAGCATTATTCAAGCTCGTAATATTGAAAAAATCTATTCGAATGGTTGTCATGCTTTAAAAAATGTCTCACTTGATGTGAATCGTGGTGAAGTGGTGGTGATCATTGGCCCGAGTGGCTCTGGTAAGTCAACCTTCCTACGCACTTTGAATCAATTGGAAAGCATTTCTGGTGGCACCATTCATATTGATAAAGTGAGCCTGACAGATCGTAAAACGAATATTAATAAAGTGCGTGAAGAAGTCGGCATGGTATTTCAGTCTTTCAACTTATTTCCGCACAAGACGGCACTTGGCAATGTGGCTTTATCGCCTATTAAGGTAAAGAAAAAGCCGCGTGATGTTGCAGAGCAAGAAGGCCGGGAATTGCTTGAAAAAGTCGGTCTGGCTGAGCGAATGAGTCACTATCCATCACGTTTATCTGGAGGTCAGCAGCAGCGTGTCGCTATCGCACGTGCGTTGGCCATGCACCCTAAAATTATGTTATTTGATGAGCCAACCAGTGCGCTTGATCCCGAAATGGTGGGGGAAGTATTGGACGTAATGAAGCGCCTTGCGAGCGATGGCATGACCATGGTGGTTGTAACTCATGAAATGGGGTTCGCGCGTGAAGTGGCTGATCGTGTGGTGTTCATGGAAGATGGTGAGTTAGTGTTTGAAGAAAGCCCTGAGCGCTTTTTTAGTTCTGACAATCCGCGGCTTCAGCGCTTTCTTGGTCAAGTCTTGTAACGATACAAGCGTTGATCTTTTTGTTGAAATATGACGTATAAGATCCTTTATCGTAACGAATTAAGGGGCTCTTGTGACGACTGATACTTCACGGATTATCGAAATGGCTTGGGAAGATCGTACTCTATTCGAAGCCATTCAAATGCTTTATGGGTTATCAGAGTCTGATGTGATTTTGTTGATGCGGGCGAATCTTAAGCCAAAATCGTTTCGAAATTGGCGAGCACGAGTTTCTGGCCGTGTTAGTAAGCATTTGGCATTGCGTAACCCCGAAATCTCTCGTGGATACTGCAAGACACAATATAAAATACGTGCCAACAAAGGCCAAAAGTAGTCGTGTTTCGCTGAACTTTCATCAAACTCAGATCAAGTGATGTCGCATTACGCGGCATCACTCTCACGGTAATCGGTTAGCTCGTCATCAAACACAACTGTGCTTTCATCTTCCTCGTAAACCATATCTTCATCAGGCTCAATCACTAAGTCTTCTAGCGTTTTTTTTGCAGATGGCTCTGTTAAGTCAAGTTGAGCGCTACTGTTTTTGCTATTGGTTTTTTTCGCTTTTTGGGGGCTTTTCTTTTTGTTGCCTAAAATATTCAACAGAGAATCTTTATTTTCTGCTAAATACATAGAAAGCGCTTCTTTTTGGCTATGGTCTCCAGCTAATTCGCTTTGATCTAAGATTTCATACAGTGATTCTGCGGTCTCTAGCAATTTATCGTACGCATCGGCTTCTGTTTTGGAAGTGAATGTCATTTTTTCGATTCCATCGCGTTCTACAACATATTTTATAATTACAGGCATAATCCACCTCGTGAAAATAATACTGTATAAATATACAGTTGTTTTTCAATCTTTGTCTAGTGCTTTTTGTTTGTTGATCTTCATAATGATTGTTAAAGTGGCGGTCTTGATAAAGGAAACACTGCTATGCCTGTCGATTTTTCCCAATTAGATATTTCCATTCTGATGGATCATGTTGAGATTGTTTTAACAGTCGCTTGGATTTTATTGTCTTACATTGTTCGACGTTACACTAAGCGCGCCATTCGACTTAATCAAAAGATAGAACACGATAAAAAACGTCAAAGAATTAATGCCGCCGATAACATATTTAATCTGCTTTTGGTTGTCGGTATGGTTCTGATTTGGTCATCGGAACTGCAGAATATTGCTATTTCGATTGCTGCTTTTATGGTGGCTTTGGTTATCGCGACAAAAGAGTTTATCGCTTGTATCGTGGGGGCTTTTTATCGAGCAAGTACACGTCCTTACCAAGTGGGAGACTGGATACGTATTGCTAATTATGAAGGGGAAGTAACGGACAGTGATTGGCTTTCAACGACATTATTTGAAGTTGACTTGAAGGGCGGGAGCTATACATATACTGGTCGTACGACAGTAGTTCCTAATAGTGTTTTGTTATTACATACCGTACAAAATTTAAATTATATGCGTCGATATGTTACCCATACTTTTTCTATCTCTCGAGCGGTTGATGATGTAAATCTGTTTACTATAAAAGAACAGATTCTTGATAAAATTCGTCAATATAGTGAGCACTTTCATGAAGTTGCTATTCGCTATAACAGTCTGATAGAAAAGCGGTTGGATATCAAAATTTCTGGCCCAGAGCCGCGAGTCAGAATAACTACTACACCTGAAGGGTTTAATGTTTTTACAGTGTCTCTTTTTTGTCCCACCGATGAAGCTGTTGAAATAGAACAAAAAGTTACTGAGGATTTTATGCGATTTTGGTATGAAAGACGGGACATGAGTAATAGTGGAGCGACAAAAAATGCTTAAGTTTACTCGCCCTATTGTGACCCTATTATTGATAACTACATCTGTATTATTGGCAGGTTGTAACAGTTTTCGTGTTAGCGAGGAGGATGTTAATAAAGAAGTTGCAAAACAATTGGCTCAACCACAAGAAAATCATATCCAGCTTACCTTAGATGGTAATACGCTGAATCTAGACTTTGTGGTGACGTCTGCACATATCGATTTTACGGAACGCGATGGTGGCTTAGTATTGGTTGATTTGATTGGTAAAATGACTGGTACGTTAAGCGCATTCGGCCAAGCATTTTCTTTAACGACTAAAGTAAACCCTTCCTTTGAATCTGGTGTGCGAATTGAAGAGGATCGCTTGTACTTAGTAGCACCCAAAATTACGAAAATCGAGGTGGAAGGCTCGAGTTTTAACGATAAAATGCTGCGCTCTACTTTGGGTTCTTTGCATGATGATTTTGAAATTGCCTTGGTTAAGTATTTCGATCAGCATCCTGTATACGTGTTGAACCATTCTCCGTTTGAGAAAACCGCTGCGTTTTTAGTAAAAGACATTATTGTTAAAGAAGGCTCCTTAGAGCTTTCTATTTTTTAATAAAAGGGGCTCTAGGTAAGTTGCACCATAATCACTATAATGCCCCGATATTATCTAAGCGGATACACTAAGTATCAGTGCTTAATTATTGATTAAAAATGAGGAAACAGCATGTCGATTGCAGACAATCAAGTCGTTCAATTTCACTATACTTTGCGTCATGGCGAAGATTTGATCGAAACCTCTGCGGGTAAAGATCCAGCGGCTTACTTACATGGCCACGGCAACGTTATTCCAGGGCTTGAAAAAGCTATGGAAGGTAAAGAAGTTGGTGATGAGTTCGAAGTCACTGTGCCTTGTGCCGATGCTTACGGTGAACGCCATGAAGATCGTCAGCAGCAAGTGCCGGTAAAACATTTGCAAGGGGCAAAACGCTGGAAAGCGGGCATGGTTGCTATGGTGCAAACGGACAAAGGTATGCGTCAGGTAACGGTGGTAAAAGTTGGCTTAAAACACGCTACTGTGGACTTAAATCACCCATTGTCTGGTAAAGACCTAACGTTCAATATTCAAATTGTTGACTCTCGTGAAGCAACGAACGATGAAATTGCTCACGGACATGCACACGGTGTCGGTGGTCATCACCACTAAGAGCCAAGCTCATTAGGTATTGCTTCATAAAGCCCTTGTTATGGAAGACGTAACAGGGGCTTTTGTATTTTTGGATTTGGCAATGTCATGACTTCTGTCAACCTAAACTTTGGAAAGAGTAAATTTTAATAGGAATCGTTATCAATAGCTTGACAGATGCTGTCTTACTACACATTATTGATAATAGTTATCATTTGTATTCTTTAGAGGTTGACGAGATGAGTCATTATTTGGTGCCATTTTCAGTACTTGAGCAAACTATTCAGGGTGGACAGTGTGCAGATTCTCCAGAAGTGCTCTATCACTACTTAAATTTAACAGAAGAGTATGCCGAGCGACTAAGTATTACCGATGCAACTTTATTGTATCAAAGAGTGTTTAACGTATTGCTGGATACGGTTTGTGATACCAGTGTCGCGACTCACTGGCGTCAAACCTGTCTAGACAAGGTGTATTTGCCTTTATCACACCTAAAGCGTTTAATTGTAACGTATCAAGATGCTAAGAATTATTTCAAGATGGAGCATAACTTGCGAGTTCTGAGTCATTACTTTATTTCTTCTTTTGAACAATAAGGAATTCTTATACTTATGAAAACGCGTATTGAAAAAGACAGTATGGGGGAGTTAGAAGTCCCAGCAAAAGCCCTTTACGGAGCCCAAACTCAACGGGCCATAAACAACTTTCCTATTAGCGATGAACCTCTTCCTGAAGCCTTTATTCGTTCTCTTATCTTAATAAAATCCGCCGCCGCTCGCGCTAATAAATCCCTTGAATGCCTAACGCCTGAAATGTCTGAAGCCATTCAAGCGGCTTGTGATGAGTTACTAGATTCTGAAGACCTTATGCAGCATTTTCCTGTGGATGTTTATCAAACGGGGTCAGGCACGAGTTCGAACATGAATGCGAATGAAGTCATTGCAACATTAGCAAGTTCGCATCTTGGTGACACGGTGAATCCTAATGATCATGTGAACTATGGTCAAAGCAGTAATGACGTTATTCCTAGCGCGATTCATGTGAGTGCAACATTAGAATTAACCGGCCATTTATTACCCGCTTTAGTGCATTTGAAAGACACCATTATTGAAAAAGGCGATGCTTTGGCGGGTTATACCAAAACTGGTCGCACCCATTTAATGGATGCCATGCCAGTTCGGTTAGACCAAACTTTTCATGCTTGGGCCGCTCAGCTGCAAGACCATATCGATAACTTAACTTATCTGGAGAACAAAACGACTCAATTGGCGCAGGGTGGTACTGCGGTAGGTACGGGCATTAATGCGCATCCAGAGTTTGCTGAGGCATTTGCCAGAGAATTATCGGACTTAACCAATGTGACTTTTAGCAAGGGAGAGAACTTTTTCGCACTGATAGGATCTCAAGATACAGCCGTTGCTTTATCTGGTCAGCTAAAAGCGGTTGCCGTGACCTATATGAAAATTGCCAATGATCTGCGTTGGATGAATTCTGGTCCATTGGCTGGCTTGGGAGAAATTTCATTGCAAGCCTTACAACCAGGCTCTTCTATTATGCCAGGTAAAGTGAACCCTGTGATTCCAGAAGCCACAGCCATGGTCGCAGCACAAGTGATTGGCAATGACGCGGCGATTACCATTGGTGGACAATCTGGGAATTTTGAACTAAATGTTATGCTTCCTATGATTGCTAAGAATTTACTGAACAGTATTAAGTTATTGGCGAATAGTGGACAAGTATTGGCGGATAACGCGATAGCAACACTAACGGTTAATGAAGACAAACTAAACCAAGCCTTACATCGCAACCCTATTTTGGTCACGGCACTTAATCCGATTATTGGTTATGGAAAAGCGGCTGAAATTGCCAAAAAAGCGTACAAAGAAGGTCGTCCAGTAGTGGATGTGGCAGAAGAGGAAACCGAGTTAGATAGAGAAGCGCTATTGGCTTTGTTAGATCCTGCCAAGCTCACACATGGCGGAATTTAACCGAGAACAGATAAGGTTTCGTTATTTGGTTGTTTCCCTTACCAAATAACGAAAAACGAGCCAGCGCTTGCGCTGGCTTTTTTATGCTTAGTTACTTATCCTAATGCTTCATCCACAGCCGCTTTAGCATGAATGTAGGTAGTATCAAATAAAGGCACTGACACATGTTCTTGCTGTAATAACAGTGTGATTTCAGTACAGCCTTCGATGACGGCTTCTGCGCCGCTTGCTTGGAGTCGATTGACGATATCGATATAGATTTTTCTAGATTCTGGGAGAATGTTTCCAAGACATAATTCATCGTAAATAATTCGATGTATCTCGTCCCTGTCTTGCTTTTGTGGCGTGATAACCTCTAGACCGTATTGCTCTTCTAGTCGTTTAATATAGAAGTCTTCTTCCATGGAATAGCGAGTACCAATAAAGCCAACTTTCTGATGCTTTTTCTTAACGAGTTCTTGGGCTGTTGCATCAGCAATATGCAATAAAGGAATCTGTATGGCATTTTGAACATGATCGGCCACCTTGTGCATGGTATTGGTGGCGATAAGAATGAAGTCTGCTTGGGCTTGTTCCAAACGTTTAGCTTCTGCGGTAAGTATTTCTCCTAGTTGCGTCCAATCGCCTAGATGTTGCAGGCGTTCAATTTCAGCAAAGTTGACGCTGGATAAAATAATTTTCGCTGAATGCAGCCCGCCCAGCTTTTGTTTAGTCATCTCATTAATATTTTGGTAGTACAAAGCAGACGATTCCCAACTCATCCCACCAATAATGCCGATTGTTTTCATACTCGAATCCTTTGTCTCTCATTCTGAATACATAAAGTCTAACGAGCTTGTTCAATGGCTGTAATGTACAGATGATGAAATAAGTGAAGCGGACTGTAATGCAGCCATGGCCTTTTTACAGGCTACGAGTCATAAATACGCTATGAGGATCCAGCTTATAATCGGCAAAAGGACCGCACTCGATAAAGTCATGTTTTGTATACAGCTTTCTGGCTGGTGCAAAGAAGTCATGTGACCCAGTTTCTAGGCTTATTTTGCTAAGACCTTTCTGTTTTGCGGCTTCAAGAATATGGCTAAGCAGGGTAGAAGCAACGCCTTTGTTGCGAGCGGCGCTGGTGGTGCGCATAGATTTAATTTCACCATGGGTGTCATCATGAGCTTTAAGTGCGCCACAGCCGAGTAATTGGCTATTTTTCCACACTGTCCAAAAGGTAATATTCGGTTTTTTTAATTCCTCTAAATCCAAAGCAAAAACACATTCTGGCGGGGATGTTGCAAACATGTCTTCAAGGTGTTCTGTGAGCAGTTGTTTGATTTCTGGGCCTGATAAGTCGTCGATTCTGATGTCCATTTGGTGTGATATCCTTGCCAAAATAGAGGGATTAAAGGAAATAGATAAGCAAGTATCGTACCTTAATGAATCCCCAAAAAAGCGTCAACATTAAGTGTATACTGACAGTTAACTAGCACCCAAAACAGGAAGCAAATAGGCTATGACAATTTCGTTTCAATTACGTCCCGCAAATAGGAATGATGCTGAGCGTTTGTTGGTGTGGCGTAATGATCCACAAACTCGACAAGCTTCTCATCATGGGGAGGTTATTAGTTTAGAAGCGCATATGGCATGGTTAGAAAAATCACTAAAAAGTCCAGATCAGAGACGCTTGTGGGTCGCTGAAATGAATGGCAAAGCGGTCGGTACTTGCCGAGCGGATCGCGTGGAAAATGCGTGGGAGTTATCTTGGACGGTGGCACCAGAATCACGCGGGCAAGGGGTTGCTCATCAAATGCTGTCTCAATTAATGCCTCTCTTTAATGAACCGCTATCAGCACAGGTAAAAATAGGCAATATCGCGTCAGTGAAAGTGGCGGAGCGAGTGGGCTTTGTCCTAGATAAACAAGAGCAGGGCGTGTTGTTTTATGTTTATCCAAACAAACCTTTTATGGCGGGTTAATCGTCAAAGCGAATCCGAACTTTTGGCTCGTCTGGCATTTTTTCGCTGGGTTTGCGTAGTGGATCGACCAGCTTTTCCAGCCCATTGATTTTTATTTCCAGTGCTAGCTGCAACCATTGCCCTAGATTACCGTTCGGCCAGCCTTCGTGTGCAAACCATAGTAAATAGGCTTCTGGCAGATCGATCAAAACACGGCCTTGGTATTTTCCGAAAGGCATGGTTTGACGGGCAACTTGGATAAGGTCTTCTTGTGAGAACATGGGCTTCGCTTAATGGCTCAGAGTCAAAAATAAGTGCGTGTATTTAAACATACGTGTGCTATTTGGCAAAAGGTGGATCTTGTTTAAAGCGGTGGATCAAGTAATCGCAAATGCTTTGTAATTTTGGTGACGACTGACGAACTTTAGGATAAACCAGCCAAACGCCACTGTATGGGTACTGATATTGTGTTAGTAATGGGATGAGTTTGCCGCTGGCGAGATCGTCGGACACGTAATAATCTGGCAATTGTGCGATTCCCAAACCTTTGCGCACTGCATCCAACAAGGCTGGGCCAGAATTGCTGCGCCACTGGCTGCTGACTTTGACCTCTTTGCGTTGTCCGTCTTGTTGAAACAGCCAATGATTCTTGGAACCGATCAAACAATGGTGTTTGTTTAATTCGGCTAATGTGTGCGGCATGCCATGTTGGTCTATGTAGTCTCTTGAGGCGCAAAGGTATTCCACGCGATCGCACAAGCGCCGAGATAAATGGCTAGAATCTTTCATTGCGCCCATGCGAATAGCCAGATCGTAACCTTCCTCGATTAAATCCACCGAACGATTGGTCAGGTGAAAATCCAACTCGATCCTTGGATGATCAAGTAAAAAGTCGTTCATTAATGGCGCGATATAGCGTTCGCCAAAAGTGGTCGCACAGGTCATTTTAAAGGAACCGATGGGGGCTTGGTTGAGGGAGGAAATCACTTCTTCAGCGCTGCTCAACGCTTCTGGCAAACCACGACAATGCTGGTAATACAATTCTCCCGCTTCGCTTAAGCGAATGCGTCTGGTGGTGCGAAACAAGAGTGTTGTACCGAGTTCTGCTTCGAGCTGAGTGATGAGACGGCTAATGTGAGACGCTGACACGCTAAGTTTAGTGGCGGCCGCGGTAAAGCCGCCTTGCCGAACCACTTCGACAAACGCTTCCATGGCTTCCCAATTTTTCATGGCTTTCCCTTAAATGGTGTTGAGAGTGTTATATTATAACTAAAATGGCCTTTTTTGAAATGATTGTTGCTGTATGGCAATAATCATTTGCCAACCGAGGGATTATCCTTGTAATCATTTGCGTCTACACTGATGTCATCAAAACTATTAAACACACATTGGAGTGCGCTATGAAATGTAAAGCAGCTGTTGCTTGGGGACCGGGCCAACCACTTAAAATCGAAGAAGTAGATGTTCAAGATCCACAAAAAGGTGAAGTACTTGTTCGTATGGTTGCAACAGGCGTTTGTCACACCGATGCGTTTACCTTGTCTGGTGAAGATCCAGAAGGTGTATTCCCTGCGATCTTAGGTCACGAAGGTGCGGGTGTTGTTGAAGCGGTAGGTGAGGGCGTTACTAGTCTTAAAGTAGGCGATCACGTTATTCCACTTTACACGGCAGAGTGTGGCGAATGTAAGTTTTGTAAGTCGGGTAAAACAAACTTATGCAGTGCCGTTCGAGAAACTCAAGGTAAAGGCCTAATGCCAGACGGTACAAGCCGTTTTAGCATCAATGGTGAACCTATTTTCCATTACATGGGGACGTCGACTTTCTCTGAATACAGTGTTGTACCTGAAATTTCTTTGGCGAAGATCCATGTAGATGCACCGCTAGAAAAAGTCTGCTTGCTAGGCTGTGGTATCACAACAGGTATCGGCGCAGTATTGAATACGGCGAAAGTGGAGAAAGGCGATACGGTTGCGGTCTTTGGTTTAGGCGGCATTGGTTTGTCTGTTATTCAAGGTGCTCGTATGGCGGGGGCTTCACGTATTATCGCCATCGACATTAACGAATCTAAATTTGAAATGGCGAAGCAGTTTGGTGCGACGGATTGTGTGAATCCGAAAAACTTTGATGCGCCAATCCAACAAGTGATTGTTGAGATGACTGACGGCGGTGTGGATTACTCTTTCGAGTGTATTGGTAACGTACAAGTAATGCGCTCTGCTCTTGAGTGTTGCCACAAAGGTTGGGGCGAGTCCATCATCATTGGTGTTGCTGGTGCTGGCCAAGAAATCTCTACTCGTCCTTTCCAATTGGTAACCGGTCGAGTTTGGAAGGGGTCTGCGTTTGGTGGTGTTAAAGGTCGTACCCAATTACCAGGTTACGTAGAAGACTACATGAATGGCAAAATCGAAATCGACCCATTCGTTACGCACACAATGCCACTTGAGCAAATCAACGAAGCGTTTGATTTGATGCACAAAGGCGAAAGTATTCGTACCGTCATCCTGTTCGATCAAAAATAATTGTTAAGATCAGTCGAGCCAATCCAGTTAGCCATTTAGCGTCAGCGAAATGGCTAACGTCTAGGAGAAGAATATGGAACTACTATCTAGCACGAAAAGCTTCGGCGGTTGGTTGAAGCGTTATAAGCATGAAAGTTTGTCCGTAAAAAGCGAAATGACCTTTGCTATTTACTTGCCACCACAAGCTGAAACGCAAAAAGTCCCCGTCTTGTATTGGTTGTCAGGTTTGACTTGTAATGATGAGAATTTCACGCAAAAAGCGGGTGCTTTTCGCAAAGCGGCGGAATTGGGGTTAGCGATTGTTTGTCCAGACACCAGCCCACGTGGTACGGATTATCCGAACGAGCATGAAAGCTACGACTTTGGATCGGCGGCGGGATTCTACATCAACGCAACTGTTGAGCCTTACTCGAACACTTACCACATGTACGATTACGTGGTGCAAGAGCTGCCGCATTTAGTGGAAGCGAACTTCCCTGTGACCGACAAGCGTTCTATCTCTGGTCACTCAATGGGGGGCCATGGTGCTTTGATTTGTGCATTGAAGAACCCAGGCAAGTATCAATCTGTGTCGGCCTTCGCACCGATCGCCAACCCTACTAATTGTCCTTGGGGCGAAAAAGCGTTCACGGGATATCTGGGGGAAGATAAAGCGACTTGGAACGAATGGGATGCGACTTTGCTGATTGAAAACGCAAGTGAGCGCTTACCTTTGTTTATTGATCAAGGCGAAGCGGATAGCTTTTTGGTAGAACAACTTAAGCCAGAAGCCCTAGAAGCGGCCTGTGAAAAAGCCGGACACCCGATTACGCTACGTCGTCAACCGGGCTACGATCACAGCTACTTCTTCATCGCAAGCTTCATTGACGATCACCTAGAACATCATTCCAGAGCCTTGGGTTAATCCTTGAGTTTTCTCTATTGGAACTGACAAAAGCGAGCCTCGGCTCGCTTTTTTATTGCCTGAAAACTTATACAAAATAAAATGTAGGGCGGCATGAGCGAAGCGTGATCCGCCATGTTGTAGCCACAAACGTCAGATAGAGCCAGTTCGGAGGAGACTCAAACCAAGCGTGAATTGCTGGTTAGAAAGCTTAACCCTACTAGGGTCAAATAATCTATTTCGATAGATCAATTAGTCAGCTATTAGGTTATCAGAAGCTATTTGGTCAGCTATAGAGAGCATTTTAAGGGAAACTGATTCTGTCTTAAGGTCTGAATAAAAAGCAAAAAAGCGTCCGTCTTGACGTACGTGCCATAAAGCGTACAATTTGCCTATAATTTAGACAATCTTGAGGTGTGTGATGGCTGGAATGACGGCAACAGAAGCACGGAGTAATTTGTATCGGTTGATTGATGAAGCGGCTGATTCTCATCAGCCTATCGTTATTACTGGTAAGCGCAATAATGCAGTTTTAGTATCGGAAGAGGATTGGTCAGCGATCCAAGAAACGCTGTTTTTATTATCAATACCTAATATGCGTGAATCAATCCGCGAGGGAATGGATACTCCCGCTAGTGAATGTGACGAGGAGTTAGACTGGTGACATGGAAGTTGGTATATACCAAGCAAGCTCAGAAGGATGCAAAGAAATTAGCGTCTAGCGGGCTGAAATCAAAAGCTCAAGAGTTACTCAATTTTATTGCGCAGGATCCCTTTCAAAAACCACCTCCGTTTGAGAAGTTAGTTGGTGACCTTTCTGGCGCTTATTCGCGCAGAATTAATATCCAACACCGACTTGTTTATCAAGTGCTGGAAGCAGAGAAATTGATAAAAGTACTTCGGCTGTGGAGCCATTATGAGTAATCTAGTGGATGTAACAAGAAGGGCTTATTTTAATTTAAGAAATATTGTTCTGGATTCGTTTATAGAAAAAGCCTACTGAGCCGAACGTGGTGTTCAGCTCATCGTGAGAGTGCTTAAGCAAAGACGAAGTATTTGCGCACGGTTTCAACCACTTCCCAAGTACCTTTCATGCCAGGTTCGATGACAAATACATCGCCTGCTTTTAGATGTTTTGGTTCTTCCCCTTCTGGGGTGATGATGCAGTAACCTTCTAAGAAATGGCAAAATTCCCATTTGTCGTAGTTCACTTCAAATTTACCAGGGGTACAAATCCACGTTCCCATGATTTTGCTGCCGTCTTTTGAAAGGTAGGCGTTTAAATTGACTGTGTGTGGATCGCCACCAATACGAGTCCATTTTGTTGCGTTTACTACGGGTGTTGGGCAGGTTTCACGCATAACGGTGATAAAGTCAGACATAGCGGCTCCAGATGGTGATTGAGTTAAAGGAGCATCATTGTAGGGTGGCTAGGAAGTAAGCAATTGTCTGTTTACGTCAAAAATATCTTTTAAATGCGGGAAAGTATAATCATAACGGTAAAGGAGAAGAGACGCAGGGGTAATTGTCATGACATTGCTGGTATTATTTAAAAAGCGTAGTGAATGCCTGCAACATGATTAAAAGTTGGTTAGTCATAGTTCTTTTATCGGTTAAACGTTAACATTTAATTGTTTTTAACATTTAATTTTTTAATTTCATCTAATGCATTTTGCTAAGTGCGTATTTTAAGGGTTCGTAATGAAGGTAAAATACTTTAAAACGGCGGCTGTCGCAGCGTGTTTGTCTTCCAGCGCTGCATTTGGTTTTAACTTGGATGTTTTTGGCTGGTTCCAAAAAGATAATTCGATTGAGAGTATGATCGAGTACGTGCCTGCTGATACCGCTCTTTTTGTTGGTGGCGTCTCAAATAAAGAGCTTGTCACTAGCTCCGATGAGCTGATGGCTCAATATAAAGATAGCGGTAATGCCGAAATAATTAGTGAACTGCTCGAATCTTTACCACCCAGTAAAGGTTTGGATTTTGTTAATTGGTTGGTAAAAGACTACTACGATGTAGCCTATCAAGGAGGTATGGCGCTGTTTCAACATTATGGCTTAGATGTTGAAGGGGCTAGAGCTATGTATTTGGATGGCGTTTTTCCTGTCACACGCATTGCATTAGAAAATGAAGAAACGTTTCTAGCACTGGTTAAGCAAGCTGCTCAAGAAACAGATGTTCAGCTTGGTTCTCAGACGATCGGTGAGCAGACGTTAACAACGGTTGAGTTGGTAAACAAAGATAATGTTGAGCTGATGCTTGGTTTTATGATCAAAGATAAAGTGCTCACTGTGGCTGTTATGTCTCAAAAAGAAAGCAAAGCTGCTCAAGAACAGCGCTTTGCTTTAGCGAAGCCGGCTAAAGCTATGGCGGTGGAGAGTTGGAAAAATGATGGTGAGTCTTATAATTTCTTGGCGGCTTCCCATGGTTATATTCATTTACAGAATATTGCTAATGCGATTCTTGATGAAAACTCTCGTGCCCATAAACAGGTAAAAGCGTTGGTCGGTGATGACCTACCTGAGTTAAGTGCTGCGCAAATGCAGTGTAAAACTGACATTGATAATATTGTGTCCGGCGTTCCTCGTGTGGTTTTTGGTGCGAATAGCTATGACGTTCAAGGTGACGATATCTCCTTAGAGTTTTCTTATGCATTAGAAATTAAAAACGCCAATATTCTTGGGGAGTTAAACAAGCTGAGTGGTTTTATTCCGAGTTATTTGAATGCTGATAATGACTTGACGTTGGGCGTCGGTCTTGGCGTATCGTCGGATGCCGTGTCACCAGTACTAACAAGCTTGTGGAGACAATTTACTAAAGCCGAGTTTAACTGTGAGCCATTACTTAAAATGCAAGCAGATCTACGCGAACAGAACCCAGCAGCACTGTCTGTATTTACCAGTATGGCGCAAGGATTGTCTGGGGTGAGCTTAGGTATATTTGACCTAGAAAAAGACGAAGGTAGTCCAGTTGGCGTGAAATACGATGCTATTGCAACGATTACGAGTGAGAAGCCTGATGTGTTGGCTGCACTGGCTGGACAATATATTCCAATGCTTCGCGGTGTTCAGATTCCGACTGATGGAAGCACAGTGAACTTGGCTGACAAGGGATTGCCAATAGATGCATTTGTCGGAATTAAAGGTAAGCATTTAGTTGCTTATACAGGAGAAAAAAGTAAGCAAGTCGCTGAGCAATTGGCGACAGAAGAAGTGACTCAAAATGGCATGGTGGCCATTGCTATGGATAGTACTAGATTAAGTGATTTGGTCTTAAACATAGGAAAGTTAAGTGCCCAAATGGGGAACGACTGTACTGATTTATATACTGTTTCAACTGTGCTTACAGGTTTGCCATTTACTCTCAATATTCGTGAAGGGTTTAACGATAAAGGTTACGAAGGTAGCTGGTCTATGCATTTGAAGGACTTGGCAGAGTTCAAAAATATTAGACGTAAAGATTTACTAAACAGCTTCAAAGTGGAGTATTTAGACGAACAGTGCAATTGGATTGATACGGGGGTTGAAACCTTTAATGAAGACGGTACGGGGACTTTTGTTGACCAAGATGAATCTAACAGCTGTAACGTTTTTGAAAGTCGTTTCGATTGGTCTCACTTTGTTGGGGTGATTAGTGAAAGTGAAGCGGAAACAAAATTTCGTGATAGCTGTGCTAATGAGTGGGTGCAACAAGAAGGTGTCGACTTTAGCTGCCAAATTTTAACCGCAAAAAACAATGTGTTTTATTGCTTGCAAGATGATGGTGATTACAAAGCACTTTATCGCTATACACAACAATAATTGTCTATTGAGCGAACATAGCGTCTTACATCGACCAACAAAAAACCAATGGCAGTAAATGATGCCATTGGTTTTTTTGTGTTTGCCTATTGAATAACGTTGGTATGCTTAGTGCTACGGATTCTAATCTTGCCAATATTTGCCTTTTTGAGTTTTGCCAATTCCTGGGTTCAAACTATTGGTAGGATCATTTTTCTTGTAAAACGCTTTTAGTGCTTCTTTAGCCTTATACAGCTGACCAACATTATGTTCTGCTGGGTATTCAGCTCCTTTTTCATCAAAAAAAGCCAGTAGTTGATTTTTAACCTTATTTTCGTCAACACCAGATTTGAGAATGTAGTCTTGGTGCATTACGTGACACATAAAGTGCCCATTATACAATTTCGCTTCCATTAGCTTATCTAGTTCAGGGGGAAGTGTCT
>NZ_CP025572.1:3581111-3808929 GCF_018336975.1 Marinomonas sp. CT5 | reverse complement strand
GGTCGCGCTCTTCTGTCACTCGCTTGAGTTCTTTTCGAAGACGAAGAATCTCGCTCGACTCAGCAGAGGCTTCTGCAAACGATTCTGCCTCTGGGCCATATCGCTTAATCCAAGCATATAAACTGTGGGTGGTGTTGCCTAAGCGATTAGCCACTTCAGCAACACTAAAGCCTGCTTCAGTCACTTGCTTAACCGCTTCAATTTTGAATTGTTCTGGGTAACGTGTTTTGCTCATAAATACCTCTCAATTAGATCATTTTATCTAACTAAAAGGTGTCTAGCTAACTAGTGGCGATTCACCCTTTTATTGCAATAGTCTTACTTTATTGTGGTTGGCTTAGGCTGATGTGACTGATAAAATTGCAAGGCAGTCACTTTATTGCCTGTAATTGATAATTTTACTATTGGCTTTTTAAAAAATCGTTATTCCTTTTTTTATTAACCATATTAATTGAATAAAAAAGAGTTTTGGCCGTAAAGTTGAGATACTAGTATAGGTTTAGGAGTTTTATGAAAATCGCAGTGGCAGGAACAGGTTATGTGGGGTTATCCCTTGCAGTGCTTTTAGCACAAAATAATGAAGTAGTTGCTTTGGATGTCGTTCCCGAAAAAATTGCTTTATTGAACAATATGACGTCGCCAATTCATGATGTAGAAATTCAAGATTTTCTTGATAACAAAGCATTAAACCTTGTGGCGACTCTAAATAAGGAGCAAGCCTATACCGATGCGGATTTTGTCATTATAGCGACACCAACTGACTATGATGCGGAAACCCATTACTTTAATACTAAGTCGATTGAGTCTGTCATAGCTGATGTATTAGCTATTAATCCTAATGCTGTTATGGTTATCAAATCCACAATTCCTGTTGGCTATGTAGAAAGAACTAAGGCTAAATTTGGGGTTGATAATCTTCTATTTTCGCCTGAATTTTTACGTGAAGGCCAAGCTCTACATGATAACCTTTATCCATCTCGAATTATCGTCGGAGAAGTCTCTGAGCGAGCAACAAGGTTTGCAAATTTGCTCGTAGATGGAGCGATAAAAAAAGATATGCCGGTGTTGTTTACCGATGCGACGGAAGCGGAAGCGGTAAAGTTATTTGCCAATACTTATTTGGCTATGCGTGTGGCATTCTTTAATGAACTGGATACTTATGCAGAAGTTCATGGCTTGGATTCTCGACAGATTATTGAGGGCGTTAGTCTTGATCCTCGTATAGGAGATCATTATAACAACCCTTCTTTTGGTTATGGTGGTTACTGCTTACCAAAGGATACTAAGCAGCTACTTGCTAATTTTGAGTTGGTTCCTCAGGAGTTAATTGGTGCTATCGTTCAATCGAATGCGACTAGAATGGATTTTATTGAACATCAGATCTTGCTCAGAAAACCTAAAAAGGTGGGAGTATATCGCCTTATCATGAAAGCGGGTTCTGATAACTTTCGTGCAAGTGCTATTCAAGGCATTATGTATCGATTGCAGGGTAAAGGCATTGAGCTAGTTGTCTATGAGCCTGAGCTAAATCAGTCTGAATTTCACGACGTAAAGGTCCTTGATTCATTAGAAACCTTTAAAGAGGAATGCGATGTTATTATTGCAAACAGAATGAATGATGAATTGTCGAGTGTCACTGAAAAAGTATATACCCGTGATTTGTTTGCAAAGGATTAGAAATGAGCAATAAAAAAGTGTTAGTCACTGGTGGTGCTGGTTTTGTCGGCAGTCACTTGTGCGAACGCCTAATTAAACTGGGGGGCTATGATGTCTACTCACTTGATAACTACTTTACGGGTAGTGAATTGAATCATATTGGTGGGGTTACTTATATTCGTGGGGAGACGAGAGACATCTCTACCCTTGTAGATTTTTCTCCAAGCATGGTTTATCACTTGGGTGAATATTCAAGGGTTGAGCAGAGCTTTGATGATATAGAAAAGGTTTGGACCTATAACAAAGATGGTATTTTTGCAGTATTAGAATTTGTTAGAAAAGTTGGCTGTAAGATACTTTATGCTGGAAGCAGTACCAAATTTGGTGACGGCGGCTTTGGCCGCAGTGCTTCGCCTTATGCTTGGACAAAAGCCAGTAATACCGAGCTCGTAATGAATTATGGCCGCTGGTTCAATGTGCCCTATGCTATTACCTATTTTTACAATGTCTATGGTGATAGAGAAATACAAACGGGTAAGTATGCGACATTGATTGCTCTATTCAAAGAAAAAATGCGCAATGAAGAATCTTTGACAGTCGTCAGCCCAGGCTCACAGAGGCGAAACTTTACTCATATTGATGATATTATTGATGGCTTAGTACTGGTTGGTGAGCACGGCTATGGTGATGAATTTGGTATTGGTAGTGAAGAAGGTTTTAGTATCTTAGAAGTTGCTAATATGTTTGGTGGTCACGTGGAAATGCTTCCTGAAAGAAAGGGAAACAGAATGACGGCTGATGTAGTGACCGATAAAACTAAAGCATTGGGTTGGACTGCAAAGAGAACACTTTTAGATTATATAGAATCCTTGAGGATGAATCATTGGAAGTCATGAAGTTGGCTGCTTTAGATCTAATGTAATTGTTAATATTTACTTCGCTTTCAACGAATAATCTACTTTAATTTGAGGCAATCTGAACGATGTTGAGAGAAGGTTTTTTTGTTTTTGTATGGTTTCTTGCGGGCCTAACTTTTGCAATTTCTATAGGTATCTACGGTGGATATGGCATAGCCACATCATTATTGTTCCTCTGCTCTGCTTTTTTAGTCTATTTAAAACCTAAATGGTCAGAATTAAACGAAGATGATAAACGCTTATTTTACTCATTTCTGGCTTTTGGTTTGAGTATGTTTTTTTTCGTATTTATTGATGGTTTTCAGTTGAAGGATTTAGATCGACCTTCTCGGTTTATTTTAGTTTTGCCCGTGATGTTACTTCTGCTACAAGCTACCGATAAAAAAGAATGGCTCTGGCATGGAGTGGTGATAGGGGCTATTTTTGCCTTTGGAGTTGCTTGGTATGAGCGTGTGATCTTAGGCTACGGGCGAGCTGAAAACGGACAACATCCAATTATGTTTGGTAATACGGGGATGTTATTAGGCATGCTATGCTTTGCTTCATCCACTTACTTTTTGTCGCATAAACGCTATTTATGGCTGGTTCTTTCTTTAATTGCAGGTATATGTGGCGTCGGAGCTTCTGTTTTGTCTGCCTCTCGAGGTGGTTGGGTTGCTTTACCCTTAATTGGCTTATTTTTGTTTTGGCAAAGTCGGTTTTTATTTAAAAGGAGCGCATGGCTTTTGTTCGGGATAACTACCTGTATTTTTATTGTTTCAGCAATATTGGTGCCACAAACAGGGGTAAAGGAGCGGTTGAATGAAGCTGTTGGAGATGTTTCGAATTACACTAGTGGGGTGAATAAAGACACTTCGGTTGGTTTGCGCTTTGAGATGTGGAGGGCTGCTTTTTATATGTTTCAAGACTCTCCTGTTTTAGGGGCTGGAGTGCACAGCAGTATTGTTGTCAAGAAAGAATTGTTAGACGAGGGGTTGGTGATACCTGAAGCACTTGCGTATGGCCATGCTCACAATGAGTATATTAATGCTTTGGGTTATCGGGGAGTTGTTGGTCTTGCTTTTTTGTTATTAGTTTATTTGGTGCCACTTAGACTTTTTTTGAAAAAGATGGAGCAATATAAAGATAATTGGAATATTAAGTCTTATGCTATGGCTGGTGCTTTAGTCCCCATGTGCTATATGGATTTTGGTTTATCGCAAGTGATGTTTGCCCATAATATTGGTGTCATGATGTATGCCTTTCCTATAGTGTATTTTTGGGCCGCCGTTCGATGGGCAGAGCATGAAGAGCAAATTAAAACCATAGATTCCTGATTCAGCTCTGAAGAAAAAATGGCCGTCATGAATGACGGCCATTTTTATTTGCATTCTTAAGCTGGTTACTTGGCAGATGCATTTGCTTTAGGGGTGTCAGCTTTTTTGATGCTGTGTAATTCTACAACAAATTTTAGTGCGGCATTTGGTGGGATTGGGCCGGTACCACCAGGACCATAAGCTAAGTCAGCTGGAATATATAGTTCATATTTAGAACCAACAGGCATAAGTTGTAGACCTTCAGTCCAACCAGGGATAACGCCGTTTAGAGGGAAAGTGATCGCTTCACCGCGTTTATAAGAGCTATCAAATACGCTGCCATCTATTAGGCTACCTTCATAATCGACTTCAACCGTATCTGTTGCGTTAGGTTTTGCACCATTACCTTTGGTGATTACCTTATATAGTAAGCCTGAGTCTGTTTTTTTAACGCCGTCTTCTGCTTCTTTCTCTTTTAGCCAAGCTGCAGAGGCAGCTTTTGCTTCTTCAGCGGCTTTTTCTTGCTCAAGCTGAGCTTTCTTCATTTGTTCTTGCTGGTAGTCTTGAATGGTTTTCGTCACTTCATCCATCGTCATTTTGCTTTCTTTACCAGCAAATGCGTCTTGGAAACCTGCCATGAAAGTTTTCATATCGAGATTAGAGAAGTCTTGTGACATGCGAGTACCAAACATGGTGCCAATGCTGTAGCCAAGGCGCTGTTCTTTGGAATCTAGTTTGATCGAACTGTCGTCATGTGCATAAGCAAAAGAAACGGATGACATGACTAGCGCCGCAATAAGTGTTTTTTTCATAAGAAAATGTTCCATTATTTGTTGATTTATCACTTTGTGATGTAAAGCATTAAGACGGAGTTCGGATTCGCATTTTTTGACCAGCATTTGATGGGGCGAAAACAAAGCAGGAACAATGATATACGCCTTGTGCTTTGCAAAATCAGATCCGTCGTTTCTGTTTAACGTAAGTGTTCTAACATAAGATAGACTGTTTATGCCAATTATATGTTCTCACGTTACCAAAGCGACCCCTTCACCTGCACACTTTGTTTGAATTTCAATAGATAGAACGGTTCCACAAAGCACAAGACGTGTAATGAGATTAATCCTCTGTTCTTCACTGAGACAATCGCTTTTACAAAAGCATGACAGAGTTTGCGAAAGCCGCTTTGTTTGATTATGTGTCTTTACGTATATCTGACAAAATCGAGAGCGAGTTTGTTCGTTATTAATGAATTCCCATAAATAAGGGGATCAGAATTGGTACTAAAATACTCATAATAAAGCCACTGGCGATACAGACAGGGATGATTTGCGCACCATGAAATTTGCCAAGTATAGGCAAAGTAAAATCCATAGCCGTTGCGCCAGAGTATCCAACCGACATATGGCTGTTTAGTCGCGCTAAAAAAGGTATTAACATGAGTGCTAGTATTTCACGCCCAAGGTCGAGCAAGAAAGCGGTAGTACCTAGCACTGGATTGCCTAAGCCAGTAATAAGAATTCCGGATAAGCTGTACCAGCCAAAGCCTGAAACGACCGCTAGTCCCTGATGCCAACTTAACCCTAAAATTAGGCTACCAATCCAACCAGCCAATAATGTGGTGAAGATGGTGACCAATGCGATAATGACGCCTTGGGAATTTAAAAACAGTTTGCGAAGACGATGATTGCCTTGACGTAACTGACAACCAATTAAAAATAACAAAACATACAATAAGCCAGTGACTAATTCGTCTACGCCTGTAAGCCAATCTTTGGCAAAAATACCTATGATGACACCACCAATGACCCAAGCAAGGGTTTTTGCTGCGTCTTTTAGAGCATGGCTTTTGCTGTCAGATGGGCCCTGAGCAAGGTTATCTGCATGCATACCGCCAAATCTAGCGCCACTAAGATATAAGCCGATTAAACTGAACACGCTGATAAGCGTAAAGAAAATAATGGCCTGATAGCCAGCGATAAAGAGCTTTTCGGCTAAGTTGTCTAATGCTCCGAGGCTAAAGCCGATTAGACCAAGAATAAGATAAACCAATTGCTCTAATCCCTTTGCTACACGAGAAGGGGTGAATAACTTGATATTGACCCAGTAGCCGAAGAGTAAAGCGATTAATAAAGGGCCAAGGGTGGTGAGAATGGTCATGTTAGAACTGTCTTCCCTGTTTAGTCTAATTATCTAATTAATAGTGGAGCGGCATTTTCTCGGTATTGAGTGGTAAATACAAGTCGAGATCATGGGGTTGCTTTAGTATGGTGCAAAATAAAGTCAACCAACGGTGCAATAAATAGAGAACAGTGGTAAATTGCTCGGCTGTTTCAGGCAAGACCAATACAAGACTGAAGTATTTTAAGGTCTCGAATGTTTTTATGGATAATCGGCGGTGATGTGTGGCTAAGCGTTTTCCAGTGTTAAGAGAAGTTCTGCATTTATTATTTCCGATGATTCTTACTATGACATTGGAACTGTCGATCAGTGTTGTCGATACTATTATGCTAGGGCATTACAGTGCATTGCACTTGGCGGCTGTTGGGTTGGCTTCAAGTCTATGGCTGCCTGTGGGCTGTTTTTTGATTGGGGTGACTTTTGGTCTTACTCCACTGGTTACACGTCACTTACATGGTCGACAACCTAAATTAGTTAATCTCTACATGTCTCAAGCGGTTGGTCTGTCCATTGTGCTTGGTGTGATGGCTAGCTTGATCGTCATTTTCTTACTGCCTTATTTTGCTGGTTTGATGGCAACGGAAGAGGAAACAAGGCTGGTTTCTATTTCTTATTTGTATATTTTTGCCCCAGCTCTGCCTATGTTGGCATTGATGACAGCCTATAAAAATTTATTTGAAGCCGCAGGGCGTCCAGGCTTTCCTTTGTTTGTTGCCAGTTTTGGCTTGGTACTGAATATATTGTTCAACTATGTACTAATTTTTGGCCAGCTTGGTTTTCCTGAATTAGGCGCAAAAGGGGCGGCATTAGCGTCGGCTTTGTCATTGTATTTGGCTGTAACTATGTTTTTTGTTTACGACCGCTTTATGAATAAAACCCCGCTCTTTACTCGCTTAGTATGGCGTTATACACGTAAGTTTACGATCCTCTTGAATGTTGGTACACCTGCGGGTTTTGCCTTTGCGTTTGAAGTGGGACTGTTTTCTTCTATGACCTGGTTGATCTCATCATTTGGTGATCTGGCTTTGGGGGGAGGTCAGATCGTCATGTCTTACACTTCTTTCTTGTTTACACCTATGATGGCGATGAGCGCTGTGACGGCTATTGTGGTGGCAAAAGCCATGTCGAAAGAAGGTGTTGACGGCGTTAGAAAACGCATTCGGGTAATTGTACTGTTAGGTCTATCCTATGTGAGCGCCTGTTTTATTATCACTCAAGTATTTCATAACCAGATTCCTTATATATACAGCAACAATGCCGAAGTAGTGGCGCTAGCGGCGAGCATCTTGCTGATCTCTTCTTGTTATCAATTCCCAGATATGCTGCAAACGGTGTTTACTGGCGCGTTACGAGGCTTCCGCGAAACTCGCTCAACTATGATCGCCTTCGCTGTGTCGTTATTTGGCTTGAGTATTCCCTTCGGATTTTGGCTGTCCCATTACAGTCCTTGGGCGGAAACCTTGTCCTTACGAGGTTTTTATATTGGATTGGGAGCAGGTTTAACGCTGCTTGCGATAATCCTAATAGTGCGTTTTCAAATGGTATTGCGTTATTATGAAGGCAAACGCATTGCTTCTCCAAGAGAAGTCGCTTAACTAGAATAGACAAAACAAAGACAGAGTTTTTGCAGAGAATTTTATGAAAACTATTTTGGTAACGGGTGGCGCTGGCTTTATTGGAAGTCATACTTGTGTGGAGTTATTAGATCAGGGCTATGATGTCGTTGTCGTTGATAATTTGTGTAATTCCAATCCGGAAGTATTAAATAGAGTTGCGCAAATTACTGCTAAAACAGTGGCTTTTTATGCCGTCGATTTGTTGGACTCTTCGGCGTTAAATGCGGTTTTTGAGCAGCATTCTATTGATGCAGTGATTCATTTTGCTGGTTTGAAGGCGGTGGGAGAGTCCACTCAAATTCCACTATCTTATTACCATAATAATTTAACCGGAACGCTGATTTTATTAGACATAATGGCGAATCATGGTGTATTTGATTTGGTGTTTAGTTCTTCTGCAACAGTGTATGGCGATAATAACCCTATTCCTTATGTAGAGCATTTTCCTCTCAGTTCGACGAGTCCATACGGCCGAACTAAAGTCATGACTGAGCAATTTCTGCAAGATGCCCATGCGTCTGATCCTAGATGGAATGTGAGTCTGTTGCGATACTTTAATCCGGTTGGTGCTCATCCAAGCGGATTGATTGGTGAAGATCCGAATGGCATCCCGAATAACTTGATGCCGTTTATTACTCAAGTGGCTGTCGGAAAACGCGAGAAACTCAGTGTGTTTGGCGGTGATTACCCAACTCATGACGGTACAGGAGTTCGGGATTATATCCACGTGGTAGATTTGGCTTTAGGGCACATTAAAGCGCTTGAGAAACTGGCGAATCAAACGGAGAAAAGTATTGAAGTTTACAACCTAGGTGCCGGTAAAGGTTTTAGTGTGTTGGATGTGGTCAATGCCTTTGAAAAGGCATCAAAGCAGCGGATCCCATATGAGATTATGGCAAGGCGAGCTGGGGACATAGCAGAGTTTTACGCTGACCCGAAAAAAGCAAGCGACGCACTAGGTTGGCAAGTGCAGCTGTCTTTAGAAGACATGTGTCGCGATGCTTGGAATTGGCAGAGTAAAAACCCGCAAGGTTATAGTAACTAACTTATCCTTCTCGGTTTTTAGGGGAAACCTCTAACTCCTCCACCGTCGTGGGTGGAGGAGTTAGTTTGTCATTTTAAATACTCTACACTGTTCAATTAATGCATCAATGTCCATGTGTTGTTCTGCGCTGTCGGCGAGTCGGTCGATTTCTTTGTCGCGGAATTGGTCGTAGTTAAATGCTGCTGCTTGGTCAACCCCGGCCCAGTTGAGTAGGGCTTTGAGGGCGTCTGGGTGATCGAAGACTCCATGTAAATAAGTGCCGATGATTTGACCATCTGGTGATAGGTAGCCTTCTTTTTCGCTGTTTTCTTTGTTCTTTCCATCATCTAAGAGAGCGAAATGCGCAATCTGTGTTTCATCAGTAAAGCGTGAAACCCCCGAATGAATTTCATAGCCTGTCACTTGAGCATTGGCAGCGAAAGTGAGCTGACCTTGGCGTTGCTTAAGCTGTTTCTCCTCTTTTAAGACAGTTTCCATGGGGATAAAGCCAAAACCTGTAGATCGCGTGTTAGCGTGTTGGTTTTCTAGTCCTAGTGGATCCAGCAGTTGTTCGCCGAGCATTTGATATCCGCCGCAAATCCCGATGACTTTGCCGCCATATCGTAAGTGTTTGTTGAGGTAGTCTTCCCAGCCTTCGTGGCGTAAATAGGCGAGGTCGCTTTGTACGCTTTTGCTGCCAGGTAAAATAACCAAGTCAGCAGGCGGAATAGGTTCGTTGGCGCCTACTAGGGTGACTTGAACTTCTGGATGAAGGCGCAGAGCGTCCCAGTCTGTGTGGTTGCTGGTGCGCGGCATGATCGGTATGACGATGTTTAGTTTGGCGTTGCTGTCTGTTTTAATGGGGCTTTTGGCAACGGCGTCTTCGGATTCTAAATGGAAACCTTTTAAGAAGGGCAGCACCCCTAAAACAGGTTTACCAGTGCGTTCTTCAAGCCAATCTAGACCAGACTGCAATAAGCTGATGTCGCCACGGAAACGGTTTATCACAAAGCCAATGACTCTATCTTGCTCACTTGGGCTGAGTAAATCCAGTGTCCCAACAAGGTGAGCGAACACGCCACCTTTGTCTATGTCGGCAATGATAATCACAGGGCAATCAATGCTTTCAGCAAAGCCCATATTGGCGATATCACGAGCGCGCAAGTTTATTTCGGCAGGGCTGCCAGCACCTTCAATTAAGACGGCTTGATATTGATTGGCCAAACGCTGATATGAATCCAATGCAGCGACTTTGGCGATGCTTTTGTATTCGTGATACCCAACGGCGTTCATGTTGCCCACGGCTTTGCCTTGAATAATGACTTGCGCCCCAGTGTCTGTATTGGGTTTGAGTAGAATAGGGTTCATATCTACTTGCGGTTCTAGCCCGGCTGCATAGGCCTGTACCGCTTGTGCTCGACCAATTTCATTGCCGTCTTTGGTGACCGCGCTGTTTAATGCCATGTTTTGCGGTTTGAAGGGCGCAACGGAAATGCCTCGGCGATAAAATAAACGGCATAATGCCGTGACTAGGGTGCTTTTTCCGGCATCCGAGGTGGTTCCTTGGATCATTAAACTAAAGGCTGGCATTCAGTATCATCACGCTTTGAATCAATAAGGTGATAGAATTCTACCTGACCTATTCACCTTGTTAAGTGAAAAAACGACTTATATTTATGATCCTTTCTAATCTAGACTCTGCTATTCATGCTTTTTGCGATCATTTCTTAGCCTTTTCTTCTGTCACCAGTTTGATTTTAGTGGTCGCTTTGGTGTTGGACCGTTTGTTGGGAGAGCCCAATAGCTGGCATCCCCTTATTTGGTTTGGGCGTTGGGTGGACCTTTGTCGTCAGTATATTCAATTGCCATTAGATGCTTCTGCTTCTCGTCAACGTCTGGTGGGGTTTTTGGCTTGGCTGGTGGCGGTTCTGCCTTGGTTGGTGCTTTTATTGACTCTGCTGTGGTTGCTCCCTGATTGGATGGATGTGTTGCCGTCCGTTTTGGTGTTGTATTTTGCCATTGGTTGGCAAAGCTTGCGGGAGCATGCCTTGGCCATATATCAGCCGTTATCTGCATCGCCATTATCAGACGATAAGCTCGATGAAGCACGCCGTGCCGTGAGCTATATTGTCAGTCGTGATACGCAAAACTTGGATGAGTCAGCCGTGGCGAAAGCCGGTATTGAGTCGGTATTAGAAAATGGCAGTGACGCGATTTTTGCGCCTATTTTTTGGTTTTTGATATTTGGTGCGCCGGGTGTGCTTTTGTATCGTCTGGCAAATACGCTGGATGCCATGTGGGGCTACAAAACAGAGTCTTTATTGCACTTCGGCTGGTTTGCCGCGCGTTTTGATGATGTGCTGAATTATATTCCGGCTCGTTTGGTGATTTATACCTATGGTGTTTGTGGACATTGGCGTGCCGCGATTCGCAGTGCTCGTCGTCCTTCTGCGCGCTGGAAAAGCCCTAATGCTGGCCCAGTCATGGCCGCTGGTGCGGGAGCGTTAGGAGTTCAATTAGGTGGCGAAGCGCCGTATTTTGGCAAAATAGAAACCAGACCAATTCTTGGGGAAGGTGAACTTCCAAAACCTCATCATTTGAAAGAGGCGATTTGGCTGGTGGATAAAAGCGTGATTTTGTGGGGATTGGTTGTATGTCTGTTGGTCTAAAATCTTCTAAATTAAGCTGCACGCCGCCAAAGCATGGTGGTGATTTAGCATACTGGCAGCGCAAGGTAGGCGATGATGCGTTGAATTGGCTGGATTTATCCTCGGCCTGTAATCGTGAGCCTTGGCCGATTCCAGATACATCGCCGACGTTGTGGATGGATCTGCCTGATCAAGCGAATTTATTAGACGAAGCTGAGCGCTACTTTGCTCGTCGTCCCAGTGCTATTGGCGCAGGATCTCAGCACATCATTGAGTCTTTGCCTCCCATGTTGTTAGCCAGTCAGTCGTCCCCATTGCCTGTTTCGCAGCAAAAGGTTTTTGTCCCTCGCATTGGTTATCAAGAACATGCTTTTGCTTGGGAGAAGTGGGGCTTTGAGATTGACTATTACAATGCTGTAGAAGAGTTATTCGCGCAAAAATGGGCGGTTGCTGTGGTGATTCAGCCGAACAACCCAACGGGGGAGGTCGCTTCAGCTGAGGTTTTGATGCAGTTGATTGCTTACGCGGAACAGCAGAAAGCCTACCTTGTCGTGGATGAAGCCTTTATTGATGCTAGCCCTGAATTAAGTTTGTTAAATCATCAAACGGCTGAAGATCTGAGTGACGCTCTTTTTCTGATGCGCTCGGTTGGGAAATTCTTTGGTTTGGCAGGGGCTCGTGTCGGATTCGTTTTTTGTTCCAGTAAATGGCAAGCGGCCATTAAGAACTTGCTTGGTCCTTGGCCGGTAGCAACGCCGAGTTTGCATTTGGTGCAATTAGCTTTTGCTGATACCGCTTGGCAGTCTGGTGCAAGGCAAAGCTTAGCAATACGGCAGGCCGCCTTTGTTGAGCGCGTTGTGCCTAAGTTTAATACTATCTTTGATTCTCAAGAGTATATGTTGAGTCCGTTGTTTGTGACTTGGACTCTTGAAAGTGAGGACTATGCGGCGCAAGTCTTCGAGATGTTGCATCAAGTTGGTGTGCATACTCGTTTAGGTGAAGGCTGGATTCGTGTGGCATTGCCCGCTTTGCATGAAATGGGTGCGTTAAATAGCGCATTGATTCGTTTGTTAAAAACAGCGGGAGGTCGAGAGCTGGCATGAAGCATCTTGTATTGGGTGGTGTTCGCAGTGGCAAAAGTGCTTTTGCGCAAGAACAAGTCGTGTCGAGTGGCAAACCTGTGAGCTATGTGGCGACCTCTCAAGTTTGGGATGAAGACATGGCGGAAAGAGTGCGCCTACATAAAGCCAACCGACCAAGTGATTGGCAAATAATCGAAGAGCCACTGGTGCTGGCCGAGGTGTTGAGCTCTCTGAATTCACCGGAACAGGCTGTGATTGTTGAGTGCTTGACCTTGTGGATGACCAACTTATTGTGTTTAGAAGATGAAGACCGTTTAGAAGAAGAAAAACGCGCTTTACTGCGTGCTGTAGAAGATTTCGAAGGCGATTTGGTGTTGGTGTCCAGTGAAGTGGGTTTGGGTATTATGCCAATGAACGCATTGGCTAGACGCTTTGGAGATGAGGCTGGAGTAATGAACCAGATGTTAGCTAAATTGACCGATCGGGTAACTTTTGTTGCGGCGGGACTACCATTACCGCTAAAATCCTAATCTTCCACTTTATTCAGTGCTTTCTTGAACCATTTCTGCGTTCTTGTTGGCATTATATTATTCAAAATTGTAATTGATAGCGAAAAGCGTAGGAGCTTTGATGACCCCGTATTCAAAAGATTTTCCGGTATCTTGGGAAGAGTTACATAGAAATGCTCGTGCTCTGTCTTGGCGTCTGCTGGAGCAAGGTCCTTGGAAGGGGATTATTGCCATCACTCGTGGCGGCCTAGTTCCCGCGGCTATCTTATGCCGTGAGATGGATATTCGTTTGATCGATACTATTTGTATCGTGAGCTACGGTGAAGATGAAAGTGGCAAAGGGGCTATGAAACAGGGCGAGCTGAATGTCTTGAAAGGTGTAGAAGGTGATGGTGAAGGTTTCATCCTGATTGATGACTTGGTTGATACCGGTCGCACCGCGGCGAAAGTTCGTGAAATGTTGCCGAAAGCGCATTTTGCTACTATTTACGCAAAGCCAGCTGGTAAGCCGTTAGTGGATACCTTCATCACAGAAGTTAGCCAAGATACTTGGATACGTTTTCCTTGGGATATGGAATATACTTTTTCAACTCCATTAGCAAATCGACAAGGAAAATAAGAATTTTTATTTTCCTACGCTTTATTCTGGAACATAAAGGTTTGTCTTTCACTACAAAGAAATGAGAAGTCTTGCAAAATTTCACAAAAATCTCATTTCTTTTACACCATTTCAGTTTAACTTTGTGTTTAGATGATCTCAGAGTGAAGGCAGCCCGTGAAATAGCTGTTTTGAGAAATACCAATATAAATTCAATAGGCTTTGATATGAAACAAACAGTTATCAGAATTATGTTAGCGGGCGTCTTATCCTTGTTAGCCGCTTTACCTGCTTGGGCAGAAGGCACTGTCGCTCGAGCCCAGTTTTCTACCGATGTGGTAGACAGAGAACCGATTGATAATATTGGTCCAATTGTAAAAGTTGAATACGGCGAAATACAGCGAGTGTATTTTTTTACTGACTTGCGCAATATGTCTGGCAGTAATGTTATCCATCGCTGGAAACTTGATGGAGAAGATCAAGCGGATGTAGGGTTTGATATTGGTGGTGACCGCTGGCGAGTATGGTCGAGCAAACGCCTGATGCCTGGCTTCGATGGAAAATGGAGTGTGGATGTCGTGCAAGACGGCAAAGTGATAGACACTCGTACATTTGATTATGTAGATGAAGGTTAGTAAATAAGGCATTATCTACCTTTCACTTCAAGATCGAGTAAGGACTGAATATGCCTCATTTACGTGTTCGTGGACTAGCCTTTGATGAATTAGAATCCATTGCCGATATTCTAATCGAGAATCTCGCAGAGCTGACTGATACACCTAATTCACACTTTACTCTTGAGTATCAAGCCACCACTTACCTTGTGGTTGGTGGGGCTTCCCCTGCTTACCCATTTTTTGATGTCTTATGGTTTGATCGAGGCGATGAGATAAAGCGTAAAGTCGCTTTAGTCATTGAAGACTTGGTTAGACCGCTGGTGGACAGCGGACAAGACATTACTGTTTTGTTCCATGACCTGCAGGGTAAGGACTATTATGAAAATGGCGAGCATTTCTGAGCGACTTTTTCTCGATTACTGCGCTTGCTAACACTTTGTTAAAAATAGACTCGGAATGCTCATTTATAAATATAACTCGACTTTGGCTTCCTGCGTCGCCCTAACACCTACATCCATGTAGGTGTCCGCTTCCTCGTCTATTTTTGCCTCGTTTTAGCTTCGCTCGCTACATCGAGCAAATGCCTATATGTGTAACTTCTTTATTGATTTCGAACCTTACCTTTGAAATTCGTAGACGCTTCCCAGTTTCATTATCTGAGTTAATTCATCTAATGCCGTTCGGCTTTCGATTAGCAGTTGAGGGTCAGCAAGGTCTTTTTCATGCAGTTCGTCGCGGTAGTGTTTATCGACCCAAGTGTTTAAGCGTTCAAACAAGCCGTCATTCATTAAGGTTGATGGATTAATAGCGTGTTGTTCCGCTTGGGTTAAGGCAACGCGAAGTCGAAGGCAAGCTGGGCCACCGCCATTGCTCATGCTTTGTTTTAGGTCGAAGACTTTGATCTCCTTGATTGGAGATTGACCCGCCACTAGGCTATTCAAATATGCCCAAACCGCTGGGTTATTTTCACACTCCCCCGGTACAACGAGCACCATGTCATCATCACCACGGCTTAATAATTGGCTATTAAACAGATAAGACTGGATGCAATCTTGAACGGATACCGCGCTGCTGGGTACTTCAATTAGATGAAAAGAAGAAGCCCTATCTCCCCAGGCTTTAAGCAGGTCTTGCTTCATTTTAGCGGTATCTAAGAAGGCTTCTTGGTGGTAGAAGTGCGCATTGCGGTTACCAACGGCAATGACATCATTGTGAAAAACGCCTGCGTCGATGACATCTGGATTTTGTTGTGCATACACCACTTGCTCTGCGGATAAACCATGACGTCGAGCAACGGCCTGTGATGCCTCTAAGGTATGGCGAGCTGGAAATTTAGCGGGTTTTGGGGCGTTGCTGTTAAAAGCCTCCATTCCATACACGAAGAACTCGATCCCTTGTTCACCATAAGCATGACAAAAGCGGGTGTGGTTGGCCGCACCTTCATCGCCAAAGTGGTCAACACTTGGCAAAGCAGGGTGATGGGCAAAATGTTTCTCGTCTTTAAAAGTCGCTTGCAAAATAGCGCCTGTGGTTTCGTGCTCGATGGATCGATGGAATTTATTTACCAAGTTAGCGGGGGTGAAATGCACGCGTTTATCATGGGTATCACCACTGGGTGAAACGGTTGCGGCATTGGCTGTCCACATGCAAGACGCAGAGCTAACAGCCGCAAGCAGCTTAGGAGCTTGTTTAGCCGCTTGCGCTAGGATGTTGGCGTCACTGCCAGAAAATCCTAAGCGACGTAGCGTTGGGATGTGCGGGCGTTCGTGTGGAGCAAGAACCCCTTGGACGAATCCCATATCAGCCAAGGCTTTCATTTTTACCAAGCCCTGTTTTGCCGCCGCTTTGGGATTTGATGGACGCGAGGAATTACTCAAAGACGCGACGTTACCAAAAGATAGGCCGCTGTAATTGTGGGTTGGGCCCACTAAGCCGTCAAAATTGGCTTCTGTCGCAGTGTTCATAATGACCTCTTGTAAGTTGAGTATTCTGTGTCGTTAAAGGGTAATGCCGTGACCGAGTTTTTCCGGCATGGTTAAGCTGTCTGCCTCGATACTGGCCACTGGGTAAGCGCAGTAATCGGCCGCATAGTAGGCGCTGGCTCTATGATTGCCACTGGCTCCTGTGCCGCCAAATGGCGCGTTACTGGAGGCTCCAGTCGTTTGACGGTTCCAGTTAATAATGCCAGCACGGCTGTGCTGTAAGAACCACTCGTATTCGCCAACATCATCGGACAAAATCCCTGCCGATAGGCCGAACTTAGTATTGTTCGCAATGGTCATGGCTTGCTCTAAAGAGTCATAACGAACCACCGTCAGCAAAGGGCCAAAGTATTCCTGATCGGGAAGCTCGTCCAATATGTCTGTAGCATCAATAATGCCTGGTGTGACAAAGCCAGTTTGGCTGTCACCGCGGGTCATTTCTACAATTGGGCTGGCGCCTAAGGCGATCAGCTTTTGGTAGGCTTGTAGTAATCCATCCGCGGCTTGAGCTGAAACGATTGGTCCCATGAAGGGTTGTTCTTCAGCATCATAACGGTCGATTTTCAGGGCTTTGGTCGCTGTGACTAGGGATTGCAAAAGAGCATCGCCTAGAACGCCTTTTGGCAATAATAAACGACGGGCACAAGTACAGCGTTGTCCTGCTGATATGAAGGCTGACTGGATGATTTCATGCACGGCGGCTCGTTGATCGGCGACGTTTTCTGATACTAATAATGGGTTGTTGCCGCCCATTTCTAACGCCAAAATCTTGCCAGGGTGGCCCGCAAAGTCTTTATGCAAAATGTGACCCACTTGAGGGCTGCCAGTGAAGAACAAACCATCGATGCCTTGATGATTGGCTAGGGCAACGCCCGTTTCTCGCTCACCTTGAATCAAGTTAATGACGCCTGCTGGTAGCCCCGCTTTTTCCCATAGTTGAATGATGAGATCTGAAGTGGCAGGCGCTTGCTCACTGGGTTTGAACACCACCGTATTGCCGGCAATCAAGGCCGGCACAATGTGCCCGTTGGGTAAGTGACCTGGAAAGTTGTATGGGCCGAATACGGCAACCACGCCATGTGGGCGATGACGTAGTCGAGCGGTAGCGCCAGGCATGGGGGTGGTTTTTTCGCCGGTTCTTTCATGGTAAGCCTGTTTGGAAATGGCCACTTTGCCGACCATAGCGGCGGCTTCGGTGCGTGTTTCCCAAATAGGTTTGCCTGTTTCACGGCTGATAATGGTTGCGATCTCTTCGCTGTGTTCTTTCACCAATTCTGCGAAAGTTTCAATAATGGCTAAGCGTTCTTCCAGAGGTCGATTGGCCCAAGCAGGAAATGCGGCGCGAGCGGCATTAATGGCAAAGTCTACTTGTTCCGCTGTGGCCGTGTTGGCCTGCCAGACTAATGTCGCGTCTGAAGGGTCGATTGACTGAAGTGCGTTACCTTCGCCTGCTAACCATTGACCATTAATAAACTGTGCTTGTTTCATGATAACTCCTGTTAATTCGTGTGCTTTAAGCATGAATACTTTTCAATCTGCCACTGCTATTCAGGTAGCCGTTAAATGCGCTTACCTTGAATAGGGCGATAGTTCCACGATTCGAACGGGTTCTTTGTTTGTGATGCAGAGGGTGTCCGCTTCTTCTTGGGTCAATGTCATGGCACTGCCGGGCGGAGTAGATCGTTGGATCAAAATGCAGCGAAAGTCTTTTACTTTCGCATTTGAGACAAGATAGTAGTTACCCTCACCAATGCCTTTAGGTTGACCTATGTTAGCAAGGCAAAGCCGGCTTTCACGCACGGCGCGGATGTCTTGCACACGAGCTTCTAGGCTCGGGCCGCCATCAAAAATGTCGACATAGTTTTCGTAGCGGAAGCCTTCTTGTTCTAATAGGCGACGCGCTGGCGCGGTGTTTTTATGAACTTCTCCCAAGACCTCACGAGCGGCCGGTGGAAGCAAGTTGACGTACACAGGGTTGTTGGGCATCAACTCAGCAATAAACTGTTTGTTGCCCTGCGAGGTGAGCTCATCGGCTTCTTTAAAGTCGATTGAGAAAAAGTGACGTCCAAGACTTTCCCATAAAGGAGAAACACCGTTTTCATCACTCACGCCGCGCATTTCAGCAAAGACTTTTTCTGTAAAACGTTCCGGAAATTGTGCCATGAACATAAAACGTGCTTTAGACAGTAACTGGCCGTTTTTTGAGTGTCGGTACTCTTCTTCTAGAAATAAGGTGCAGATTTCACTGCATCCGGTGAAGTCATTATTCAGAATCAGAGTAGGAATCGCGTTATGTACACCCAGTTCACGAGAGGCATGTGTGATGGTTCCTAGGTGATAACTGTAAAATGGCTCATCTAAACCAACAGTTGCTAGCATTCCGCAGGTGCCGACTATGTCACCTGTTACAGTGTCTTCTAGCACCATTAAGTAATCTTCGTTATGGGGCTTGGTGATGTTCTCTTTGTTAAAAGAACGTACGGCGCCGTCGATCTTTTTCTTGAGAATGGCTTCGTCAGAGACTAAAGAGGTAAAACCAATCCCCGTTTTTTCAGCCAGTCGATAAAGTGACTTTAGGTCATTTTGAGAAATAGGGCGTATGACCATCATGATGGTGTTCCTCTTGTATTAAATTTGAACCACCTGAAAATTATGTGGCGTTGTTCATTGTTTATAGTGCGACCCACTGGATACGCTTACCGGATGAAATTCCTAATCGCTCTTGTGGCGACTTTTCTAGTGCCAAACCAGCGACTTGGGGCTCGGCTGGTGCGGCTGTAACTCTGAAGTTTTCCAAATGTCCTGTTGCAATTAGGTGCATTGCGCCTTTGGATGCTTCCGTTAAAGTCAGTGCTTTGCCTGTTTGTTGATGGCTGATGGTATGCAGGTTTTCTGTTCTGGCTTCAATGCTTGGACCCGCATCAAAGATGTCCACATAACCTCGGAACTCAAAACCTTCCTCTAATAAAATGTCTGCACTTTGCCCAGAATTTTCATGTATAACCCCAATGGCTTCTTGGGCGGCTTCTGGTAGGGTGGGTACATAAATGGGATAACGTGGCATTAATTCCGCGATAAAGTTTTTATTACTCACTCCTGAAAGATAGTCGGCTTTTTTGAAGTCCATGGTAAAAAAGTGTTTACCCAAGGCATCCCAAAACGCGGAGTAACCGTGTTTGTCACTTTCACCGCGTAGTTCGGCGAATAATCGTTTAGTAAAACGTTCAGGGTAACGCGCGATGAATAGCAGACGTGCCCTAGACAATAACGACATGGCAATAGGGTTTTGATGTGCTTTGTCGACCACTAGGGCGATTAGGCGACTGGTTCCGCTGTAGTCATGGCATAAGAAAAGAGCCGGAATGCGATTGTGAATTTGTAACTGTGGCGATGCATGAACCACTTCATCTATTCGATAGCTATAAAAGGGGGTGTCTACTCCGACCATGGCATCAATACCACAACAACCAACGATTTGATCATTGCTGGTATCCACTAACACAAACAAGTAGGATTCATTGCCTGGTTGCACCACATCGGTTTGAAAGGAGCGACGGGAAGAAGCGATTTTATCGTTTAGACGCTCTCTGTTTGCAGGGAAGTTTGTAATACCAATACCCGCCTGTTGAGCAAGACGTTCCAGCGCGGGAAGATCGGCAAAATCGACTGGTCGTACTAGATACATAAAGAATTCCTGAAAAATGAATGAGAGCATTGATAGTGACGTATTATTGCCGAGTTAAGTAAGGCACGTAAGATAGTAACTTTCGTATTAGCGACAGATTTTTCTGGATATTGGCTAATTGTGGTCGGATTTTTAAAAGTTTGGAGGTTTTGCATATGAAGTCAGGCGTTTATCAGCATTATAAAGGCGCACTTTATTGGGTGGAGCGAGTGGCAAAGCACAGTGAAACGGAAGAAGAACTGGTGATTTATCAAGCCTTATATGGCGAGTTTGGCTGGTGGGCAAGGCCGCTAAGTATGTTTCAAGAATCCGTTGAAATTAATGGTGAGAGTATTCCACGATTCGATTGGATTAAGGCTGAACGTGATGATATTAACGGCTAATAATTAGCCGTTATCGAGTTAGTCGGGTAAGTGCATCCAAGGAGATTCACGCATAAAATAAATGATTTGTTCTCTCAGCCAACGATGGGCCAGGTCATTATTAAAACGTTCATGCCAGAAAATGTGAATGGGGTGTCGACCACTGTAGTCATCCAGCTCCAAAACTTCTTTTGGAATAGGTAATAGTTTTACTGGATAGAAGTGGGCTTTTTCGCACATTACTTGTAAAAATAAGTCACCAATTGAACGGGAAGCAACCAATGCCATGCCTCTTTTTACGGCTTGCATCGCTACCATTAGGCTATCAGTCTCTAAATCTGGTTGAATGAAATGCCCTTGCTGTTTAAGCTTTTGTTCTGTTTTAAAAAAGGTGCTATCTCGATTGTTATGCAAATGATGGGTAACCACTTTATGAGACAGTAGCTCGGTTACGGTTAATTCATCTTTGTGATAAAGCGGGTGGGCCTCACTCAAGATAATGCAGGCTTCCATATAGCCAATTAACTTACTGCGAACATTACTGGGCGTATCATTAATGCGCATAATGCCAAGATCGACATTGCCAGAAACGAGTTCATCTAGACTGTAATCACCCCATGAGCTTATGGCTAATCGCATACCAGGGGCTTGATATTGTAGTGAAGCCAGTAGTGGCTCGATAAAGTTTTCTAAGTCTCCTTCTCCTACACGTAGCTTAATGCGTCGATCTAGATTTTTTAGGTCTAGAGAGTTTGGACTCATTAATTCAGAAAGAGAGTTTAAAATAGGCTGAATGAGGTCGTGTAATTCAGAGGCTCGCGCTGTAGGGCTGAGACCATACGCTTGGCGAGTGAAAAGAGAGTCTTTAAATAACTCTCTTAGCCGCTGTAAACTCTTGCTGAGCGCGGGTTGCGTCACTCCAAGCCTTTCTGCAGCGCGAGATACACTGCCTTCTTCCATGATAGTGACGAAGGCGACGAGTAACTTAATATCTAGTTTTAAGATGTCGTCTAAATGCATGATACTCTCAATATTATAAATAGATTTAAAATAAGAGTCTTATCAATGAGATAAGACTCTATTCCCGAAATGCAAGGTTTCCTTATTATTTAAAGGGGCTTTTCAAAAGTATTATTCAAAGTCTTCATGGTGACGATATTTGACTCGGAATAATATGGTGTAAAACACAGGGACTGCGATCAGTGTCAGTATGGTTGCAAAGCCTAAGCCGAAGGAAATAACCACGGCCATGCCTTCAAAGAAAGCATCATAAAGCAATGGTACCATGCCAAGTATTGTGGTGATCGCGGCCATACAAACAGGACGAACACGGCTTACGGCTGAATTGAAGATGGCTTCATATTTTTCAGTACCTTGCTCTAGTTCGTAGTTAATTTGGTCGGCCAGCACAATACCGTTTTTCACCGTCATACCAGATAAACTCAAGAAACCAAGTAATGCCATAAAGCTGAACGCTGAGTTCATCATCAATAGTCCTGTTGACACCCCTATCAAAGCCAGTGGCACACAGAACCAAATGGTCAGTGGCACACGAATGGAGTTAAACAGCAATATGGTGATGATAAACATGAACAGGTAGCCCATAGGCAAGGCTTTGAATATGTTGGCCTGCGCATCGGTACTGCTTTCGTACTCGCCACCCCAATCTAAAGCGTAACCTGGTGGTAAATGAATCGCTTCGATGGCACCACGAGTTCGAGAGAAAATTGCCATGGCGGTTTCATCTCCCAAAATCTTAGGATCTGCCATCACAGTAATGGTACGTTTACGATCACGACGTTCAATGATTGGATCTTCCCAAACGGTTTCAAATCCAGAAACCAGTGTTGAAAGAGTCACATAGGAACCAGATGCCGGGCTATAAATTTGCAAGTCGCGGATCTGATCGATAGATACCCGTTCACTTTCCGGAGCGATTCGAACAATGGGTAGCAGGTCCGTGCCTTCACGATATAGGCCGATCTTAGAGCCTGTGAAGTTGGTTAATAGAACATCATCCAATTCTTTTTTACTGATTCCAAGGCGTCTGGCTTGAGCATCATTAAAGATAGGGCGAAGGACTTTCACCGGTTGACGCCAGTTATCTTTGATATTTTCAAGACCACCATCGGCACGATAAATCTCTTGGATTTGAGCGCTGATTTGACGCAGTTTTTCTGGGTTAGGGCCACTTACACGCGCTTCCAGTTTTGCGCCACTTGCTGGTCCTAATTGTAGGCGTTCTAGTTTGACTTCCAGTTCCGGATACTCTTCCTGCATTTTGTAATACAAGTCTTTCAGTAAGCCTGGTATTACTTCTGTGCTCTTAGTACGAATGATGAACTGAGCGTAACTTGAATTCGGTTGAGTGGCATTGTAAGTCAGCATGAAGCGCAGCGCGCCTTGCCCGGTTGTCGACGTCACATAGTTGATACGATCGTCTTTAAGTAGATCACTTTCAATCCGCTTAACCGTTTCATATGTGCTATCGATATGCGTCCCTTCAGGTAGCTGAATGTCCATGTAGAACATAGGCGTAGTTGAAGGTGGAAAAAATGATTGTTTCACAAATTGGAATGCCCAACCTGCCGTAAATAAACTTCCAACCAACAGAATCACAGTAATCCAGCGGTAATGCATGGCTTTATCCAATAACCATTTATAACCGGTAAAGATAAAGCCTCGATATGGGTCTGTTGGTTCATTATCAGAGCCACCTTTTTCGATGCTTTCTTTAAAGAACAAATCGCAGAAAAAAGGCGTGAGTGTAATGGCCGTGATCCAGCTTAATAGCAATGAAATCAACAAGACATAAAACAGTGAGCCAACGAATTCCCCTACCGAGTCAGGAGACAAACCAATCGGAGCAAATGCGGTGACGGCAATGACTGTTGCGCCTAAAAGTGGCCATTTGGTTTGTTTTACCACCGCACTGGCGGCTTGCAGTTTGGTTAAACCTCTTTGCATGCCAATGAGTACGCCTTCGGTTACCACGATGGCATTATCCACCAGCATCCCCAGTGCGATAATTAAGCCACCTAAGGAGATTCGTTGTAAGTTGATATGGAAGTAATCCATGGCAATGAAGGTGCCAAGAATGGTCAACAGAAGAATGATACCAATCAAAATACCAGAACGAATGCCCATGAAAACCAGAAGCACTAGGATAACAATCCCAACGGCTTCTACTAAGTTGAGCAAGAAGTTCGATACGGAACGTTCCACTTCTTTCGATTGAAAGTAAATGGGTTCCATATTAAGACCAACAGGCTGTTGGTATCGTAGCTCTTCAATGCGCTTTTCTAATGCTTCGCCAATTTTTACTACGTTGACGTTGGCCGAGAATGAGATTCCAAGTAATAGCGACTTGGCGCCGTTGAAGTCAACAATGTGCGTTTGTGGTTCAACATATTCACGTTTCACCGTGGCAACATCACGAAGACGAATTAGATTACCATCGGTTGGGGTGCCTACAATCAGGTTTTCAAGTTCAGAAATGTCTTTGAACTCTCCTGTAGGGCTGATACGAATGTACTCACTGCCTACTTTTACTCGGCCTGCATTAGAAACGCTGTTTTGATTGGCGAGCAAGCTTTCTAGTTGGCTTGGAGCAATGCCCATATTGGCCATTTTAGAGCGAGAAATTTCAATGGTGACTTGCTCGTTTTGCTCGGCAGCCACGGTCACTTTCGCAACGCCATCGACCAAGACCAGCTCACGTTTTATGTAATCTACATAATTTTTAAGGTCTTTGTACGGGTAGCCTTCACCATTGATCGCCAGCATCACGCCGTATACATCACCAAAGTCGTCTAACACCATTGGCTTTGCTACACCGCTAGGAAATTGGCCTTGAATATCGCGGATCTTCTTGCGAACTTCATCCCAAATTTGCTTCAGCTCTTTGGCTCGATAAGTATCTTTGATGGTTAACTGAACTTTTGAATAGCCCGCTTTGGAGGTGGAAGTGATTTTATCCACATAGGGCAAGTTCTGTAGCTCTGTTTCAATTGGGTAAGTGACTTCCTCTTCTACCTGCTCTGGTGAAGCACCGGGGTATTGAGTGATGATTAATGCATCTTTAATAGTGAATTCAGGGTCTTCTAATTGACCAAGGTTGGTAAACGCCAAAGTACCGCCGACTAAGAGGATCAGGGTTACCATCCAGCTTGTTACTTTGCGTTGAATAAAATAAGCCGCAATATCCATTATAGGCCTCGCTCACGTGTCCAAGGGCGAACATGCATAGATTCAGTTAGGCTACTTACACCGGCGGCAACCACTTGATCACCCGCTTCAAGCCCTGAAGTAATTTCGATTTTATTGCCCTGTAAGGTTCCCAGTGTCACGATACGTGAGCTCACTTTGCCTGTGTCTTTGTTAAATACCCAGACTGTGCTGTTAGATTGGCCTGTTTCCGTATTTTCATGACGCATGACGGCTTCAACGGGAATTACTATGTGTCTGTTAGCCCCTAAAAGACGACTAAGATCGATATCGACGTTGGCGGTCATGCCTGGGAGCAAAGTATGTTCTGATTTGCTGTTACGAATCAGGCGTAGTGATACATCATAAGCCATGGTGGTTTGATTAGGAGTGGTATTGTGCTCTTTGTACACACCAGATAGTTTTTCGTCTGGCGCCACGTCTACAACAACATTTGCTTGGTAATCGGACTTCGTGGAACGAATGCTAACGACTAGACTTTCTGGCACTTGAAACTCAACATCCAAATCGTCAATATTCTGCATGTGCATGATCGGCGCCGTTGCACTGATGTATTGGAAGTTTTCAATGGCAACGGAAGAGATAACCCCTTTAAACGGTGCGTAAACCTTAGTGTATTTGAGTTGGTTTTTTGCTGTCTGTAAGGCGTTGTTAGCTTGATCTAAAGTTGCTTTTGTCGAATCGTATTGAGATTGAGTGGTGGCGTCTTGGCGCAACAAGTTTTTAATACGTTTGAATTGAGCTTCAGCAAGGTTTTGGTTTGCTTGAGCGAGTTCCACTTGAAGTTTGAAGTCGGTTGGATCAAGCACGGCCAGTAACTCGCCTTTTTGAACTCGTTGTCCTGCAACCACATTGACCTTCATTAATTGTCCACCAACACGGAAGGCGATATCGGCCTCTTCACTGGCTTTTAACTCAGCGGGAAAGCGGCGGATATTGATTGAATCGGTCGCTTCGATAGTGATTAATTTGACGGGTCGGATAATTTCTTTTTCAACGACTACGTCGTCTTCGTTCGACGAGCAGCCAGCTAGCATTATCGAGGCAGTGAGTGCCAAACCAATAATCGTACTAATACGTTTTTGGGGATTCATTGATTACTCCGTAAAGATAAAGAAAATACTTAGATGAATCCATTTTATATCTCTATGCTTGGGATATAAACTTTTAAATATATATTAAAGATATTCTTCTTTAGAATATCTTAGCCTATGATTTATATTCTATTTAATATGTTTTTTCGAGTTCGGCTAAGAATGTTTCCAAAATTAAATTGGCTCGGGCACCTTTTCGGGTAATCGCAGAGAACTGAGTAATGTAGTGACATTCATCAGGAAGGATAGCACGCATACGTCCGTCTCTAACCCAACGTTCCGCTACATGATCGGGTAAGAATCCAATATAACGTCCTGTTAAGATAAGGAAGGAGATTCCTTCTCTATCCGTGGCTGTTGCACTGGCGGTTAAAGGTTGATGTTGGGCTTTTATGTCAGGAGTTTGTGCATAGGCGGGTAGTACGGCATCAAAGTCTTTGAGTTTATTTTTGGATAATTGATGATTACTAACAGGGAATAATGGATGCGTATCACTGCAATAGAGCTTGGACTCTTCTTCATAAAGATGGTGATACTCTAAGCCGCTGAGTATTTTCAAATCTGGCACGATACCAACATGTAAGCGGCCATCCAACACACCTCTTTCTACATCAGTCGGTGGAATCATTCGAATATTAATCGTCACTTGCGGACCTTTGTCTTTTAGACTGGCTAATGTTCTGGTAATTCGAGTATGCGGTAGGGTAACAAGGTTGTCGGTAATACCAATATTTAGCTCCCCTTTTAAATGCTGGTGTAGGGCATTGATATTGGTTCTGAAGTCTTCGATAGAAGAAAGCAGTTGCAGGGTGAAATCGTATACTTTACTGCCTTCGTTAGTCAGTGAAAAACCAGAGCGACCTCGTTGGCATAGGCGAAAGCCTAAGCGAGTTTCTAAGTCGGAGATAGCAATACTAATGGCGGCGCGACTGATGTTTAGCTCCACCTCAGCGGCAGAGAATCCACCACATTCCACGACTGTTCGATAAATCCGCAAAATACGCAGATCGGCATCACTCACCTGACTTTGAAATTGGTTCATTCTTTATCCTGCCTTAGGAAACTTAGTTAAGTAAAAGATTAACTAAGCGTTAATAGATTCGACTTTTTATAATCTATTACTCTTGGCATAGTAGAGTCAATGCTTGTCATTGATGTGACTTTGTATTCTGTTGCAACAATGCCAATGGCCCTTTTTGAATGACTATTATGGAGTACTCATGGAAATTATCGGACACTTGATCGGCGGTAAACATTCAGAGCAAGCTGAGCGTACCCAAGAGGTGTTTAATCCAGCCACTGGTGCGGTAGCAAAAAAAGTGGCCATCGCCTCTCGTGATACAGTCGAAGAAGCAATTGCTGTCGCTCAAGCTGCGTATCCAGAATGGCGTAATACTCCACCATTAAAGCGTGCTCGTATTATGTTTAATTACAAAGCTTTGTTGGAAAAAAATGCAGATAAGATTTGCGAACTGATCGGAGCTGAGCATGGCAAAATTTGCCACGATGCTGCGGGTGAGTTGCAGCGTGGTATTGAAAATGTTGAGTACGCTTGTGGTGCGCCTGAGTTATTGAAAGGCGAGTTTAGCAAAAATGTCGGTCCTAATATCGACTCTTGGAGTGAGTTCCAGCCTCTTGGTGTTGTGGCTGGTATTACACCGTTTAACTTCCCCGCTATGGTGCCTTTGTGGATGTTCCCAATGGCAATTGTGTGTGGCAATACCTTTGTTTTGAAGCCTTCTGAACGAGATCCAAGTACGGCTATTTTTATTGGCGAATTGTTGCATGAGGCCGGTTTGCCTGCGGGCGTGTTTAACGTGGTAAATGGCGATAAAGTTGCCGTGGATACCTTGTTGGAAGATAAGCGAGTTAAAGCGGTAAGTTTTGTTGGGTCCACGCCGATTGCGGAATACATTTACAGTAAAGCCAGTGCTAATGGCAAGCGTTGCCAAGCATTAGGTGGAGCGAAAAACCATGCCATTGTGATGCCAGATGCCGATATGGACAACGTAGTGAGTCAGTTGCTTGGCGCTGCCTTTGGTTCGTCTGGTGAGCGTTGTATGGCATTGTCTGTTGCTGTGGCTGTAGGGAAAGCGGCGGGTGATGCATTGGTCGAGAAAATGGCAGAAGCAATGAAGCCATTAAAAGTGGGTGAATGTTCAGACAAATCTAATGATTTTGGTCCAGTGATTACCAAAGAGCATAAAGACAAAGTACTAGGTTTTATTGACAGTGCTGAGTCCCAAGGGGCGAAAGTGGTTGTTGATGGCCGCCAGCCGCAAGTGTCTGGTTATGAAAATGGTTTCTTTGTCGGGGCGACGTTAATTGATAACGTAACGAAAGACATGGAAAGCTACCAACAAGAGATTTTTGGTCCGGTTTTGCAAGTAGTGCGAGTAGACACTATGGAAGAAGCCATGACTCTAATTAACGATCATGAGTATGGTAACGGTACTTGTATTTTTACCCGTGATGGCGAAGCCGCGCGTTACTTCTCCGATAATATTGAGGTCGGCATGGTGGGGATAAATGTGCCGTTACCTGTACCAGTGGCTTATCACAGCTTTGGTGGCTGGAAGCGTTCTTTGTTTGGGGATTTACACGCTTACGGTCCTGACGCTGTGCGCTTTTATACCAAACGTAAAACCATCACTCAACGTTGGCCTTCGGCGGGTGTTCGTGAAGGTAAGAGTTTCTCTTTTCCGTCTTAAATGATGTGGATGGGGAATATGTATTAGTTCCAGGTGTTTCTTGCCATTCTTTCATGTAACGCAGGAAATATTTTAATGGTCGCTTACTACTTGGTAACGACCATTTTTTTTCGCTTGATAAAGTGAGCTATCGACGCGTTTTAGCGCCTCTTCTGCTGTCTCTCCTTGCTTTACTTGAATCAGTCCAAAACTACAGCTGATGGTTTGGTCCCAGTTTTCAACCGAGATGTTGTTCGGCATATCTTGGCAGATGGTTTCGATACGCTGCTGTATCTGACAAAGTTCAACATTTGGGAAAATGAATAAGAATTCTTCGCCGCCCCAGCGACTAGAAATATCCGTTTCACGCATGGACTTGGATAAATAATTGGCGATTTTGACAAGAATCTCATCGCCTTTACTGTGTCCAAGTTGGTCATTGACGCGCTTGAAGTAGTCCACATCCACTAAACTGATACAAAAAGGGACATGATTATTTTTTAGGTAATCAATATAGTAATTTAGCGCTTCAAGACCAAAACGACGGTTAAATAGCTGGGTGAGCTCGTCTCTTTCTGCCAGTTTTACCATGGATAAATATTGGTTCGAATAGGCATATCGAGAAACTGCAGCGGTGGTAATGAAGGGTAGGCTTGCTCCCATAAGATTAAATATCAAAAGAGGAGGGTAATAAGCATTTAAGCTATCCAGTCCGTCATGAAAAAATAAACACAGTGTGGCGAATATGGCGATATTGATGAAGGCCAGAATGGCTGACCAAGTAATTTTGAGGCAGGGGACGACCATTAATAATAGCGTCATGGGCCAGAGGTAATATTGAAAGCCTGCATCAATCCCAAGTAGGCTGGTGGCCGCAATTGCGTGGATTAGCACTTCTGTGTTCATAATCAAAACAGAAATTTCGTGCCGCTTTACTCGATTAAACCAGAGTGTGCTTAACCACGCTAAAACACTTAATATGTTCAACCAAGCTAATATGGTTTGATTCAGATAGATAAATAAAAAAATAAAAAGAAAATGAACCATACAGCCAGTTAGTGACGCGATGGTCAAAATGTAAGACGTTTGCTGAAGGCTGTTAATAATGTGGTTTGAAGTAAACGTATGTGGGTGTTTTAATTGGCTAGTATTTACCACGAGTGCTGCAATCCTTGACTTGTTTAGTTAGGTATATGAAAGTGCTTTTCAATCCACTAAATACACATTGTAATTACGGAAAAAAGATCGATTTTGGTTCACTCTTATTCATTTTTCTTACGCGACCGAGCATCACATGAAGAAAATACGCTACCTTGCTTCATTAACTAGATATTCACTGTTAATCATAGTTCTATTTTTAACTGCGTGCACAGGAATGGAAGCAAATCAGAAAACGGCTTCCAATGGCGATGATGGTTTGGTCATTGATGTGGAAAAAAATACGGCTTATTTATCTGGTGTTTTAGGTGCAGACTTAGTAAAGCAGCTAAGTGATATGATACGAAAAAATCCCAATGTCACAGAATTGGTATTGGTGGATGTGCCCGGATCTGTGGATCAGCAAGCGACGATGGAAGGGGCGCGCTTGATTAGACGACTAGGTTTGAATACCAGGATTGCATCAACGGGTTACGTGCTTTCTGGTGGCGTTGATCTATTCTTAGGAGGGGTGAAACGCAGTATCGGTGCTGGTGCTGGGGTTGGTGTCCATTCCTGGTCAGATGGCACCAAGGTCAGTGCGAAAAGTCTGAACCAAGCGGATCCTGTGCATGCTACCTACGTTAATTTTTATCTAGAAATGGGTGTTCCAGAGCGTTTTTATTGGTTTTCTTTGGAGGCGGCACCAGCGGATCGAGTCTATTTTTTATCACCAGAAGAAGTGTACGATTTCCAATTAGCGACAGAATAGTAAGAACTCATACATAGGCTTTGACGGAGGCATCTTGGAACAAATTGAACTGTTTGCCATAGAAAGCCCTTGCCGTGGAGTGTGTGAGAACAGTACGAAGGGGTTTTGCAAAGGCTGCTTGCGAAGCCGAGAAGAGCGCTTTCACTGGTTTTCTTTAACCAATGAACAACGCCATCACGTGCTCGACCTATGTAAACAGCGTCGAGCGCGTTTACTAAAAGCGCGCCAAGACAGGCTGGACGCCGACTCAGCGAAAGCCTTACCTTATGGCATGGATGATGAGCCGATTACGGATTTATTTGAATTAACAAACGATTAATTCTCAAAAATGGCATCCAGCGCCTCCGATAGGCGATCAACCCCAATCACTTTCATACCTTCAATCGGTTTCTTTGGGCAATTGGCTTTTGGCACTACCGCTCTTGTGAAACCATGTTTTGCCGCTTCACTAATGCGTTCTTGACCGGAAGGAACAGGGCGAATTTCACCTGATAAACCCACTTCGCCAAGCACCACCAAATCATGGGGTAGCACTCTGTCTCGGAAGCTCGATACCACCGCGGCAATGGCGGCTAAATCGGCACTGGTTTCTAGTACTTTTACACCGCCAACCACATTAAGGTATACGTCTTGGTCAGACGTTAATAATCCACCGTGTTTGTGTAAAACGGCCAATAACATGGCCAATCGGTTATGATCAAAACCAACGGTCACGCGTCTTGGATTACCTAAAGCAGAATCATCAACCAAAGCTTGAAGCTCGACTAGCAAGGGACGAGTTCCTTCCCAAACCACCATCACAAGGCTGCCAGCGGCGGGATGATTACTTCGGTTCAAGAAAATAGAGCTTGGGTTTTTGACTTCTTTTAAGCCATTTTCGAGCATGGCAAAAACACCTAGTTCATTTACCGCTCCAAAGCGGTTTTTCATGCCACGGAGGGTGCGAAAGCGAGAATCTTCAGACCCTTCTAGTAATACTGAGCAGTCCACCATGTGTTCCAGTACCTTTGGACCCGCCAAAGAACCGTCTTTAGTCACATGCCCAACCAGTAATACTGCGGTTTGGGTTTGCTTGGCGAAGCGCGTTAATACGGCGGCACTTTCTCTTACCTGAGAGACGCTTCCTGGAGCGGACTCGACACCGTCTAAATGCATAACTTGGATCGAGTCGATGACCATGATTTTCGGTTTGACCTGCTGGGCGGTCGTTAAAATAGCCTCTACATTGGTTTCCGAAAGCATTTTTAAATTTTCTGTTGGTAAACCAAGACGTTTTGCTCGCATGGCGACTTGTTGCAGGGATTCTTCCCCTGTGACATATAAGGCACTTTGCTGTTGTGCTAACCAACACATGGTTTGTAGCAAGAGGGTACTTTTGCCTGCGCCTGGGTGTCCGCCAATCAGCACGACACCGCCGGGTACTAACCCACCACCTAACACCCGATCGAATTCTTTTGCGCCAGAACTAAAACGTGGCACATCGCCTAAATCCACATCGGATAGGTTTTGAATGCCTGTCACGGCACCAGCATAACCTTGATAACGTGGATCTTGGCTAGCAGATACTCGAGCGGAAGTCTTGCCAGAGGTGAGGCGAATTTCGGATAAGGAGTTCCATGCACTACAGGCTTGGCATTGTCCTTGCCATTTCGCGTAGTCGGCTCCGCATTCATTGCATACAAAAGCGGTTTTTGCTTTGGCCATTAGAGTCTCTTTTGTCGTAAAAAAGGGCGCTAACAGCGCCTTTGATCAGTCTTATTAAATAAGCGTTTGGTAATAACGTCCATGTTATCACAGGAAAAAACGATTTCGCTTATTTGGACTTTTTCCAATTAACCGAATAAAGGTCCGTGCGGCGATCTTTTAAGTTGTTTACCGAGCCTTCGCTTCGAGTCAGTTTCAATTTATCCAAATCCAGATCCGAGAACATGATCATTTCTGTGTTTGGCGTGGTTTCTGCCATAACCGCATCGTGTGGATAAGAGAAATCTGAAGGTGAAAACACCGAGCTTTGTGCATACTGAATGTCTAGGTTTTCTACCTGTGGTAGGTTGCCACAGCTACCACAAATAACCACATAACATTCATTCTCGATAGCCCGAGCTTGGGCACAGCGACGGACACGCAAGTAGCCATTTTTGGTGTCAGTCCAGAATGGAACAAACAAAATGTCCATATCTTGCTCGGCCAATAAGCGACCCAACTCTGGAAATTCCACATCGTAACAAATCAAGATACCTACCCGGCCAGCATCGGTGTTGAAGACTTTTAAGTCATTACCACCTTCAATGACCCAATCACGGCGCTCATGAGGGGTGATGTGAATTTTCTTCTGTTCTTCCACTGTGCCGTCACGACGACACAAGTAGCTGACGTTATAGACTATGTCGTCTTCAATTACTGGCATTGAGCCTGTAATGACGTTGATGTTGTAACTGACAGCGAACTGAGACATCTCATTAATAAAGCGCTCAGTAAAGCTTGCTAAGAAGCGAATCGCTTCGGTTTGGTTACGCTGGTCTGGGCTTAATCCGATCAAGGGAGCATTGAAGAATTCAGGGAATAAGACGAAGTCACTTTTATAATCGGACACAGCGTCGATAAAGTATTCAACTTGCTTCAAGAGCTCGTCAACGCTTTCGACTTCACGCATTTGCCATTGAATGGCACCAATTCGAACTTGTGTTTTTCGGGAGCGAATAACATTGGTATCGGGTTCGAAAAAGATATTTTTCCATTCTAATAAAGTGGCAAAACCCTGTGATTTTTCATCCTCAGGTAGGTAGCGTTTTAATAGGCGCGTGACTTGGAAGTCGTTCGATAATTGAAACGTCAGAATAGGGTCGTAAAGCTTACGTTCACGTACGGCTTCTAGATATTCCGCGGCGCTCATTTCGTGGGCGTGTTCGTGATAGTTAGGAATGCGTCCACCTGCCAATATTGCGCGTAAATTATGTTGGCGGCATAAGTCTTTTCTGGCTTCGTACAAGCGACGACCAAGGCGGTAGCCACGGTACTCTGGTGCGATGAGAACATCTAGGCCATACATGGCATCACCACGGGCGTCATTTAGAATATTTTCTTTTTGGTCAATAAGATCATCGTAAGTATGTGGGTTACTAAAGCGCTGATAGCTGACCTGTACGGACAGGGCCAATCCGACAATTTTGCCATGGTCTTCCAGACAAATTTGCCCTTCAGGAAAGTCTTTGATGAGTTTGTGAATAGTGTGTTCTGGCCAAGATCCGCCAAGATCATGATAGACCTTATCCATCAATACTTTGATCTCGTCATAATCGTTGTTGCTGAGGTTACGAATCGTTAAATGTAAATCGTCGTGCATGCTGGCCTCTATAAATCGGTCTTTTATGTAAGGCATGATACCGTTTATCTGTGTTGGTAAGTAGAAGATTGTGAGTCAGTATCATGTTGATTGAGTAGTGATGAGGGCGTAAACAATTAACTCAATAGTATTAGCAAAAGAAAACCCCCGCCGAGGCGAGGGTTATCATTTAAAACATGGAGGTTTTAAGAAGAGGTATTAGCTCTTTTTGAATTCTGGGTAAGCTTCCATACCACATTCAGAGAAGTCTACACCTTCGTATTCTTCTTCTTCGCTTACTCGAATACCCATAATGGCTTTGATGATCAACCAAACGACTAGGCTAGTAACGAATACCCAGACGAAGATAGTAAGAGCACCTGCAATTTGACCACCGAAGGTTGTGCCATCGTTTGTTAGTGGCACCGCTAGCAAGCCCCAAAGACCCACAACACCGTGAACAGAGATCGCGCCCACTGGATCATCAATTTTTAGCTTGTCTAGAGTTAGGATAGACACAACAACAATCAGACCACCAACAAGACCAATTAACGTCGCACCTAGAGCTGATGGTGTATCTGGACCCGCAGTGATCGCTACCAGACCAGCTAGTGCACCGTTTAGAAGCATTGTTAGATCGGCTTTGCCGAACAAAATTCGCGCAAGTAATAGGGCACCAATAGCACCGCCTGCCGCTGCCGCATTTGTATTCAAGAACACCATAGCAACAGAGTTAGCGTTTGCGATATCGCCAAGTTTCAATACAGAACCACCGTTGAAACCGAACCAACCCATCCAAAGGATGAATGTACCTAGAGTTGCTAGAGGAAGGTTAGCACCAGGAATGGCACGAACTTCACCGTTAGGACCGTATTTGCCTTTACGAGCGCCAAGAACCAAAACACCGGCTAGTGCAGCAGAGGCACCTGCCATATGAACAATGCCTGAACCAGCAAAGTCAGTAAAACCAAGGTCGCCAAGGCTGAACATGCCGAATACAGAACCGCCACCCCAAGTCCAGTTACCTTCCATTGGGTAAATAAATGCAGTCATTACAATCGCAAAGATAAGGAATGACCAAAGTTTCATACGCTCAGCAACGGCACCAGACACGATAGACATGGCTGTCGCTACGAACACAACTTGGAAGAAGAAGTCAGATGCACCTGAGTAGATAGAGCCACCTTCAAATCCACCTTCACGACCAGCAAAGTCTGTTAGTGTTGAAGCTACATCTACATCTTGAATACCTGTAAGGAACCACTCGCCACCGTACATGATGGAGTAGCCGCAAATTAGGTACATGATGCAAGAAATGGCAAACAAAGCCACGTTCTTAGTTAAAATTTCAGTGGTGTTTTTGGCACGTACTAAACCTGCTTCCAACATGGCAAACCCAGCTGCCATCCACATAACCAGCGCGCCACACACCAAGAAATAAAAGGTGTCCATGGCATATTGTAAGTGAAAAATTTGATCTTGCATGTTTCGCCCCCCTAAAGGCTTGTATAATTCGAGCAGTGATTAAACTGCTTCTACACCAGTCTCGCCGGTACGAATACGAACCGCTTGTTCAAGGTTAACGATAAAAATCTTACCGTCGCCGATTTTGCCAGTGTTTGCAGCACCAGTAATGGCTTCAACCACCTGGTCAGTCATTTCGTCTGCAATGGCAAGTTCAATTTTTACTTTAGGTAAAAAATCCACTACGTATTCAGCGCCGCGGTATAGTTCTGTATGGCCTTTTTGACGTCCGAAACCTTTTACTTCTGTTACGGTGATACCTTGAACGCCGATTTCAGAAAGTGCTTCTCGAACATCATCGAGTTTAAATGGCTTGATGATGGCAGTTATAAGCTTCATACCCACTGTCTCCTTAGAAAGTCAGTTTTATTGTCGTATCGCAGGTACTTAGTTCTATTCAATATGTGTGCCATTTATGTTTACACCGCTATATCAAAGGCTTTGTAAGGATTTTGTCTATTTTTAGAAATTAAAAAGAGCTATCTATGGCTTTAATTAGTGCGGCATATTGGGATGTTGTACCGAATTTCTGCATTAACTTGGTGCAAGAAGCTGGAGTCTGGTTAAACTCTTTCTGTATTTATCTGTTCTATATCCTTGGTTTTAAATAGAAAATAAAGCAATTTATCACTAAGACTACGTGTGCCTTATTTGGTGGATTTGATGAAATGGCAATGGTGTTTTTTCAGGTTGTGCACAGAAAAGAGGCTATTTTATTTGAGTAAGTGTTAATAAATAGGGCGTTAGTGCACAAGATGTGAGAGGTGAGAACTTGTTTGTAACTTGCTCTGGCTTCTATACTATTAAGCATTGCAAATGCCCATTAAAGAGAGTGACATGATTGATCAATTTATAAAGCAACTCGGAACAGGATTAGAGCAAGCTGCCGAAACACTTGGTAAACTCCCTAAAGAAGAGATACAAGCACAACTACATGAAGTTGCGCGTAATACATTAAGCAAGATGGACTTGGTTACTCGAGAGGAATTCGAGGTTCAGGCGGCCATGCTAGTTAAATATCGAGAAAAGCTGGCGATGCTAGAAGCTCGTTTAAATGAGTTAGAAGAAAAAGAGTAGACCGCATTTTGACAAAGTGGGTTTGGGAAGAAAGAACCATATTTGACAGGAAAGTCGCTAGCTTTTACTTCCAACCTTGGAGCCAGTGATCTGGTGATGTTAAGTCTTGCCAAGGTAAAAGGTACTCGTTTTTGTTAATGACGGCTTCAAGAACACACTCAGTAACCTTGTCGTCTTCATCTCGTATGATTGTCGTAACAATGAAATGTTTTTCTTTTTGTTGTGGTGAAGTGGATGTCCATTTTGACATCAAAAGCTTGTTTGGGTTTATTTTGTGCATGACGCTTTAAACCTTAAATAAGTGAATAGACAAAGAGATACGAAAGAAAAGACAAGCTGGATTGCTTGTTATTAAAAACAGCACCATAAAATTGATCAAGGAGAGATCATGAGTTTAGCCACTATTTATAGTCGCGCCCGTGTGGGCGTGTCTTCCCCTCTAGTTACCGTTGAAACCCATATTTCAAATGGATTGCCTTCATTAAATATAGTGGGCTTGCCCGAGGCCGCCGTTCGTGAAGCCAAAGATCGTGTGCGTAGCGCTATCATCAACAGTCATTTTGAATTCCCCACACGGCGCGTCACGATCAATCTAGCACCAGCCGATCTTCCGAAGGAAGGGGGGCGATATGATTTAGCCATTGCGATCAGTGTGTTGGTAGCGTCCGGTCAGCTAGGAGAATTGAATTTACGAGATACCGAGTTTATTGGTGAATTAGCCCTGTCTGGTGATATCCGCGGTGTATCGGGTTTGTTGCCGTCCGCGATTGCCTGCCATCAAGCGAATCGGCAATTAATTCTACCCGAAGATAATCAGCAAGAGGCGGCTTTGGTCGAGGGGGATGCCGTGTTTGCTAAACATCTGACCCAAGTGACAGCTCATCTCTTAAAGTTAAGTAAACTACCCAATTGTGAATCTAAGCCAGCCGAGCCCTTGCCTTTAGACCATAAAGACATGCGTGATGTGAAAGGCCAGTATCAAGCCCGTCGAGCCTTAGAAGTTGCGGCGGCAGGTGGACATAATCTGCTTTTTATCGGCCCCGCAGGAACGGGAAAAACCATGCTAGCGTCTCGTTTACCCAGTATTATGCCCGCCATGACAGAAGCGGAAGCGCTGGCAGTTGCATCCGTTCAATCCGTAGCGGGTCGAAAAATGGGCCTAGATTGGTACTGGTCAGAGCGTCCCTTTCGATCGCCACATCACTCTTGTTCTGCCGCTGCACTAGTGGGAGGAGGTTCTATCCCTCAACCTGGTGAGGCGTCTTTAGCACACTGCGGTGTTTTATTCCTTGATGAGTTACCAGAGTTCGACCGTAAAGTGTTGGAAGTATTACGAGAGCCTTTAGAAAATGGCGAGGTGCATATCTCTCGTGCTCGTGGGCAAGTGACATTTCCTGCTCGCTTTCAGCTGGTTGCTGCCATGAACGCCAGTAATGAAGCTTATAATGGTGGACAAGATTATTACCAATCTAGTGCCAGCCAGAAGTACCTTAAAAAACTTTCCGCGCCATTTTTAGATCGTATTGATTTGCATGTGGAAGTGCCGCCTTTGCCTTCAAATGTTTTGGTCAATGCGCAAGAAGAAGGTGAGTCTAGCGCCAGTGTTCGTGACAGAGTTGAGCGGGCAGTCGCCAGACAAAGAGCACGACAAGGTGTACAAAACGCGTTATTGAGTGGTCGTCAGTTAGAAGCCATTTGTGCTTTGAGTCATGATGATAAACATTTTATGCAACAAGCCTTGGAAAAGTTAAAACTTTCGGCTCGTGCTTACCATCGAGTTTTAAAAGTCGCGCTGACATTGGCAGATTTGAATGATTCTCCTGTTACTAGAGCCCACTTAATGGAATCTTTAAGCTATCGGAAAATGGAAAAAACGTTATCAATGGCCGTCTCTTCTTAATCAATATGTAGGCTTAATTAATAAGTCAGAATCATGTTTTCTGGCTACATTTAAGTGAATATCTCAATATAACCATTTGATGGTGGGTTATTTATTCTATTCATGATAAAACGCTAGAAAAGGGAATAGAGAGTAGTCAATGAGTAAGCTGCCGTTTATTTTTGTTGTTATGTTATTGAGCTCTTTGGTTTGGGCTGAGTCCCGTGGCTTTGATTTAGAGTTAGGGCCACATATTTCCTCTATCAATTATTCTGAGACGGGCGGTGTTTCTCAACAAGGAAGGTCGTCAGGCATTAATGCGCGCTATTCAGCTTATTATCCGTTTGCTGTGATTCTCATTGATTTGTCTCACGCTAGTGGTGGTATGGATTATAAAGGTGCTGGAGAAATAAAAGGCATCAAGGCAGAAATGTATGAACTAAGAAGCATGTTAGGGCGTGCCTTTTACATGAATAATTCTTATCGACTCACACCTTATTTAGGTTTTGGTTATCGCCGCTCAACCGTCGATTCTAGTGATGATATCTCTTCTACTTCTATTGCTGGTTACAAAAGCCAACAAACGTATTTTTACAACCCCATTGGTATCGAAATTCAACAGTTAATGGGCGAGAATACTTGGGTCGTTGGCGGGCGTTTTGAGTTCGATAACCTACTTATGTCAAATAACGAAACTCGTTTAGGCGAATCTAGCATGTATAAGACTGTAGATTTGGCCCAGAAAGAGGGGCGAGGGTATCGGTTTTATTTAAATTTTCGTCAATTTTTAGATGATAATGGCAGTGGTGTTGTCATTGAGCCTTTCTATAAATACTGGGAGGTAGTCGGTTCCTCCCTTAAAAGCACGTCTAATGCGAATATAAAACATGATTCGGAAGAGTGGGGCGTGGCGTTAATGCTTTCTTTTTAAGGCACTTTTAATAGTAGATAAAAACTGTTTTAACCTTATTCATTTGGGTACAATTCTTTTCCCATTTTATCGCCCCTTAGTGGGCGATTTTTAATGGGAGCAATAATAATTACGTAGTGGTTGCGTGCTCGTGTTTGTCGATTAATTGGCGGCAATGGCGAGTGGCATATATGGAGTGTTGTTTTATGGTTATCCAGCTGTTCCCTTTTTGGGCCTTGTTGTTATCAGCAATTGCCTTTTTTCAACCGGATGTATTTGTGGGGTTGAAGGCACAAATTGTTCCATTGTTGACGGTTATCATGTTAGCAATGGGATTAACTTTAAGCCCAGCCGATTTCAAACAGGTGTTGAAAAATGGTAAAGCCGTTGGTGTGGGTGTGTTATTGCAGTTTTTAGTTATGCCTATTGCGGCCTTTGGTGTGGCCTTTGCGTTTGGCTTTGATACGGAATTAACCGTTGGTATGTTGCTAGTGGGCAGTGTGGCTGGTGGTACGTCATCGAATGTCATGTGTTATCTAGCAAAAGGCGATACCGCCTTGTCTATTTCTATGACGGCTATTTCCACCTTGTTAGGTGTGTTATTGACGCCATTCTTAGTGTCTCTGATGATTGGACAAAGCGTTGATGTGCCCGTTGCAGGTATGTTGATGAGTTTATTTAAAATTGTTTTGCTGCCTGTTGCGGCTGGTGTTTTGATTAATACATTTTTTTCAAAATTTGTCCGTAAGGCAGAACCTATTTTTCCTTATATTTCGATGTTTGCCATCGTGCTTATCATTGCCATCGTAGTGGCCTTGAGCGCCTCTAAGATAGTTCAAGTCGGTCTGGTTGTTGCCGCGGCGGTCGTTCTCCATAACGCAATTGGTCTGATTCTAGGTTATTGGGTCACGTATCTATTGGGCTTCGATGCTCGTGTTTGTCGTACCATTGCTTTTGAAGTGGGTTTGCAAAACTCAGGTTTGGCCGCAGCACTGGCTGTGAAATTTTTCACTCCTATGGCGGCTCTGCCTGGTACCATTTTCAGTGTATGGCACAACATTTCAGGTTCATTGTTGGCAAGCTACTGGAGCCGTCGACCTGTGGCTGAAAGCAGTCAAAACGAAGCAGACAAATAAGATATTAAGTTCATGATAAAAAGGGATGCCAAGTTGGTGTCCCTTTTTTGTGTCGCTTGCATGGTTATCTCAGTGCGAGAAAGTGGATTGTCGGGTACACTTACGGCTGATTTTTAATAGCCTTACGAGCCAGAGTTTTTCCATGAGTGAGTCCATGCCATCTATTTCCCATCGCCTTCGCAATTTGAATGAGCGACAGTTAGATGCTGTCAAACAGATTGATGGCCCCTTGTTGGTTTTGGCGGGTGCTGGATCAGGAAAAACCAGTGTAATCACCACAAAAATTGCCTACTTGATTCAAACTTGTGGTTTTAAAGCCAGCAGTATTATTGCGGTGACCTTTACCAATAAAGCCGCCCGCGAAATGAAAGAACGTGTCGTGGGCATGCTGTCTAAGCAAGAAAGTCGCGGCTTGAGTATTTCGACTTTCCATAACTTAGGCTTGCGGATTCTGCGCAAAGAGTTTCGTCGCGCAGGATTAAAAGACGGCTTCACTTTATTTGATTCACAAGACTCACTGAGCCTAGTGAAAGAAATTCTAGATAAAGAGTTTAATGGGCAAATGGACGCCGCCGCTTATTGTCAGAATACGATTTCCAATTGGAAAAACGACCTGACAACGCCACAAGAAGCCATGACCAATGCGGATACAGAAGAGTTTTTATTGGCGGCTCAAGTTTATACACAATATCAGCGTTATCTTCGTGCCTACAATGCGGTCGATTTTGATGACTTAATTCTGCTACCAGTTAGCTTATTAATGGCCGATGCCGAGCTACGCGATCGTTGGCAAAACAAAGTCCGCTACTTACTTGTGGATGAGTGCCAAGACACCAATGCCAGCCAGTATGAATTGATCCGCTTGTTAGCTGGGTTTCGTCGTTGCTTTACCTTGGTGGGCGATGATGACCAATCTATCTACGCATGGCGAGGTGCACGACCTGAAAACCTAGAACGCTTATCGGTTGATTATCCAAATTTAAAATTGGTCAAGCTGGAGCAAAACTACCGTTCTACCAAAACCATCTTGAAGGCTGCGAACACACTGATCGCCAACAACCCACATATTTACGATAAAGCCCTATGGAGTGATCACGAAGAGGGCGACCCAATTCGTATTATGGTGACCCGTAACGAAGACGCCGAATCAGAACGTGTCGCAGCGGAAATCCAGTCTCGCCATTTACGTCATGAAATTCCGTATCGTGATTTTGCCATCTTGTACCGTGGTAACCACCAAGCTCGACTACTGGAAATTAAGCTGCAGGCCTACCGTATTCCCTACAAAATGAACGGCGGCACCTCGTTTTTCTCCCGGGCGGAAATCAAAGACTTAATGAGTTATCTGCGTCTTTTGGTCAACCCTTCCGACGACAATGCTTTTTTACGTATCGTTAACTTGCCGCGCCGAGAGATTGGACCTGCCACCCTTGAAAAAGTGGGGAACCTTGCCACGGATCGTGGTGTGAGTTTGTTTGAAGCATCAGGTTATAAAGAGTTGGAAGACACTGTTTCCGGTCGTTCGCTAAAAAGTTTGCAAGACTTTGAGCGTTGGATGTCCAACTTGCGTCAGCGTTTAGAAGGCGCCTCGCCAGTGCCAGTTATCGAACAAATGATTCACGACATGGATTATTACGGCTGGATTCAAGAGCAAACGTCATCCTCCAAGGCGGGAGATCGACGCATTGAAAACGTGCGTTTTTTACTCGACTCTATTCAACGCATGATGGAATCCGCATGGGAAGAGGATGAAACAGCAGGATTGGATCAAGCGATTAGTAAACTATTACTGATCGATATGCTAGAGCGGCAAGAAGAAGAGGAAGACGAAGATAAGGTGCAGTTATTAACCCTGCATGCTTCGAAAGGCTTGGAATATCCTCACGTATTCTTGATTGGCTGTGAAGAAGAATTGCTGCCGCACAGAAACAGCATAGAAAATGACGACATTGAAGAAGAACGTCGTCTGGCTTATGTGGGAATTACTCGAGCGAAAAAAAGCTTATGTATTACCTTGGCAGCTAAGCGTCGACAATACGGAGAAGAAATTGATTGCATGCCGAGTCGATTCTTAGACGAATTGCCAGAAGAAGATCTTGTCTGGGAAGGTCGTAATGATGAAGGTGAAAGCTCTAAAAAAGAGCGCGGTCAGGCTTCTTTATCGGCTTTAAAGGCCATGTTAAACGGTTAAATCACAATTGATTAAGAGTCTGAACTCTTGTCGATCATGTATTGAATCGCACTGCGTAGCTCGTCCTCGGTGCAATTCGCGCACAAACCTTTGGGCGGCATGGCTTTGAAACCTGTCGTAGCGTGGTTTAATAAAGTGTCTATGCCTTTTTCAATACGCGGTTGCCAGTCGGCTTTATTGCCAAATTTTGGCGCGCCCGCCACCCCATTCATATGACAAGCAATACAAAAACTGTTGAATAGAGACTCACCAGAACGCGCTGCCTGCGCCGATTCGCTTACCACTAAGCTCATGGCTAAGCCACTAAATAGTAGGGCGCTAATACTGAGCTGGAAAGGTTTGCGTTGCATCGGTAGAGACGCTCCTAATAAAATAGAAAAATGAACAGTGAGTAAATTATCCTCGACTTCAAGCTTTGGGTAAATGACAGAAAAGCAGATAAAAACACGAATCTGCGGCTTTCCGTCATTAAGCACTGGAATCCTGAGGAATTTCCTTTAGAATACGCACTCCGATTTGTTCTGGCTCACTTTGTATCGCGCAAAGTATCATCGCCACGCAACAAGCAATGCGCCCGTAGCTCAGCTGGATAGAGCGTCGCCCTCCGGAGGCGAAGGTCGAAGGTTCAAATCCTTTCGGGCGTACCATTTCTCTCTATAAAAACCTTTCTTTTAAATCTCAAACTTATCATCCGCAATCAGTAAAAGATTCACTCCCTTTCATTCCTTTCATTCCTTTCATTCCTTCCATTCCTTTCATTTCTTTCGTTGAGAAACAGGACGAGCTCATTTTTGTCTTGTGTCTATTGTGTTCGGTGGTTCGTCTTTTGGTATAAGTTTTGCTTATGCAGGGGGAGTGTTTTTATTGATTAACCTATCTTATTCGTTGAAGGCTTAAGAATGACTCCAGTACATTTTACGTTGAAGCAGTTACGTTATTTCACCGCAGCGGGTGAATTAAGTAGCGTGACTCAAGCCGCAGAGATGATGTTTGTTTCTCAGCCATCTATTTCCTCTGCCATTATGCATTTGGAAGAGGTAACGGGTCTCAAGCTTTTTATCCGACATCACGCGCAAGGATTAAGTCTAACGTCTCAAGGATTAGAGTTTTATCGTAAGGCACGTAAGTTATTAGACGAAGCGAGTGCATTGGCTCAGTTTGCGGAGAGTCTGGGAAGTGAAGTGTCGGGTATTTTGAAGTTAGTCGGCTTTCCTACTTTTACTCCACGTTTAATGCCGATACTCATGAAGCGATTTTCTGATAAGTATCCAAATGTCATTATTGATTGCGATGAAATGCACCAGCGAGATTTGATCCGCGGCATTCTCGACTCTCATTATGATATGGGAATTACCTATGACATGGAGTTACCAAATACGATTGATTTTTACCCCTTAGCCTCTTTGCCTCCTTATGTTTTGATCAATAAAGATCATGCGCTTGCTAATCGACACTCGGTCAGTTTAGAAGATTTAGCGCCATATCCTTTGATCATGTTGGATTGGCCTATTAGCCGACAATATTTTACGTCCTTATTCCTTAATAATGGTCTTAAACCCAATATTGCCCACTATACCCAGTCGACAGGTATGGCACGTGGCATGGTGGAGAGTGGCTTTGGTTACTCTTTGCTCAATGCCCCCATTACGGATGATAAATTTGCGGATAACTCTAACTTGGTGGTTATTCCTATCGAGGGAGCTGTTACTCCTCTGACAATGGGGGTGGCGATGTTACATCAGAACCCATTAACGCCCGCTGGTGAGGCCTTTTTAGCCATTTTAAAAGACTATACCGAGGAAATTACCGCTTCGCTGTCGATATAGTCACTCTTCTAATTTATGCAATCAGATCGTTTACCTTTGGGTGAATTTTCTGACTTTGTGACTGGATTAGTTTTTCAAAAGCAATGCTTCAGGATTTGATATTTGTCAGAGGCTGGAGATGTGTTTCCATCGAATGAAATTCATTATGTGTTAAAAAGGATACAAGATGTCATCACCCACTACAAAACAAGGCTGGTTAGAGCTGAAAAATACCTTAGTTTATCAAGATAAAGCGTGGATAGACGGCAAATGGCATTCCGCTTACGGTGATGAAACTTATGAGGTCACGAACCCAGCAACAGGTGAGACGATTGTGACGATGGCAGCCTGTCAGCAACAAGATGTTGATTTGGCGGTGTCTGCGGCCAAGAGAACATTTGAGTCCGGAACATGGAGTATGTCTTCTCCAAGTCATCGCAAAGAGGTGCTGAAAAAATTAGCCGCTTTGATCCGTGAGAACCAAGATGAACTCGCCCTTCTTGAATCCCTAAACATGGGCAAACCAGTCGCAGATGCGCTTAATCTTGATATTCCTGGATCGGCCGCGTGTATTGAATGGTATGCCGAAGCGATAGACAAAATTTACGGTGATGTTGCACCAACCGACGCCAATAATGTGGCCACTATTACACGTGAACCTGTTGGTGTTGTCGGGGCGGTTGTACCTTGGAACTTCCCGCTTGATATTGCGGTTTGGAAGTTAGCCCCTGCGTTAGTGACAGGTAATTCCGTGGTTTTAAAACCTGCAGAAGAATCACCGCATACGGTGTTGAAGCTGGCTGAATTAGCAAAAGAGGCCGGTTTGCCTGATGGCGTATTGAATATCATCACGGGTATTGGGTCGGTTGCGGGTCAAGCTCTGGGTTTACACCATGATGTGGATAGTCTTGTTTTTACGGGCTCGACGGCGACAGGTAAACGTTTCTTAAAGTACTCAGCCGAGTCCAATATGAAGCAGGTTTGGCCAGAAACAGGGGGCAAGAGCCCTAATTTGATTTTTGCGGATTGTGATCTTGATAAAGCCGTTGAAGGGGCCGTTAATGGCATATTTTTCAATCAAGGCGAAGTTTGTTCCGCGAACTCTAGGATTCTGGTCGACAATAAAATTCGTGCGAAATTTGTAGAAGCCTTTGTAGAGGCCGCTGAGAAATTGGTGATTGGTGATCCGCTTGATCCTGAAACACAGGTGGGGGCGATCATTGATCAAGCTCAAGTCGAGCGAATATTAGCTGCCATTGAAACAGCGAAACAGCAGGGAGCCAAACTAGTCTTGGGCGGCAATGCAGACCTAAGCAAACGCTTTTTACACCCAACCATTTTTGATCAAGTGACCCCTTCAATGGACGTGGCAAAAGAAGAGATCTTTGGCCCCGTGGCTTCTATTATTGGTTTCGACAGTGAAGAAGAGGCCATTGCTATTGCCAACAATTCTATTTACGGGTTGGCGGCCTCGGTATGGAGCAATGATATTTCTCGTGTTTATCGAGTATCAAAACGATTGCGAGCCGGTACGGTGTCTGTCAATACGGTAGACGCACTGGATTTCACGACGCCTTTTGGTGGTTATAAACAATCTGGTTTTGGCCGTGATTTGTCTTTATATGCTTTGGATAAGTTTACTCAGTTGAAGACAACTTGGATAAAACTGTCTTAGTAAAAAACTCAAGAAGTTATCGAGATTAGCGTAAATAACGGGGTGGAGTCGGCGGCTTTTTCCGAGCCTTCCTCGTCTTTTTACCTGACAAAGTCATTGTTAGGATGCACTATGGAACATGAAGTAAGTGTTTGGGAGCTAGATGCCTTGTCTAGCGAAGCAAGACAGCTTTTATTAAAACGTACAGAATCTGATTTAAGTGATTACCTCAATAACGTTCGCCCCATTGTTGAGCAGGTCAAACAGCATGGGGATAAGGCACTGCTTGAGTTTACCAGCAAGTTTGATGGTGTGTCCTTGTCACTGGATCAATTGAAAGTCACTGAGGAAGAGTTTGTTGCCGCAGAGCAATCGATTGATGAGGCAACCCGTGAATCTATTTGTTTTGCTGCGAGTAATATTCGTCGTTATCACGAAAGCCAAAAGCCTGGTGAAATGACTTTACAAGAGGTCCGTAAGGGAAGTTTTGTTGGCGAACGCTTTTTACCCATTCCCTCTGTGGCTTGTTATGTGCCCCGAGGCAAAGGCTCTTTTCCTTCCGTACTCTTAATGAACGCGATTCCGGCTCTAGTTGCAGGCGTTAAGCAAACGATTGTGATTACGCCTCCTGGGCCGGATGGTTCGGTAGATGCAGCTACTTTGGTGGCGGCAAAAGAGATTGGTATTAAGGATGTGTACAAATGTGGTGGCGCTCAAGCGGTTGCCGCAGTGGCTTATGGAACAGAGACCATTCCACAGTGTAAAAAAATCGTAGGGCCTGGCAGTCCGTGGATGGTGGCTGCAAAAACGTTGTTATCAAACATCATTGATCCGGGAATTCCTGCTGGTCCATCTGAATCCATTGTATTTGCAGACGATTCTGTGGATGGTGGTTTAGCGGCTCTCGATCTGTTGATCGAGGCTGAGCACGGACCGGATTCTTCGGCTTTTTTAGTCACCACCAGTCGGAAAGTAATGGAGGAGGCTTTGGCTGCGCTTCCTGAGCACTGGGGCAGAATGGAAGAGTTGAGAACCTCTTATTCTTCAACGGTATTGTGTGGTGCGATGGGTGGGATTGTTTTGGCTTCCACCACACGAAGTGCGTTTCAGTTCATCAATGATTATGCGCCAGAGCATTTGCAAATTCTGAGTAAGGCCCCGTGGCAATTTCTTAATTTGATAGAAAACGCAGGGGAAGTGCTGCTTGGTGAGCATTCACCGAGTACATTAGGCAATTATGTATTGGGATGTAATGCCGTGCTGCCCACATCAGGTGCCGCGAAAACGGTGTCTCCATTGGGCGTTATGGACTTTATGAAGTTTATGTCTGTCGCTTATGTGACTGAGTCAGGTTACCCAGAAATGGCCAAACACGCTGAGCAGCTAGCGAACTATGAGGGCTTTGATGCTCACTCCAATGCCGTATCAGCTATTAGAAAGCAATATTTAAAAACGTGACATACATTGCTTTTAAACAAAAGAGTAGGAGCGACATTTCCTGCTCTTTTTTTTGCTAAGAATTAAGCGTTTGTGGTTTTTTGGTCTTATCTCAATTTCTTATTTTGTCTTGCAATGGTGCGAAAATAATTTCGCGCACCGATTTTGAGCTTTTATTTTGATTTTTTTAGGCTTTTGAACGTTTTATAAATGTCTAGAAGGGGATTTTATTCTTCAAAGCATACTTTAGTGCGCACTTGAGTAGCATCGGTATTTTTAATACAGAGGATTAGAAAAGTATTATTTATGTAATAAAGTCATTCAAGTTAATCTCGATTCATACATAAAGCATATACATCGCTTTAGCCCATTAATGTCGATTTATAATGTGTGAGTTTTAATATGAGTGAATCCGTTCAAATTAAAAATATTTCAAAACGCTACGGTTCTTATGAGGCGGCTAAAAATATTTCATTTGATATTCATGACAACGAATTTTTTACTTTATTAGGCCCTAGTGGTTGTGGAAAAACCACGCTACTCAGAATGATTGCCGGCTTTGAAATGCCAAACGCGGGTGAAATAAAACTTCATGGCTCTAACATCCATCAGCTTCCTGCTCATAAGCGTCGTGTGAATACGGTGTTTCAGAGCTACGCCCTTTTTCCACATATGACATTGGCTGAAAACGTGGCTTTTGGTCTTGAGATGATCCATTGGGATAAAGAAAAGCGCCAGCAGCGAGTGAAGGAAATGCTAAAGCTGGTTCATATGGAACAGTATGCAAACCGCTATCCTTTTCAACTCTCTGGTGGTCAGCAACAACGTATTGCCTTAGCCAGAGCACTTGCTCCAGAGCCAGAGGTACTTTTGCTTGATGAGCCTCTATCGGCACTAGATCTAAAGTTAAGACAGGCGATGCGTGAAGAGTTACAACTTCTTCAGCGTAAAACCGGTATCACCTTCATTTTTGTGACGCATGACCAAGAAGAAGCGTTAGCCATGTCCGATCGTATTTGTGTGTTAGCAGAAGGCAAGATTCAACAAATCGACACTCCAGTTAACATTTATGAAAACCCCGCCAATAAATTTGTTGCTGATTTTATTGGTGAAACGAATTTCATGTCGGCTAACGTACTGGATAAAAGAGAAAGCACTACCATCATTGAAACCTCATTTGGGGTGAATCTAACGCTAAATAATGCCGACTTACCCACTGTGTCAACGGGTGAAGAGGTTACCCTTTCTTTACGTCCTGAAAAAATAACCATTAATAAAGTAGGTGCAGAAATGGCCATTAATGGTCGCATTTCTCATTCTACTTATATGGGAGGGCACACCCATTACAATGTGGTTTTGGATGACGGCTTCAATATTAAAGTCTCAAAAAGAAACAGCATAAGCGATGATGTTACTTACGATCAGGATGAAGTAGTAAGTTTGAGTTTTTCACCTAACTCAGTAAGGGTGTTAAACGAATGAAAAAATTATCAATACATTTCTGGGGCGTGATTCCCGCTTATATCATCATGTCATTTTTGATGATTATACCGCTTGGTATTATTTTGTATGTTTCGCTGATGACATCCGATCCATATGGCGGTTTTAAAAGTATTTTCTCTTTAGATTCCTATGTTCAAATTCTTTATAGTTATGATTGGGATGACAACCTAGTTTTGAACTTTCACTACATAGAAGTTGTGATTCGAACCATCATTTTATCTATTGTGACCGCTGTATTATGTCTTGTTTTTGGGTTTCCTGTTGCCTATTACATATCAAGACAAAATACCAAGGTTAAAACCTTATTACTCTATCTGGTTACTCTTCCATTTTGGGTGAGTATGGTCGTGCGAGTTTATGCTTGGGTATTAATTTTAGGGGATGATGGCGTCTTAGAGTCTGGGCTGAGGTTCTTTGGTTTTGTCGGCGACATAGACAGTTTTTTATACACAAATAGCGCCATGTTAACTGGCATGGTCTATAGCTATATCCCATTAATGATTCTGCCTATTTATACCAGTATTGAAAAATTAGACGTTCGATTATTAGAAGCGGCTAGTGATCTGTACTCGACTCGATTCACAACCTTTAAAAAGATTATCTTGCCCCTCTGTAAGCCGGGGATTATTGCGGGTTTTGTTCTTGTCTTCGTTCCATGTCTTGGAACGGTATTGGAGCCCACTTTACTCGGCGGGGGCAAAACCATGATGTTAGGTAACTTGATTCAAAATCAGTTTGGCGTATCTCGTAATTGGTCTTTTGGTTCCAGTTTGACCATTTTACTCTTAGGTGTTGTTCTCCTGTTTATGCTTATTCAATCTCAACGAGCAAATAAACTATCCAATAAAGGAGTTAACTAATGAAGCGTTTGTTGGGTGGTTTGATCAATGATTCTGATCCAAGAAAATATCCAGGCTTTGGTTTAGTTTCTATTTTATTCTTTGTGTTTTTATATTCTCCCATATTAGTCATTGTGTTCTTTTCATTTAATGAAAATAAAATAGTGTCCATGTGGGGAGGGTTTTCTACACGATGGTATAAAAGCGCTCTTGAAAATAGCGCCTTAATGGACTCCCTGAGAGTGTCATTTACGGTGGCCATATTTGCGACGATATTCGCCACTATCATTGCCGTTTTAGCCGCATTGGCGTTAACAAGAAGTGAAACAATCAGGTTCAAGAATATATCAAATACCGTTGTTAATTTGCCTTTGATGCTTCCAGAAATTGTTTTTGCTGTTGCGATCTTGATTCTGTTTTCTCAATTAGGAATTAAAAACGGCATGCTCAAGCTTATTCTAGCCCATACCTGTTTTTGTATTCCTTTTGCTTTCTTACCTATTAGAGCACGACTGCAAGGTATGAATTTGGATTTAGAGCAAGCCGCTCAAGATTTATATGCGTCTCCTTGGATTGCTTTTAGAAGAATAACATTGCCCATTATTATGCCCGGTATCTTTTCTGGAGCCATGTTGAGTTTTGTTATTTCCATGGATGATTTTATAACAAGCAACATATTATCTGGAGGCGGTGCAACCACACTTCCTGTTTATATATTTTCCTTGGTTAAACAAGGCGTCTCTCCTGAATTAAATGCCATTTCAACCTTGATCATGCTGGTCTCAATTGTTGTGGCAACACCCTGTTGGTTTCTAGCAAATAAAAAAAGTAAATCTAAACATTAAATTTAAAGAGGACATTGATATGAAATACTTTAAAACTGCGCTCACAGCAGCGGTTATCGCTTCATCTTTACCATTGTCTGTTCAAGCAGCTGGTTCGTTGAATATCTACGCATGGGCTGAGTCGATTAAGCCTGAGCTGATTAGCCAGTTTGAGTCTGAAACGGGCATTAAAGTGGTCTTTGATAGCTATACATCGAATGAAGATTTATTGGCGAAGTTGAAATCGGGCACCACCAACTATGACCTAGTTTCTCCGAGCCAGCATTTTGTCGATATCATGATTAAGGAAGGCTTGCTTGAAAATATTCACGCGAATGAAATGCCGGCATTTAAGCATGTTGATAAGCAGTGGCAACATCAATGGTGGGATAAAACCTCTGAGTACTCTATACCGTTCGCATATGGCAGTGCTGGCTACACGGTAAATCGTGATCTATACGATGGACCAGCAACTTCTTGGAAGGAGTTCTTTGAACCCACTGAGGCTCTGAAGGGAAAAATTGCGGTGTTTAGTACACCAGATGAAGTGATACCAGCCGCCCAGCTTTATTTAGATATTCCTTTTTGCAGTGAAGACAGCAAGGAGATGAAGCGAGTTCTTGATTTGTTGAAAAAGCAGAAACCCTATGTGGCGGTTTACAGCTCAGACAATATAGGTTCGCGAATTGGCGGTGGTGAAGTGGCCATGCACAACTGGTGGGACGGCAACTCTATGAAAGCCCGCCGAGTAGATGGTGCGCCCATCGAATACGCTCAACCAAAAGAAGGTTTAGTGGGATGGATGGATTCTTTGGTCGTACCTAAAGGCGCGTCTAATGTGAAGAATGCCAAAGCCTTCATTAACTGGATTAGCGAAAAAGAGCATGCAACAGAGCAAGCTAATTATTACGGTCACTCTCCAGCCGTTGCGGTTGATTTAAGCAAGTCCATTAATACGCAAGAAAATGCACCAGAACTTTTCCCAACGGTGCCTGTGGTTATGGCTCAGGCTTGCTCTCCTAAAGCGCAAAAATTGGTCGATCGTGTTTGGACCGCATTACTCGAATAACTTTCTCAATCTCCTTTTCTAAAGCCAAGATTCTCTTGGCTTTTTTTTATTTCAAATTCTAGTTAGACAGCAATTTTAAACAGAGTGTAATTAACATGATAAGCAAAGGTTATGATTATATTATCGTAGGTGCGGGCTCATCTGGCTGTGTACTTGCTAATAGGTTGAGTAAAAATCCCCATATTAAGGTATGTCTTATCGAATCGGGTGGCTCGGATGCAAACCCAAGAGTGCAGGTACCAGCAGGCACCATCACTTTATATAAAAGCAAACACTTCAGTTGGAACTACTTCTCTACACCACAAAAAACCATGAATAACCGATCCTTACATACACCAAGAGGAAAGGTGTTGGGCGGGTCGTCCTCTATGAACAGTATGATTTATATTCGTGGCGATAAGAGTGATTATGATCAATGGGCCGCATTAGGTTGCGAAGGTTGGGGGTGGCAAGATGTGCTGCCTTATTTCAAGAAATCAGAAGGCAACCAATTGCATCAAAATCCGGATTATCATGGATTTACTGGCGAGTTATGGGTGGATAAGGCAAAAGATCCCAATCCTTTTTCTTATAAATTCTTAGAGGCCGCCAAGCAGGCCATTGGGTTGCCTCATAATGAAGACTTCAACGGTCATTCCAGTTATGGCGGGGGCATTTACAATCTCACGCAAAAAAATGGTCGCCGACTTTCAAGCTATCAAGCATTCGTTGCTCCAGTCTTGTCACAAAGAGCCAATCTGGATGTTCTGACGAATTGCACGGTTGAGAAGGTCATTTTCGATGGCAAACAAGCCACTGGCGTTAGGCTAAAAAACGCAGCCGGTAGTTCGGAGATAAAGGCCAATAAAGAGGTGATTTTATGTGCTGGTGCGTTAGGCAGTCCACATATTTTGATGAAGTCAGGCATAGGGCCGAAATCCGACCTCATTAATGCGGGGGTTGATGTAACGCATGATCTTCCTGGCGTGGGAAAAAACTTGCAGGAACATGTGGATGGTTTAGTGACGGTTCGTTCAAGCAGCCCTAAAACCTTGGGCTTTTCTTTCAAGGCACTGCCTGCAATTCTCACTTCCCCATGGCGTTATGTGTTCAATCGCAAAGGGTGGTTATCCACTAATTATGTCGAGGCGGGCGGTTTTGCTTTTACCTCGGAACAAGAAACGGTGCCAGATATTCAATTTCACTTTGTTCCTGGTTATCGCAGCCACCGAGGACGTTTATTTGAATGGGGTCATGGCTATGCGATTCACACTTGTGTGCTAAGACCTAAGAGTGTGGGGGAAGTGACCCTAGGGAAAAACCAAGAACTTAATATCGATTTCAATATGCTCAGTGATGATAGGGACGCTAAGACCCTAATCGAAGGCATTAAAATGGCTCGAAAAGTACTCGCCTCTTCGAGTTTTGATGGCGTAAGAGGGAAAGAAATGTTGCCCGGTAAAAATGTACAAACCGACGAGCAACTACTTGAGTATATTCGTGAATATGGTGCGACGGTCTTTCATCCAGTAGGGACTTGTAAGATGGGAATAGACCCTATGGCCGTGGTTGATGTCGATCTAAAAGTGCATGGATTACAAGGGCTTCGCGTTGTGGATGCGTCAATTATGCCGACTTTGGTAAGTGGCAACACCAATGCTCCGTGCATCATGATTGGGGAAAAAGCATCTGCTGCCATTTTGTCAGAAAACAACGCAACATCTGAGACTCCGTAAGCGTTTAACCATAAAAAAAGAGGAGCTAAGCGTATGCTTAGCTCCTCAAAAAGGCTCATAAATAGGGCTGGGAGGTTCCTAATAAGCCATTTAGAGAAATCCTTCTGTTTTCAGATCTGAGATTGTTTTTTCGATCGCGGTTCGTAATGTACTCACCAAAAAGTCGATGTTTTCTTTGGTCAGAATCAAAGGCGGCGACAAGATGTTCATGTGAGCGAGAGGACGCACCAATAAGCCGGCGTCTTCACAGTGATTGGCAATACGATCACCGACTTTGGCTTTGGCATCAATCAGCTCTTTTGTCTCTTTATCCGCGACATTCTCAATACAAATCATGAACTTTTTACCGCGTACGTCACCGACAATCGGTAGATCCATTAGGTTACGTAGTTGCGATTCAAAGTAAGCCCCCATGGTTTTAGCGTTGTCGCAAATCTTTTCTCTCTCTAATATCTCAATATTTTTAAGTGCGACAGCACAGCTAACAGGGTGACCTGAGTAGGTATAGCCATGTGTAAACAAGGCGCCTTCTGCTTGTGGTTTGTTGATGACGTTGTAGATTTTATCGGAGATGATGGTTGCACCAAGCGGTATGTAGCCAGAGGTCAAACCTTTCGCACAGGTAATGATGTCAGGAACAATGCCAAACTCTTCTTCGGAAGCAAACATATGGCCTAGTCGGCCAAAGGCCGTCACGACCTCGTCAGAAATGTAGAGCACACCGTATTTATGGCAGACGTCTAACGTGCGCTTATGGTAACCCGGTGGTGGCACGATTACCCCGCCAGCGCCCATGATGGGTTCTGCAAAAAACATCGCCACATTGTCTGGCCCTAGCTCAAGAATTTTATCTTCAAGCTCTTGTACTTTCTCGTCGCAAAAGGCTTCTAAGCTTTGCCCTTCTGGTCGGCGGTAAGGATTGGGGCAAGAAATATGGTGAACTAGGTCTTTTTCTACATCGAAACCAATATGGTCGAATTTGACACCCGTGATAGACATCGTCATATAGCTGCTACCATGGTAAGCATCGACACGAGAGATGATTTTTTTCTTGGTTGGCTTGCCTAACTGGTTGAAGTAAAAGTGTACTAAGCGAACAGCGGTATCGTTTGCCACTGAACCACCGCAACCATATAAAACATGATTTAGGTCACCCGGAGCCAGCTCAGCAAGTTTAGCCGAAAGCTCTGCCGCTGGTTGTGTTGTATGATGACCAAATGCCGAATAATAAGGGATTTTCATGACTTGGTCCGCCATGGCTTGGGCAATCTCTTGGCGACCATAGCCAATGTTGACGCACCATAATCCACCAATGCCATCTAGGTATTTTTTTCCTTCACCGTCTACGACATGGGCTTTATCGCCGCTAGATAAAATCATCGCGCCAGTGTCTTCGAAGGTCGCAAAATCAGTCCAGGGGTGAATGTGATGGTCTTTATCTTTTTTCCAGACATCTTGCATGTTTTTATCAGTGTAATTCATTCTCTGGATGACTCCTTATTGAACCTTTGAAATATAGTTAGCCTCCTTAACATAAAGTGTTGCTGTCTATAGTTAAAATACATATTTCTTTAGTACTGCATTAAAAAAACAGATCTAATGAATAGACTTAGATTACTTGTTTTTTTTGGGGTTCAGCGTTTCTCTAAAAGGTGTGATTGATGGCTTAATGTGGCCTTTAACAAGCATTGCTTAGTGCCTTTCATATCCATTGTTGTTTTTAATGCTGATCGGAATTTGTTTTTGATTGCGGTTAAATACTATTTTATCTTTATCTTTATCTTTATCTTTTCTATTTATTATGAAATGGCTGTTAAAATTTATGTCAATATTTTTATTAATCTATTTCTATAATTTTTTAGATACCTATAAACCAATTAAGTAAATTCTCTTAAATCCTTTGTTTTTATATTCTATTTTCTAAGTAGTGGTGTGTTGCATTTTAAGCAACACTGAATCCAAATGTTGTTATTGTTGATGTGTAATTAGACCGTAATATGAGGGTTAGATTTTTAAATTAACTGTATTGAAGAATTTTAGAATAGGGAAGAAGGCATGTTAGATAAAGTAACATTTGATTATATTGTTATTGGTGCTGGAACAAGTGGTTGTGTGGTTGCATCAAGGTTATCAGAAAACCCTAATAATAAAGTTCTATTAATAGAGGCTGGAGGAAAAGACAGTTCTTTTTGGTTGAAAATTCCTGTTGGTTATGGAAAAACGATCGCTGATCCTAAAGTAAATTGGTGTTATGAAACTGAAGAGAATCCATCATTAAATGGTCGGAGGATTTTTTGGCCTCGTGGTAAAGTATTGGGTGGGTCTGGCAGTATTAATGGCCTTATGTATATAAGAGGTCAGGCTGAAGATTATGATGGCTGGAGAGATTTGGGAAATAAAGGATGGTCTTATAAAGATGTGCTTCCTTATTTCAAAAAATCAGAAGATCAAGAGAATGGTGAGGATACTTGGCACGGTGTTGGTGGTCCAGTAACTGTAACTAACCTAGCCGATAATAACCCTCTTTATGACGCTTTAATTGGAAGTGCTCAAGCCGTAGGTATTAAAAGAAATGAGGACTTTAATGGTTTAGAACAATCCGGTGCCGGTTATTATCAAGGAACCATCAAAAATGGCATGAGAGTATCTGCTGCCACAGCCTATCTAAAGCCCGCTTTGCAAAGAGAAAACCTTACTATCACGACACGGTCTCAAGTAGAAAAACTCATCATAAATAATGGGCAGGTTGATGGGGTCCGTTTTTTTAAAAATAGTCAATATATGACTGTTTATGCAAATAAAGAAGTTATTTTATCTGGAGGAACAATTAATTCCCCTCATTTATTGATGCTTTCGGGTATTGGTGATGAAGACGAGTTAAAAAAAATTGGAGTTGGAGTAAAAGTAAATCTTCCAGGAGTTGGGAAAAACTTACAAGATCATTATGGCGGTCAAATTACATGGAAATGTAATCAGCCCATTACTCTTAATGATGTGATGATGAGTAAATGGCGACAAATGAAAGAAGGGCTTAAATGGTTAGCTTTAAGAAAAGGCCCTCTTGCAGTACCTGCCGGTCAAGCTGGATTATTTACTCAAATTCTTGAAGAGTCTAAAAGACCAGATATCCAGTTTTTGTTTCAGTCATTTAGTGGTGGTTATTATGAGGACGGTCTCTATAAGTTTTCAGGTTTTGCTAATTTTATGTGTCCTATTCGTCCTAAAAGTAGAGGGGAAATTAAATTAAAATCCAGTAATCCAAAAGATACACCATTATTAATGCCAAACTACTTTAGTCATGAGTATGATCGTTCAGTTTTATTAGGTGGTTTTAAGTTGGCGAGAGAGATTGCGAATAAGAGCCCGCTTAAAAAATTTATTTTATCAGAACATTTACCCGGTAAGGACATTAATACGGATGATGAAATTCTAGATTATTTCAGGATGAATGGAGGGTGTGTATCACATCAAGTAGGAACCTGCAAAATGGGAAGTGACAAAATGGCAGTAGTTGACAGTAAGTTAAGAGTATATGGCATTAGAAAACTACGTGTTGCAGATGCTTCTATCATGCCAACAGAAATATCAGGAAATACAAATGCTGCTTGTTTAATGATTGGAGAAAAAGCGGCAGATTTTATCATGAATAAAAGTGCTAACTAAAAATATAAAGTAAATAAGAATAGAGGAACCAACATGGCATCTTTAGTAACTAAAACAGACGATCACGCTTTAGAATCGGTACCAGTCAGTGAACGGCAAAGTGTTTGGCAACTTTCATGGAATACCGCGGGGTTGGCTACAACACTTGTTGCCTTGTTTGTCGGTGCGCTTGCGACCTTTATTGCGGGGATTGAAATAAGTTTCTATTCTGGACTTTTTGTGTGCTTAGTTTCTGGCTCACTAGGCTGGGGAATGGGACACATTGCCTATAAAACAGGATTATCAAGTAGTGTATTAGCAAGAATGTATGGTTTTGGTGAGAAAGGATCTTCTATTCTCGCTTTAGTGTTTGGTTTTATGATCATAGGTTTTATTGCACTTGAAAATGTCATGATTTATAAGACCTTATTATTCTGGATAAATATGGAAGACAATCTATTAAATAGTGCAATTACTTACGGGGTATTGACTTTATTATGGGTCATGTTTGCAGCATTTGGGTTCAAATTAATTTCAAAGGTTTCTTCTATCGCAGTGACAGTCTTTATCTTTGTTTTAGTCTTTATTCTGTATGATGTCATTCAAGTATCTAATATGTCATCTGAAGAGCTAGTAGGTTTTACTTCTCAACTTTCTATCGAAGCATTATCAGCTATGAATATTGATAGTGACTTTTCTAAATTTGCATTTTGTGTAAACGTCTTAATTGGTTTTGCTGGCGCTGCGGCTTTAATAAATGCCGATCTTGGCCGTTATGCTAAGAGTTCAACAGGAACTGGAGTTTCTGCATTTCTTGGAGCTTTTTGTCTTAATGTACTTATGTTGATAATCGGTGGAGTCCTGATGCACGCTGGAAGTGAAGAGATTGTTCAGTATCATATTGGACAGGGGATGTCACTTGAAGCTGCTCGTGCAGAAGTATTAAAAAGTCCGGAGTCTGTGGCGGGGGCCTTTATTATTTTTGGTGGGTCATTAGGTGGTCTATTGATGATTATGGCACAAGGAAAAATTCAGATAATTAATGCATATAGTGCCTCTCTTTCTTTAACAAGTTTCTTTGATTCGGTGTTTGGCTGGAAGCCTGGGCGTATGTTTTTTCTTGTCGTTGCCAATGTCTTAGCTTGTTTTATGATTTATATTAATATTCTTCATTTCTTCGAATCTTTTATGACGATTTTAGGTGTGCTAACTACATGTTTTTCCATGATTATTATGATTGATTATTTTTTGGTAAGAAAATGGCGTGATGGAAAGCCTCTCAATAATAAAGTTAACTGGCCTGCAATGATTTCAATTATCTTTAGTTTTATTATGGCTCATTATGTTTTTGTAGATTATGTCCCTATTGAGTTCTTTACTTCATCTATATCAGTGTTTGTATCATATCCTATATTTTATAAATTGATGGTTAAATAAAGCTATAGTTTCCTTTATGAATAATAGATTCATAAAAATGTGGGTATTTTCTCTTATATAATTTTTAATAGTTATTAATTACATATCTGGTATTTTTATATCGGTTAGGTGTTGTACTTTTAACGAAAATTACTTTAAGTGAAATGATCTATATATCTAGGGGGTTACCCCTAGATATATAGATAGTGAGATTTATTTCAATTTTTTTCAGCTTGCCGAATAATCGAGTTGTGATTATTTATTGAACATATAAATTTCAACGGTGGTCCACTTATATGCAAGTAGTTGATTTAGTCTCAGTCCCACAGTTTTCTGATCAAAGAATTTGTTACCTTTCACGCAGTCATAAACTTGGCTCTATTAGAGCTGCAGCAGATGAATTAGGGATGGCTCCTTCATCTTTAAGTCGTCAAATATCGAAACTAGAAGAAGACTTTAATGTTGAATTAGTAGCAAGAGGTGGTCGTAGTATTAAGTTAACAACTGCAGGGCTAATGTTAGTTGATTATTATGATTTACGTCTTATTGAACTACGTAAACTAATGAATCAAATTAATAATCTCCGCGACATCGGTTTAGGTTCTATTGTTATCGCTTTGGGTGATGGTCTTATTGACTCCAAAATAATAATGAGAATTAATGATGTATTTTCTAAATATAAAGATGTGAAAATTGAAATAATGGTTGCATCTTCTCGAGAAATTCAGGAAATGATATTAGAAGATAGGGTGCATATAGGTTTAGTTTTTTCTCCAGAAAATAGAACTGATTTTATACTTCATCATAAATTTAATCAGCCTTTGAAATTTATTACTAAGACTGGATCTGATTTAGCCGATAAAAAGTCTATATCGATAGAGGATTTTATAAATACACCTTTGATTTTATTAGATAAGAAATCAAATGCTAGAATTGTTTCGGATAGAATTTGTAAAAAGTTTGGGATCGATTTAGAACCAACTATAACAGCTAACTCTGTTCAATTTGTGCGTGATTTTGTAAAGAATGGAAAAGCTAATACGATTTTATTAGATTTGCCTTTTATGGAGGATATAAATGAAGGAAATATTGTTTCGATTCCTATTGTTGAAGATGGGTTTGATGATACGGAATTGAAGATTATTAGTCGAAGAGGTAATAATTTATCTGCTGTTTCAAAAGATATTGTTTTCTTTTTGGCTCGATTGGTAAGTGATGTTTGTTATGGAAATATAAATAAAATCTATAAATAACATCATGTTTTTTATTGTAAATTATTTTAAGGTTCTAACTATGGGAAATTACTTTAAATATAGTCCATCCGATAATGAAATAGAATTTCAAGCTGTATTAGAGGCAGTAGAAAAACGTCGGGAGGATTTTAATGAACTCCGATATGTTCCAAGAGACATTATTGACTTAATGAAAAAAGCGGGAATATTCCGTGCAAGTACACCAAGTATATTTGGTGGAAATCCGATGCCTCCTTTTAAGTTTATGGAAATGGTAGAAAGAATCTCTACGGTTGATGGTTCGGCAGGTTGGGTTTCAGCTTTTGGTTCGGCGAATACATATTTAGCTACACTACCAATTGAAACACAGAAGAAAGTCTATGCAACAGGCCCTGATCAGGTTTTTGCGGGCGGTTTTTTTCCTCCGCAGTTGGCTAGTAAAGCTGATAATGGTTGGAAAATTAGTGGCAAGTGGAAGTTTGCTTCAGGATGTATGGGGGCAGATTGGTTAGGTGTAGGGTTCATTCCTGATAAACAAGATCCTCAAAATATATTATGGGCAATTTATCCTCATAATGAAGTGGAAATCGAAGAAAGTTGGCATGTTGTTGGTATGCAAGGTACAGGAAGCCACGACCTTGTATTAAATGATAAGTTTATTGACCCTGAATGGACTTGTACTCGTTCTGGTGATGTCGAATTTGATGACCCTTTATATCGTTACCCTGCTTTAGCTTATCAAGCTCAAATCCATGCGGCGGTAAATATAGGGCTAGCACGTGCAGCACTTGATATTGCAATAGAAATGGCAGATGAAACGAAAATTATTCCTGGAGCTGCAAGGCTTTCCAGTCGTGCCTATTTTAAATCTACTTTGGCTCAAAGCGAAGTGAAGTGGCAGAGTGCGCGAATGTATTTTTATGATGTTTCTCAACGTGCTTGGGAATACATAGTAAAAGGAGAAGAAGTTCCTAGAGATTTACATAACATGATGTATATCAGTGCTTCTCATGCTGCACATACTTCTGCAGATATTATTCAAGACATCTTCCGTATTTGCGGAATTTGTGTGATCCATAAAGGTCATCGATTACAACTTATTGCTAGAGATAGTATGGTTGTGACTCAACACGCGGCAGTGAGCCTTGGCAACTTTGAAGCTGGTGGTGCTGTGTTAGTCAATGCCGATCCTGGATTTCCATATATTTAATTTAACGGCGGTTGATTTTATGACATGTTCTAACTCAAACACTGGCAAAGTAGTCAAAGATGAGCGTACTTTTCATTATGTCAATACTGAATTGGGCCAGTTGCATTATGCAGAATCAGGATCGGGAGAAGTTATGATTTTGCTACATCAAACTCCTCGATCTCTAGATGAATTTGCAGAAGTACAACCACTTTTATCGAAGCGCTGGCGTACGATCGCAATGGATATGTATGGTTTCGGGCAATCGAAAAAGTTTGCGGCCCCTCAAAGTATTGAGCAATATGCTCAAGGTGTTTTAGCTTTAACGAATGCTTTAAATATCGAGAAATTTTCACTGGTTGGCCATCATACTGGTATGTTTGTCGCATCTGAAGTGGCTGCGATAGCCCCTGATCGTGTGAGAGCTATTGTTTTATCTGCTGGTGATCTTGTCGACGATGAGTTTCGCAAAATGATGGAATCATTAGATGTCGATACCGCTGAGATTCAAGAAAATGGTTCACATTTACTAGAGTTGTGGCGTAAGCGTTTAGAATTATACCCTTCAGGGCATCCAGAGATTTTGGATCGTTTTATCCATGATGCGTTGACGCCAGGAGTGACACCATTGGAAGGACATTTGGCTGTTGCTAGATATAACATGCTAGAGCGGGTTCCTCTCGTTACTGCTCCTATCTTAGTGGTGGCAGCTATGGCGGATGTGATTACTTATGGGCGTACTTCACTTGTTGTAGAAGCCTATGACAATTCCCCGTTTGTGTCTCTTGTTGAAATTGAAGGAGGTGGTATTCCATTGATGGAGTTAAAGTCAAAAGAAGTTGCTGATGCTATACATTACTTTTTTGACGAGTTAGAAGAACAAAGCAGTTTAACTAGATTGTGATATTCATTATGGCTTAGGAAAGACAAATAAGGCTTCTATTTTTCTATAAACGGAGGATGAGCCTTATTTATATCTTTTCTAAATACGTGATGACTAGGAAAAACATGTCAGAATTTTAATATTATTCTTATTTCTATACCTTATTTGCTCCCATGGCGCTTTTGTGTCTCGGTGAATTTAACTGACTAAAGCACATTAATTAAGTGTTTCTTGGTATGGTTTTGAACTTATGGGAATAAGTGATAACCATAGTGATAATTCTTTTTTGCTTTTAAGTTTTCATATAGTTTTTAAATGATTTTTAGAATCATTGCAATGTTAGTTATAACTGGAAATGTTGCTCTAAAAAATAGAGCTACAAATGTGAGCTATCAATGTTAGATGAGTAATAAAATGTCCTTATTTATTTTGGAGTGTTTTGTCACTTTTATTGATAGGTAGACTAAAGTAAAAGCAAGATTTTTCGGGGTTGTGTTTTCTCTCTACATTAAAAAAACCATGATGTGCACTAATGATAGATCGACATAAAGAAAGACCTAGTCCAACGCCTGAGTCTTTGGTTGTGAAGAAACGTCCTGGCAACTCATCAATATTATTAAAAGGTAAATTTCCTCCTGTATCAGTGACGCTTAAATACATTTGATTTTCTTTTTTAAACGTTTTTATTGAAATTTCACTGTTTTCTAATGTGTTTTCCTCCATCGCTTCTATGGCATTAATAACAATATTCGTAATAACTTGCTGTATTAGCGTTGAATCGCAATAAATATAATCGTTGTCAATTATTTCTATTTTTAATTGGCAGGAATTTTCTTTACACCGAATCTCTATGAAAGCTAAAATGTCGTTTAATACATCTGATAATGTATTTTTTTTAATGTTCATAGGAGAGTTTCTTGTGAAATTACGTAAAGATTTTATTATATTAGCGGCTCTGTCAAGTTCTTTCTCAGCAAATCGGATGCCATCATTAAGGTCATTAGGTGAAAGTTGATTTGTTTCTATGCGTCGTCTATAGCCTGCAATATAATTTCTTGCTGCACATAAGGGTTGATTAACTTCATGTGCCATTGCAGCAGAAACTTCGCCTGCTATAGTAAGCCTCCAAAAGTGATTTAGTTGTTGCTCTCTATTTTTTTCTTCTTCTTCTTTTCTTAAACGATCTGTTACATCTCTAAAGTTAATGATGATATAACCAAATTCTTTTTTATCTAGGTGATTTTTAAAAGAAGATTCATGGTTTCTCCATTCACCTTTTGAATTTTTTATTCTATAGGAAATGCTTCCTTCAGTAACGATTTTTTGTTTTGCTTTAGATAAGAGTTTAAATATCTTAAAACCATCTTTCTCATCAAGATAATCTATAATATTTTCTTTAATACAGCATCGAGCAGGAAAACCAATAATATTTTTTACGGAGGGACTAACATATTTTAATATTCCATCCTTATCTATCAGGGCGATTCCATCAGATGAAACTCCAATTAGTCTTTTATAATATAGTTTTTGGTTTTTAATTTTCTTTTCTAATGCTTTTCTTTGTGAAATATCCCTAGCCATTCCTAAAATTAATGGAGGAGATGTTCCTTCTATTCTTTTTAAGTTAGCTTCGACTGGTATAACCCTACCATCTGCATGCTTTACAACCCAATCGAAAGTGAGAATCTTGTTAGAGTTTGAAGATTTTTTGATCAATTCAATGGCTTTTTTTTGATTATATTTATGATTTCCAATTGAAAGATCACCTACTGATAATTTTAATATTTCTTCCTTGCTCCTTCCGTATAGCTCACAAGATCGCTCATTAACTTCTAGGATTTTTCCTGTTGTTGCATCATGAATAATCATGGAGTCGTTTGCATATTGATAAATCATTTCAAAATCGAGATCAGTTTTCGATTTTTCTTCGGACTTAAGGTGCACTTTTCCATACCTCTCTAACAAAGTTCATAATTGAATTTGATCCAATTTTTTCTCTTATATTAGATCTATGTGTTTCAACTGTTTTTATACTTATGAAAAGTTCTTGGGAGATGGCTTTGCTAGACTTACCTTCTACAATACGATGATATATTTCTTTTTCTCTATCTGTTAATCTTTTTATTATGTTTTCTATTTCTCTTTTCTTTAAGAAGTTATCATAAAGTTCTTTACTTTTTTCAAGACTGCTATTTACGGAGTCAATTAATCTCTGATCATCGTAAGGTTTTTCTATAAAGTTAATTGCTCCTTTTTTAAGCGCTCTTACAGCCATTTGTACACTTCCATATGCTGTTAAGAAAATAATAGGCATAGTGCACTCTAATTTCTCTATTTCACTTTGTAATTCCAGACCACCAGTTTTAGGCATTCTGACATCTAAAAGTATGCAACCGACGCCAATGAACTCTGCTTCAGATAAAAATAAATCAGCGGACTCAAAGCACTTTACCTCAATTCCAACAGAGTTTAATAGCCAACTCACAGAATTTCTTACAGATTCGTCATCATCAATAACATATACAATACTATTCATATTTAATCTATTATTTACAGTAGGTTGAAGATGTAAAAAAATAAATAATTTTTTATGTCATGTAAACTTATAGCCAAATTTATTTATATTCATAATTTACCTAATTAAAACCTTTTCAATAATATACCTGTCTGTTGATTGTTGTATTGATACTATGAGTCAGCTTGGCTCTAGTGTCTATGGTTTTACTCCTAATTTATTCACTCTTTCTGGTGGTTTAGTTTTAAGCAATTATCATACCTTTTCTCTGATACTTGGGGTATACACTATCTACTTCATAAGTGAATTGAGAAAAAGTTTGAATAAAAGAGTGCTTAAAACGCAACAGTTATGTACTTTCAGGTTATCGATATTTAGAGGGCTTTATGGGAGATTGAATCTTTTATTTAAGGAGGCTTAGAGTTATGAACTTAAGTAATGACTATTCAATTTTAACAGATAAAGCACGTTTAGTAATTGGCTCTACGACAAAGCTGTTTATTGATGGATACTATCAGGAGCCAACAAAAGGACAGTATTATTCAATCGTAGATCCTAGTAATGATGAGCACATAGCACAAGTAGCTCGTGCATGCGCCACTGATGTAGATAAAGCTGTTGATGCTGCAACCCGTGCTTTTGAAACCGGAGTTTGGGCTTCAATGCGTCCTCATGAGCGTGAAGCTGCAATGCTTAGATTGGCTGAGCTTTTAATAGAAAATGGAAAAGAACTTTCCGAGTTAGAAACTTTATCTAGTGGCAAACTTATAAGTAACACTAGAGCCTTTGATGTTGATTTTTCCGTTTATACTTTGAGATATATGGCTGGATGGTCGACCAAAATTTCAGGTCAATCAATAGACTTGTCAGTACCTTACTTGCCTGATGAACATTTTAGTGGTTCAACAATGCATTTTCCTATTGGTGTAGTCGCAGCCATTACTCCTTGGAACGTACCTTTGTGTCAGGCTATTTGGAAATTGGCTCCTGTATTAGCTACTGGTTGTACTGTAGTGATTAAACCGGCAGAGCAAACTCCTTTAACCACTTTGCGTTTAGCTCAGTTATGTATCGAAGCGGGTATTCCTTCAGGTGTTGTGAATGTAATTACGGGCTATGGATCCGAAGCTGGAAAAATGCTAGTTGAACACCCAGGAGTTAATAAAGTCACTTTTACTGGTTCGACAGGAACTGGAAAGCTAATTGGTGCAACCGCTGCCAGTCAGATGAAGGCTTGTACATTAGAGTTGGGTGGTAAGTCCCCTGTTATTATTGCAGAAGATGCAGATCTTACTGAAGCAATTCCTGGAGCAGCTTGGGCTATTTGGGGGAATCACGGTCAAAATTGCTGTGCTGGATCTCGTTTATTGGTGCATCATTCTATTTATAACCAAGTGGTTGAAGGGGTGAAGGAAATAGCCGAAAGTCTTAAGTTAGGGCCAGGTCTTAATCCTTATTCTCAAATGGGGCCTTTAGTGCATAAAGAACATAGGCAGAACGTATTGAACTTCATTAAGTCTGGCCTTGAGGCAGGAGGAGAGCTTATTACTGGAGGGTATGCAGTTGAAGGCCCTGGTGCATATATTGAGCCGACGATTATTGCCTCTTTGTCTGCGGATGCTCACATGGTTCAGAATGAAATCTTCGGACCTGTTTTATCTGTTTTTTCCTATAGGGACGATGAAGAAGCCATAGCATTAGCTAACTCAACAAGCTTTGGATTGGGTGCGAGTATTTGGTCTAAAAATGTTGATCGAATTGACAAATATTTTCGTAGGTTATCCGCTGGAATGGTTTGGGTTAATAATCATAATGTGATTGATTTGGCACTTCCGTTTGGTGGGCATAAAGATTCGGGAATGGGGAAAGAATTAGGTTATCAAGGCATGATTTCACATACGAAAATTAAAACGAAGATATATAAAAGGAATTTAGGCTCGCTATAAAGCGGTTAATACTGATGTTTCGATAAAGCAGAGAAAGTTTATCAAATTTTAATTGTCACCCTGGCTAGATCTTTCAGTGTTCTTGGCGTTTGTTGATCTTTATTGTATGCGAGGAAAGTGGTCATTGAGCCATCGATTGCAGGTAAGATATCAGTATTCATCCTGATTAAGGAAGAGTGTAAACCATTAGACAACAAGAACTTAAAATTTCTAAAGACACCGTCATCAGGGTGGCCATTGATTTAGGTGTGCTCGGTATTTTCGCTGAAGTGTTTATTTATCATGCAAATAGCGGTGGAGGGCACAAAGTCCAGTTAAAATTACAAATAAATTAGTGCCGTCAATAAGTTCGAGTTTACAAATTTGAAGCGCTGTTCACCTATTACAATATCGGGCGTTGAAAATCTTCGCCTGGTCTTTGCTGTCTGGAGTGGTTGATTATCGTGTGTGCTCTGCCACTGTCTCACGTAGATTCAGATTGCTTGTTTGTATCCAACTTCACGTCTAGTGGCTGTTTTGCTATAAGATGATTTTTGATCTGTTTAATGAATGACGTTTTTTCGTCACTCGCTAATAGATATCGAATACGTCACCAAATCGATATGGCGATTAATTGAAAATAAATGAAATCATTATTTACTAAATGCTATTTTAGCGGCGCGTGAAGGGCTTGGTATTGCGATTGTCCATCCAGTTTTTGTCTTAGAAGTACTAAAAAGGCTCCAGCTGAACATGAAGTTTACTATGAGAGGGCTTCTTTCGTCGTATGGGACTAGATGATATTTATATCTTGGAAAAAGGTTTCTTTGGAGTGTATGAAAAGGTCTAAATTTTTTTGAGAAGCACCGTGGGTTTATGAGGTAGAGCAGCCCCAGCTGATTACTATTGAACACTTTTAGTGTTTGTATTGGTCCGAGTTTCACTTCGCTATTGGGGCTTGAGCCATCCTCTTGCCGCGTCCTTAATGGCAATAATAGCGGGATTTGAAAGGTGCTGTTCGGTGGCAATGATGAAGAATTGCTCGCGTATTTCTTCCGTGCTGCCGATGCTTTCAACCTGAAACTGCTTTTCGACTTCTTTGGCAATGGCTGATGGCACGATAAACACTCCGGCTCCGGCTTGCCCAAAGGTTTTCATCAAGGCTCGGTCGTCAAATTCCCCCATGATTCTCGGGTGAAGATGGTGCCTTTCCAGCCATTGTAAAAGTTGAATGTGTATCAATGACTGATCACTCGGAATCAACATGGGAGCACCGCGCAAGCAGGCTGGAAAGCTTTCTGGCGAGTGTTCGAGTAATCCAGGTGTCGCCATGAAACTGGTGCCACATTCGCCCAAGAAGTGATTAAAGCCGCGAACCGCTAGGTGTGGTGGGATTTGTCCATCGGCAATGATCAAATCCACTTTATGCAGCGCCAGTTCCCCTAATAGATCTTCTAAGCTGTTTTCTTTACAGACTAGGCGTACAGGGTCTTCTAATGCCATAGCTGGGGCAAGTAATCGGTGAGCGATAGACTTTGGAATCGAGTCGGCAATTCCGACCCGCAGTATTTGTGTGCGATCACTTGAGGCGAGACGGACCGATTGTTCCAACTCGCTCCCCAATGAAAATATTTCATCGGCATAGCCCAACACCATGTGACCGGTTTCGGTTAACTCAAGGTTGCGCCCCACCTTGTTAAATAAGGCTTTTCCCAGTTGTTCTTCCAATAGACTAATTTGTCCACTGATGGTTTGCGGCGTTATGTGAAGATGTTCGCTGGCTCGTGTAATGCTGCCTTGTTTCGCGACCATCCAGAAATAATGCAAATGTTTGAAATTAATCATCTTTCACCAACACTTCGAAAAAAACTGAGTATTTACATAAATAATTCGATTATATCTTATGAGTTTTTGTTAGTAAGTTGAAGTTTCCAACATAACTTACTCATTCATGAGTAAAAGGAGAGCAAGATGAGAATCAAAGTACAAGCACGTCGTCTAGCACTGACTAAAAGCCTGAAAGCGTATGTGAAACGTCGTCTTAATTTTGCCTTGAATTCCCGTTATGACAATATTCAACGAGTGACGGTCACGCTTACCGACGTGAACGGTCCGAAAGGTGGTGAAGACAAACACTGCCAAGTATTGGTCAAACTCAATGGCCAAAAAGAAGTGGTAATTAGTGAACAACAAGCCGATTTGTATTGCGCAATAGACAGCGCCGCGAGCCGCACCAGCCGCACGGTAACGCGACGCATTGAACGGCTACAACACAAGGCTACGCGACTTAAAGCCGCCTTTCATAAGATGAGGCCGCAGAAGAAAATGCCTCGGGATATCTATGAAGAATACGAAAACGAATATGGCTATTATCAACATGCCTGAGTAATCCCCTAGACCTCTGAACTGATGAGTGTAATAACCGCTTTGGCGAACCCACTAGGTTCGCCTTTTTTTTGCGATGAATACGATTTACATTGCTGCTGATTACTTAGCGCTTGTCTCCTGATGATTGGGAAGTAATCCTTTTGCAATTTCCATGGCTGCATCGGTTGATGATGCCATAATCAAAGGGTAGCCCCAGAACTTAGAAAACACTTCCGCGAAAGCTTTAAAGCCAAAACGTTTGGCGGCATTGGGCTCGATAAGAATCATAGCGACCACCCATTTACGAAGCTCTGCTTTGTTTTTTTTCATCCACAGAGACGTGCGTTTCTTTTCTTCCTTAGAGTGCTCGTGATCACCTGTCGGAGCGGAGTTGCTTAGCAGGACAAAGGGTTCACCTCGCTGTAAGTTGGCTTCGAATTCATCGAAATCTTTTTGAGAGTCTTGTCCTGGTTCATGGTCGAGACTGATCCAAACAAACGGGAATTGTGAGCTATTCATTGACATAATGTACTCCTATTTTTTCAATGCTCGCCAAGTGGCTACCATGGCACAAATACCAGGCAGGGTGATGAAGAAGAGGGCTGAGAATGTGACATGAGCACCATCTCGCATTCCGTCAACTATGCCTCCTAGTGTGTTTAATGCAACAAGCAAGGTGCCGATTATGAGTGCCAGCCATTGAGCTTTTGTACTGTCAATCAGGGTCAGTAGAACTGTTACAATCCAAGTCCCATAGTAAGCGGAAAACATCCACAGCATATTGGTTTCGAAGGTGATGTTTGGTCCTTTACCTTGTGCAATCACATAGCCATTAAGAAAGAAAAATAACTGTAGTGTCACAAAGAGGACAGCACCAACGGCGGTTGTTAACCAAAATAACGTGATTCTGTTTGCGTCTTTATTCATTTTAATACCTTTCATTGTTGTGGGTTGTGGTTAAAATTTTGCGGTTACGCCCAACCAGTAGCGACGGGCGTCTTCGACAAATCCATATTCGTTGTAGCTAATTTGTTGATTTGCTAGGTTGTAAATGGCAGCGCGCAAACTGAGAGTTTGGTTGATCTCGTAGTTGGCACCTATGTCGAATGTCGTAAACGAAGGTGATTCGACAGGGGATAACAGTTGAGCCGTCCCGCCAACGTTGTCACTGTCTTTACCTCGATAAGCTAAGCGAGCCCAAGTCGTTAATTCGTCCATCGGCTGGTAATTCAGCGTACTGGTGAGTTGGTGACGTGGTAGCTTGTTTAAGGGTTTTCCCTTGTACCGTCCTGACTCTTGTTTGGAGTCGGTGAAGGTGTAGCTGTTATCCCATGTGATGTTCGAGGATAGAGGGAGGCCTAAACTGGCTTCAATACCGCGAGTGATGGCTTTGTCTACGTTTGCGTAGGTCAGAGCGTTGGTGCCGCTCGGTGCGCTTGTACAGCTAGTATCGCAAGCGACAGTGGTTATCTTGTCTTCAAACTTGTTGTTGAATAAAGTTAACCCACCGGTTACGCCCTGTTTGCTGTACTGAATGCCAATTTCCTGACTGAGCGATTTTTCAGGTTTTAAATCTTCATTGCCATAAATGTTCCCTAAACCACTGGCCGAGGCATAGCCACTGGCGACTTGAGTCATATTAGGGGATTTGAAGCCGGAAGTGACGCCGCCTTTCAATGACCATTGTGGGGTTATTTCCCAGACACCATAAATACGAGGGCTCCAATGCTGACCGTAACGGTTGTCATCGTCGAGACGAGCGCCCGCGGTTAACGTAAAGGCATCGGTCAAATACCATTCATCTTCTGCAAATAGGGAGTTCTGCTTGCGAGTAATATCATATTGATTGGTCACGCGATTCGAAAAGCTGTCGTGTAGTTTATTGTGTTGGCTTCCTCCTCCAATGGTGACGAGATGATCTTCCAGTGGAATCGCTAAGGAAGTACGAAATTCGGTGTTTTTTAAACGAATATCTTGTGAGGAAACATGAAAGGTCTCCTGTTGGATATAGGTTTCTGATGTTCCCAAGTCCCATCGTCCCGTATGCGAAAGCGAGAAACGGTCGACATCGATTTTTTTGTCGTAGGGGGCGGCACAGCCGAAATAGGAATAGCTGGCGCAGTTTGGGTCGATACTTTTGCCAGGCTCTTGTTTGTTGCGTTGCTCTGTGTGGTTTACCTCAAAGATGATGTCGTGGTCTGCTGTTGGTGTCAGCGCCAACTTTGCGGTGAGGTTATTACGCGTGCTATCGCGATAGCCATTGTAGATCTCATCTTCGTCACGTTTAGAATATTGACCATACAGTTGTAAACCTAGCAGGTCTTGCTTGATTGGTCCGGTCAGAAAAAAGCTACCTTGATTGGCATTTCCTGACTGGGAATTTTCTTGCAATAAGGCGTCTGTACTCACTTCGCCGCTCCATTCTTTGGCGACTTTTCGAGTAATAATGTTGATGACCCCACCCATAGCGTCTGCGCCATATAATGAAGACATTGGACCACGCACTATTTCAATACGTTCGATGGCTGAAATGGGGGGTGTCCATGCGTTCATTTGGCCAAGTCCATCCGAAAGCCGACTGGTTTCTCGCGAGTCCGTTCGCTGGCCATCGATCAATGTCAGGGTGTAGGCAGAGCCCATGCCTCGAATGCTGACTTCTTTACGATCACTCCCACCTGTAGTGGTTAATCCAGGAACAGAAGAAAGCGCGTCGGCAAGATTTCGGTACGGTTTGCTTTCTAGCTCTTCACGAGTAATCACGCTGATTGAGGCTGGAGCATTATTGACTTCTTGTGCCACACCTCCAGCGGAGGCTGTGATCACCATGCCTTCTAGATCAACAGAGGAACCTTGAGTCTTTTGTGTCTTGCTTAGAGCCGTTGGCTCTTCCGCAAAGGCATTCATGGATAGACCTGAGGCAATCATGACGCCTAATGACAGAGAGCGACCCAGTCGTAAGACACCTTTATGAGAGGCCGGGGAATATTTGAGTGGCTGAGGTATAACAGAAAAGGTGTGTCGAGTGGCCGTTGTATTGGCTAAAATAGAATCTTTCATTAAAATGATACTCATTCTTATTTGTGATGAGTCATTTAACAATATTTCGATTCTTGCCGGATAGCGAGTATTGGCCAACTTATTGTTTATTCCGGCCAATTTTTGACTGTTTTATTCAATCCATCCTAATGTGAACTCAGTTAGCCCGCTTTTTGGCATTAAGATTTTCTTAGAAAGACGCTTGTGATCTTTTCGGAAAATTTAACTATAGTTGTTTTCAATTAGGCCAATTTTCTGACTGGGTAGCTTGTACTGATAATGAAGACTGTGAAAACCAATTTAACGGTGAATAAAACGAAGGATGTGGATGACGTGCCACGCAATGTGGTTGCGTTGAGTGCTACTGCTGTCACCAAAGACTGGGAGCTTGCACGGCACCAGCATCGCAAAGCACAGTTAATTTACTCTGTTCGCGGCATCATTCGATGTGAAGTTGAGGACGGTGTTTGGATTGTTCCTCCGCAGTGTGCGGTCTGGGTTCCGGGGGATCTAGTGCATTCGGCTCGGGGTTCTGGCGAATGTTATTGTTTATTTGTTGAACCAGAAGCCGTGGAAAACCTGCCTGAAACCTGCTGTACCCTTTCTGTGTCTCCGCTTTTTCGAGAGCTGCTTTTAAGGGCGACAGAGATTCCTGCCTTGTATGCTTTGGGTGGTCGAGAGGAGCGTCTGATGGCCACTTTGCTAGATGAATTGGTCATGGCACCCGTAGAGGATTTTTACTTCCCTATGCCGAGGGACCCAAGGTTACGTCAATTGGCGGAAATGTTATTAGCCGATCCTGCCGAAAAGATTACCAAAGGCGATTGGGCCTCTCGCATCGGTATGAGCGAGAGAAGTATGAGCCGATATATGTCTTGCGAAGTGGGTATGAGTTTTGGTCGCTGGCGTCGACAGCTTCACGTGATTATTGCGCTTCAACGTTTGAGCAAAGGGGAAAGCGTGCAAGAGGTGGCATTGGGGTTGGGCTATGAGAATGCCAGTGGGTTTGTCACCATGTTTCGTAAAGTCGTCGGCAAACCACCAGCAAGATATCTTTTCGAGCGCACAACAACATTAGAAACGAATAATGTGCCGACAATCATGTTGCCTGATCTCGGGGAAGCGTAAGGGGGAAATGGACCCTGTGAAAAGGCATTTACCTTGATGCTGGTGGAATTCGGTTGTGTCTATTTTGGCTGCCTAGTCATCTGTTTTTTGCTTTGTTGCGTATAGCTTGTTGTATAGACGCTATTAACAGGCGTTCCTGATAAGACGGTAAGGAGATTATATGATCAAGGTCCATCACTTAGAGAATTCCCGATCCCAGCGTATTTTGTGGTTGCTTGAAGAGCTTGGGCTTGACTATGAAATTGTCGAATATAAGCGTGATCCCGACACAGCGGCGGCACCAGAGTCACTGAAAAAAATCCACCCGCTAGGCAAATCTCCCGTGATCACGGATGGTGACCTCACTATTGCGGAGTCTGGGGCGATTATTGAATATTTGTTGGATCAGTATGATACGGAAAAACATTTGCGACCAACGGAGGGCAAAGCGTTATTGGATTATCGCTATTGGCTGCATTTTGCGGAAGGCTCTTTAATGCCTTTGTTGGTGATGAAGTTGGTTATGATGAAGGTGCCTGAAAGCCCGATGCCTTTCTTTATCAAGCCCATTGCGAAAGCGATCACCAATAAAATCCAAGAAAAGTTTATCACGCCACGTATTACGCCCCAGATGCAGTTTATTGAAAAGACTTTGGGTGAACATACTTGGTTTGCTGGAGAGAAATTAACGGCCGCTGACATTCAGATGAGCTTTCCACTGCAAGCGTCTAGCACCCGTATGGATTTGTCTGATTACCCCAATATTGCTCGTTTTATCAAGCAAGTAGAAGCCGTGCCCGCTTATCAGCAAGCGTTAGCGAAAGGTGGTGCTTTTACTACTTTGTAGCGTCTGTTTAAAAGTCTTATGGCATTCATAATCTACAAATTCACCATAAGGTTGTTATAAATAGGGCTTGTTTTAAAGCCGTGCGAAACCGATTTGCTGCTCGACTTATTTAAACGCGATGCATACTATGAAGGTCATTTTTGTGATTTGTCTTAGTTAGCTGTCTTAGTAAGGTAAGCATTCATGTCGCGTCCAGTGAAGTTATTCAGTGTGTCTATTGCTCTTATCTGCCTGTTGTTGGCGTTGAACTTTGGTTTGCGCTCTTCAATGGGCTTTTTTATGTCGCCAATAACCCAAGAGTTTGGTTATGGGCGTGAGGTGTTTGCCTTTGCTCTGGCATTGCAAAACTTATGTTGGGGGTTGTTCCAACCAGTAGCAGGTGCTTTTGCTGATCGCTTTGGCACCTTAAAAACCTTATTCATTGGCGCGGCCTTATATGCACTGGGGTTGTATGTGACTGCTGGTGCTGATGGCGTGCTCGGTCTGAATATGGGCGCTGGCTTGTTAATGGGTATGGGCATCGCGGCAACAGGGTTTGGTGTGGTGCTGCCAGCCATGGCGCGTATGGTGTCACCAGAAAAACGTTCGTTCGCTTTGGGGTTGGGCAGTGCGGCGGGCTCAGCGGGTCAGTTATTGGTCATTCCAGTGGCTCAAGAGTTCATTGCTGCTTATGGTTGGAGTAATGCTCTCGTGCTGTTGTCCTTATGTGCCTTGATGATGGTGTTATTGTCGAGCCCATTTCGCCATGAAAAGAATCCGTCGAGTGGGAATTCTGGCTCGATAGAAGTGGCGCAAACGATGAAAGAGGCATTGCGTGAAGCGAGTGCTTACTCTCATTATTGGCTTTTAGTGGTAGGCTTTTTCGTGTGTGGCTTCCAGTTGGCTTTTATTACAGTTCACATGCCTCCATTTTTATCAGACAAAGGATTTTCTTCAGAAGTGGCGGTAGCCAGTTTGGCTTTGATTGGCTTGTTTAATATTTTTGGTTGTTTGCTGTCTGGTAGCTGGGCGGGTAAATATTCTAAGAAGAAATTATTGGCGATTATTTACGCCCTAAGAGCTTTGGCGATTGCTTTGTTTATGACTTTGCCAATGACGGATGTTTCTGTGTATGCGTTTTCTATTGTCACAGGACTGCTGTGGTTAGCAACGGTACCGCCAACCTCAGGTCTGGTAGCGCAAATGTTTGGCTTACGCTATATGGGCTTGCTGTATGGCATCGTCTTTTTAGGCCATCAACTTGGCTCGTTCAGCGGTGTATGGTTGGGTGGTTATTTGTATGACACAACGGGATCTTATGATGTTGTTTGGTGGTCCGCATCCATCATTGCATTGATCACGGCTTTCATTCATATCTTAATTGACGAGCGTCCAGTAGCTCGTCTGCGCGCTATTGAGGCTTAAGTTATAAATGGAATAGAAGCCACGCAATTTGGCTTCTATTGGTTTTCTTTCTATTTTTCTGCTTGCCATGCTTGCTGGTAAAAACGCGCAATTTTGTCGTCTTCCCACTGGAATAAATACAACCAACCATTGTCGATCAAATGCTTAACAATATCGTGTTTTGCGGCGATTTGTTCGATGGCGGATTTGGGCGCAGCCACATACACAGCAAGTTTAACGGGTGTGTGCATCCACTTCTGACCATCGTTTAAAGACTGCAAAGAAAGACCAATTCGTAAGTCTCCTCCATTACCTTCAAATACACCAATGTTTCCGCCTACGGCATTGTGCAGCACTTTATTACCACAGCCGAATTTGAAGTTATCGGTGACGGATAAATTGTATTGCATGTTGATCCAGTGAGTGACCAACATAGGGGCCGTCAAAATACGCTCTAGAATGGCAAAGTCTGGGTCATTCTGTGGATCATAGTCATGCAAAAAACTGCGTCCTTTAAGATCAAGGTGACGGGTCTTCTGACGTGGAGCGATGATAAAAGAATTATTGTTAGCAAGTCCCCATTCTGGGTTAACTTGTGACCAGTCGTTGGCGCGCTTGCTAAAAGCTTTCGAGCGTTGTTTGTCTGAAGCGTCCAGCAAGGCGGTATCTAACTTTGCTGCGCGCTCTTGTTGAGCAAGAGATTGGGCTTTTTCAAACCAATCCATTATGTTGCGATCGATGGGTTTGGCGTCTTTCGTTTGATCAAAGCAAGTTAATTGATCTGTGGTGGTGTTATGCAACGCCGGGACAAATTGTGTGTCGCTAGGAATTTCCATCCCCATGTCGTTGAGTAAGGCGCGCACTTTCTGGTCATTCAGCAAAGAAGCCAATACTCTTACGTTTACCTCGCCACTTTGTCCGCCACAGGCTCCACATTCTAAACCGGCAGCATGCAGGTTGTTACTGGTATGACTACCGTGACCCACTAACATGACGATAGGCGCATAAGCAGATAGCTTGATGGTGTCTAAAATTCCTTTTGCCAACTGGGCTTTGTCTTGATCCGTTAGTAGGACACCTTGTTGTGTTAATTGCCAATGAGTATTAGGGGCTAGGCGATTCGCAGGGTGTTCTTGTCTTTTGGAAAAGAGTGTTTGTTTGAACATTTTAAAGGCATACCACCACCCCATTGATTCCACCATGGAAAAAGCCGCAGGAGCCGCGTGTCCCCAACGATACCAACGAGCTTCTTTTTGTTGGTGGTGAACGTGGCCTTTGTCACTATCACTTTCAGTTACTGTGATGCCTGCTTGCAGTAGCCCTGGTAGCTGTGGGCGCACATAATGGCTGTCTTTGGCTTTGTATTCGATGGGCAGTCCAAAAAAGCCGGCAAAGCCCAGTGTTTGAATGGTGGTAGATTGTTTTTCTAAGGCGCGGCGAAACACTTCGGAGCGTACGTCGATACAAAAAATGGCCTGTAGCTCTGGTCTTGTCTGCGTTGTGTTATTGGCCTGCTCAGTAGTGAGTGTTTGGTTTAAGCTTTTTTGTTCGCTGTATTCCAAGGCCAAGGCCCACACTTTCGATGTGATTAGGGCGTCTTTATGGGCTTGGATCAGGTTTGGAATAGCCTGTTTTTGTGCCGTCCATTTGGTATTGATGGCTGAAAGTAACGCTGGGGCAGTGTGCTTCAGGTAACGCCATACCACCAACTCCCACGCCATTTTGATGGCCAGCAAGGATTCCACATGATCATCTTTTGCAAGGTTGTCGTTGTTTTCGCCTTTCGACCAATTCAAATACGCCAGATAGCTGCTCCAGCCATTGATATCCAGCAGCAAGGCTTTGGCAAAGAAAGACAATGCTTGATCATCTAAGGCCAGCTCTTCAATCACTAGAGCGAACAAGGCGTCTTTGTCGGTTGGAAGGTTGTGGAAAAAGTCGGTTAGCTTGGCTTCGCCCATAACAATGCTTAAGCCTTTGTCTTCGTTGGTGACTTCTAACCAATGGCTGTACAAGTCCAGCTCGTTATCAATGTTCTGCTGTCTTAGGGTCGGGCTTTGTTGTTGATAGTGAGCAGCGCAAAATTGGCTCACTTGATGGGTAATTTCATCATGCCAAGACATTTTGTTAGCCGGTCTTTGTTGATCGGCAAGGTCTGCAATATTGCGCCAAGAATCGGGCAAATTATTGGCTTGAGACAAAGGCTCAAGTAAGGCGTTTTGCTCAGTGAGGCCATAGTGTGCTGCAGCTTTGGTTAGGCAATGGCGTGAAATTTTCCCTTCATCAAACCAAGCGCGATACGTCTCATTAGACATATAGGTTTTGATGCCAGCCAAGGCCGATAATTCATCAGAAATCTCATCAAAAGGTTTATCAACCAAGGACCAAAGTGGATTGACGGCGATCAGTTTATCCAATGGCCAATGGGGAGCAATAGTGCGAGTCGCTTCAAGCAATAGGTTTTTTTGCTGCATGCTTAAAGTAGGTAGCGTCTTGGTAGTCATGCGATTCTCCTAAGGTTTTGGCGACGTTTGGTGAGTATTGGATGTGTAGTGCTGCTCTTTGGCTCTGGCTGGCAGAGTGACAGGCCAGAATTTAAGAACAAGACGTGTTAACCATTCATCAAGGTAAAGTCCGGCAAACAGCGCAATGGATAAACGACGAATGGCGCGCCAGCGAACTTGATAGTGCAGCAAGGCACTTAACCCAAAGAGTAGGCTAAACAACACCATGGCCCAGATATCCGCTAGGGAGAAGGCCTGTACTGTATGAGTCGGATAACTTGGCAGCGCATAGTGTGTCACGAATTTTAAGGCCGCATAAATCACACACAGAACCAATCCCATCACGAAGGTATAAATAATAGAAGGCGGATGCTCACAGGTACGCCACTGGATAATAAGCACGGTCAGGGCAAGTGCGAAGAGCCACCAAGTGCTAAATGCGCTGTCGAAGCCAAATACGGTTCGGATGACGACGACGCTGACAGTGCTAAGCCCAATGGCCATTAGCCAAGTTTGTACATTGGGTATCGCCACTTTGTTGGTTTGAGGGTCTGCTTTTGCTGCACTAGAAAGGCGTAAGCGAATGGCGTCATTCACCGCGTTACCTGAGTTGAGAAAAGAGTAGGCTTTGTAAAAGGAATGAGCGAGCAAATGCAGCAGCACTAATTCATACAAACCTAAGGCAAACTCCAGCAACATCAAGCCCATTTGCGCACAGGTAGACCAAGCCAAACGCACCTTGATACTGATACGAGTGGTCATAATCAAGGCACTAGAAAGTGTGGATAATCCAGCGACGAGTAATAATAACCAGATGGCATAATGGCTTTGAGCCACCACAGGTGTGAATAAAAGCAGTAGATATCCACCTAAATTAATCACACCCGCATGTAACAAGGCGCTGACAGGTGTCGGCGATTCCACCACCTGAATTAACCAGCCATGGAAAGGCAGTTGAGCACATTTGATCAGCGCCGCAAAGGCGATCAAGCAAGCGGCAAGGTGCTCTTGCCAATGTAGGGGGAGTCCAGCGTCATATTGAGCGACAGCGGTATTGATAATCGTGTTGATGTATACGCTGTCGTATTGTTGGTAGAGCAGGGCAAAAGCGGCAAACAAAGACAGTTCGGCCACTCGTGCCAGCATAAACTTTTTATGAGCGGCAAGAATGGCGCGAGGGCGATCACCATAGAAGGTTAATAAGTTGTTGAGGGACAAGCTAATACCCAACCAACCAAACCAAAAAATCACCAAATGATTGGTGGTGACCGTAATAGCAACCGATGCCAAGGTAAACATTAACCAACGATAGTAGCGGTTTAGATTGGCTTGCCCTGCCATGTAATTGCGTGAAAAGCTGATCAGCACCCAGCCCATGATAGTTACTAGCCCCAGCATGATCTGATTCAGTGCTGAATGGCGAATCAAAGCAGACGATTGCCAAGCATCAGTAAAAAAATAACTGATAGGAAAGGTGGAAAAAAACACGACCACCAAGAAAAGACTTAATCGAGAGGTTTTTTGTGCCACATAAGTGGTCTTTTCTCGGCCTACAAAACAGCCACCCAGAAACAAGGTAAAGGGAATAAAAATGGGTAAGAAACTTAATGCGACTAAGGACATACATAACCTATGTTTACGGGCTAAATGATTTTCGGAGATTATGAAGGCTTTATTAAGTTAATAAAAATACATATATTAACTGCAAACGTTCTGTTTTATGTATGTGTTACGATTTCGATGTGACACTGCTTGTCATTTCGTTAAACGACCACAGTGAATGTTAGAGTGACTATCCATGGCGCGATTGAATTACCATCATTTGTATTATTTTTGGCGAGTGGCCAAGAGCCCGAGTTTGACGGAAGCCGCAGAAACTCTGCATATTTCTCAATCTGCGCTTTCCGCACAGATCAAACAGTTGGAACAAAGTTTGGATCTGGTGTTGTTTATCCGACAAGGACGTAAGTTAGTATTAACGGACATTGGTCGCCGCGTACTGGCTTATGCTCAAGACATTTTTAACACGGGGGAAGAGTTAGAAAAATTTATTCAGAAGGACAGTGCTACACAGGTTCAACACATTACCATTGGTGTGCAGAGTAATTTATCGAGAAACTTTATTGAGAGTTTTATCGCACCATTGTTAAAAAGTGAGCATGTGGATTTTTCTCTTTCTTCACGAGGTATGGCCGATTTGCTGGATGGGCTGGTTAATCATGAGCTGGACTTGGCTCTGACTAACCGTGCTATTTTAAGCGAAGGTCATGACACCACGTGGCAAAACCAACTGGTGGCGCGACAGGCGGTCGCCATTATTGGGCCCTATGGAGAAAAGCCAGCAACGCCTTTTCCGCAGGGGTATGAAGATAAAAAATGGGTAGTGCCTGGGCGCAATACAGAAATTCGATCGTCCTTTGAGTCTTTCTGTGCCACGCATCAGTATCAGCCTGATATCAAAGCCGAAGTCGACGACATGGCGATGCTGCGTCTGTTGGCAAGGGACAGCGGCTATTTGTCTGTCTTACCGCCAGTGGTGGTAAAGGACGAGATACAATTGAAGTTACTACAGGATTACGAAAGTATTCCTCAAGCGTTTGAAAATTTTTATGCCATCACTATGCCACGCAAGTTTACGTCTCAATCGGTATTGGACTTGATCAGACTCGCCATTCATCAGTACTCGGTGGATCATTCGCTTTAAGGCATCTTGCGTCAACTTAATTAAGGTCATCCCATGACACCTTTGCACATTTATCAAACTCGTTTAGCACACAATGAAGTCAGTTTTGATGCTAGCCAACAGCCTGCGCTGGAAGAGTTAGAGCGAGTGTATCAATCTCTTGTCATGAATTCGTCTGCCAGTACCGAGCCATTAAAAGGCGTTTATCTTTGGGGCGATGTGGGGCGTGGTAAGACGTTTTTGATGGATTTATTTTGCCAATGTTTGCCTGAAAAAATGGCACTTAGACTGCACTTTCACCACTTTATGGCGCGTTTACACAAAGAGTTGAACCTCGCTTTTGGTCAGAAAAATCCATTAAAAGGCATTGCAAAACGCTTGGCGTCCGAGTGTCGAGTGCTGTGCTTTGATGAGTTTTTTGTGTCAGATATTGGTGACGCCATGTTGCTAGGTGGCTTGGTTGAAGCCTTGTTTGAAGAAGGTGTGGTGCTGGTGGCCACTTCCAACATCGCCATTAAAGATCTTTTTCAGAACCAACTACAAAAAGAACGATTTGCCCCAGCCATTGCTTTATTAGAAGCCAACTTAAAGGCGGTTCATCTTAGTGGTGAAGAGGATCATAGATTACGCCACACGGGATCCTCGCCCATTTATTTTGTTAACGAAGAACAAGATATGTCAGCCTTGTTCAAACAGTTGGCGAAGGGCGATATTCATCAGCAGCCGCTGCAAGTGTGCCGTCGTTCTATTGAGGTGATAGCATCAGCAGAGAACATGGCTTGGTTTGATTTTTATGCCCTATGCGATGGCCCAAGATCTTCTTTGGATTACATTGAGCTGGCGCGTATTTATCCTATGATCATGCTTTCTGGCATCCCAGAGCTGAGCAGTGAACCCTATGAACATATCAAGGCTCGTGGCACAGAAGACGGCGCGATTGGCTCAGGCCAAACGGGTGAGCGCGCTGTGTCGTTGGGTGTCAATGATGATGCTGTGCGACGCTTTATTAGCTTGGTTGATGAATGTTACGACCATCAGGTGGTTCTATTATTAAACGCCGATGTACCGCTGGATAGTTTGTATCTGAATGGTACTTTGTTGTTTGAATTCCGCCGTACTTATAGTCGTTTAATTGAAATGAAATCTCATTATTATCAAGGGTTGAGAAATCGCGTTCAGGAGAAGAGGGGCACTTAAAGCGCTGGCTAAATAATTGATTTCATTCTGAGTATTTTTGTTAAGTTTTTCGTTAATGCTTGATAAAAGCCAATTGCGCGACCACTATATTTAAAAGTAATAAAGTTTAATAACATAAATAAAATGACAAAAAGGAGGGCGATCATGCAGTACGAAGATCGCGTTGATGCGTTAGTCGCACCGAAAGGTTCGTTAGAAATGTTGTCTCAAGATGAGATATCACGTCTGTCAGAAGAATCCGGCCCACTCCATGACCTATTTCACCGTTGTGCCTTGGCGATTCTTAACTGCGGCAGTGATTCCGATGATCCACAAGCGGCAGTGGAAGAATTTAAAGATTTTGAGATTCGCATTATTCAGCAAGAACGGGGCGTAAAACTGCAACTGAAAAATGCGCCAGGCAGTGCGTTTGTCGATGGCAAAATGATCAGCAGTGTTCGTGAAATGCTGTTTAGTGTGTTGCGAGATATTATTTTTACTCAGCATGAATATATTCTTGCACGAGGATTGGAAAACGCCAGTTCAGACAAGTTAACCAATGTGGTATTTGAACTGTTGCGTAATGCTAATGTGTTCCGCCGTATTCAGAATCCCGACATGGTTGTATGCTGGGGTGGCCATTCTATTGCTCGTCATGAATACGATTACACGAAACGAGTTGGCCATGAGTTAGGTTTGCGTGAACTGAATATTTGTACCGGTTGTGGACCAGGTGCAATGAAAGGGCCAATGAAAGGGGCAGCGATAGCTCACGCCAAACAACGTATCAAAAATGGCATTTATTTAGGTTTAACCGAGCCTGGGATTATTGCCGCTGAATCTCCAAACCCGATTGTGAATCAGTTGGTTATCATGCCGGACATTGAGAAGCGTCTTGAAGCCTTCGTCCGTGCTGGACATGGCATTGTTGTCTTCCCCGGTGGCGCCGGAACGGCAGAAGAAATTTTGTATATTTTGGGTATCTTGTTGCATCCTAAAAATAACGATGTGCCATTTCCATTAGTGTTTACTGGCCCAAAAGAAAGTGCCGATTATTTTGAGCAAATTCACGCATTCATCGGTGAGGTTCTAGGGGCGGAAGCTCAGAATAAGTACCGCATCATTATTGATGATGAAGTCGAAGTGGCTCGTGTGATGAAGCACGGAATGGAGGAAGTTCGTCAATATCGTAAGGCGCACCAAGATGCCTTTTATTACAACTGGAAACTGCATATTCCAGAGCAGTTTCAGCACCCGTTTGAACCAACGCACGAGAATGTGCGCAGTTTAAACTTGCACTTTAATCAAGAGACACACTTGTTGGCGGCGGATTTGCGTCGTGCATTTTCTTCGATAGTGGCTGGTAACGTAAAAGCCCAAGGCGTGGCTTATATCAAAGAATTTGGGCCATTTGAGATTCATGGTGACAAAGCCTTGTTGGCCAAACTGGATGCCTTGTTACAAGCCTTTGTTCGTCAGCAACGGATGAAGTTGCCGGGCAGTGCTTATGTGCCGTGCTATAAGGTCATCACAGATTAGTTGGATGGCTACTGCGCTCGCCAATACTTTGTTAAAAACAGACTCAAAATGCTCATTTATAACCCATAAACTCTGCTTTTTCGTCTGTTTTTGCCTCGTCTAGGCTTTGCTCGTAACGCCATCCTGAGTTGGGTGGCTACTGCGCTTGCCAATACTTTGTTAAAAACATCAATAAAAAAGGGCTTCTCGTGAAGCCCTTTTCTGTTTCTAACGGTTAAGCTTAACCAAACACTGACCAACCGATGCTTTCCGATAGGGCTTCAAGAGCCGCCATGCCAGCGAGAGAGTTGCCGGATTTATTCAGCTCTGGAGACCAAACACATACAGAAAAACGGTTAGGCACAATGGCAATGATGCCACCTCCCACGCCACTTTTTCCAGGCAGTCCAACACGAAATGCAAAGTTGCCAGCTTCATCGTATAAGCCACTGGTGGCGAGTAGACCATTTACTTGAGTGGTTTCTCTGGCGGTCAGTACTTGCTCGTCACTAATCTTTGAATAGCCCTTGTTAGCTAAGAAACTAAAGGCTTTGGCTAAGTCGACACAGCTCATTCGCATGGCGCAATTATCAAAGTAGCTATGCAATACGGCTTCAACGTCATTTTCAAAATTGCCAAAGGCTTTCATTAAATAGGCCATGGAAGCGTTACGCGCGCGAAACTCGTATTCTGAGTCAGCAACCACTTTGTCTGAGCTTAGGTGATCGTTACCGGCTAAACGGCGGATAAACTCTCTCATGGCGTAATGCGGTGAAGCAAAGCGTGACTGATTCATGTCGCTTATTACCAAAGCGCCGGCATTGATGAAGGGGTTTCTAGGTACGCCTGCTTCGTATTCTAGCTGTACTAGCGAGTTAAACGGGTTACCTGACGGTTCACGTCCAACCCGCTTCCACATGTCTTCGCCATAGTGTTTGATGGCAAGGGTTAAGCTAAAGACTTTAGAAATACTCTGGATAGAGAAGTCGGTATTGGCGTGTCCCGCATGGTAAAGCTGGCCATCGTTACTGTAGACAGCGATACCAAATTGGTTTGGGTCGACATTGGCCAATGCCGGTATGTAGTCTGCGACTTTACCTAATCCGATTAATGGTTGTACTTTTTGTTGTATTGAATGCAGTAAATCTTCCACATCACTCTCATTAAACAGTGTTAAAGGGGGCGGCTAGTATAGAGAAAGTGATAGGGAAACCCCAGCGTAATTTCCTAGAAAAAAGGCATAAAAAAGCCCCCAAATTTGGGGGCTAATTTGCTCTTGGTAAGATCATTCGTTGCGTGGGGAAATACCGTAAACCGAGGTGGTGCCACTGACCTCATTGCCTACAATGAGTAGCGCTTGCCCAGTTGGGCTGTCTTCTTTTGATACAAAGCTCATGCCTTCTGGTCCAAGGTCGCCAGCAGCAGACGTATCGGCTTTTGCTTTGAAATTACGGCTGGTTAAATATTGTACAAATTTGCTTTGGGTCGGTGTTGTGATGTCGTAAACCATGATGCCACCAACGCGCTCTAAGCCAATAAAAGCATAGGTGCGGCCATCAATTTGACCGAGGGTGAGTGCTTCAGGTTCTGGGCCTTTATCATCACTGCGATTATCTGTTTTGTTTGAGTCATTTGAGGCATTAAAACCGTTTTCACCCAATTGCGCAGCGGTTATACGTTCGAAGTCGCTACCACTATCGAAAACTTGTTCGCCTGTTTCACCGTTCCAGATTGAAAAAGAGCGAGCGCCATAGCCGTATAATTCGGTAAAGGTACAGTTAGTGGGAACGCCTTTTACTCGTTCACAGTCTTTTGCGCCTAGGGTGCTGGTGATTTTCATGCGACCTAGATTTGTGGCGTCTTCCAATTTACCTTCTATGCTGTGTTTGAGTTGGCTGGTGAGAGCCAGACGGCTGTTGTGATCCGCAAGGTCTTTGACACGATATTCTTCACTGAAGCCTTTATAGTCTCTTGAGTCGCCTTCATTGGCGGTGACTATATAGGTTTTATCTGAGACGCTGTAGGAAGCGATGCTGTCTGGCATGTACATGCCTAAAACAGGCCAGTTTTGTAATTGGATGGTTTTGTCTTTATCACTGACATCTAGCTCATTGCCGACTTTGTTGTAATCTTTAACGCCCAATGCCCAAATGGTATCGACGTTCTTCTTCGTCAGGTCGATTTTGGCAATGCCGTTGTTTTCTTGCAATGATACGAAGGCAAAGCGATTGTCTTTGGATACTGTGATGTATTCAGGCTCTAAGTCCTGTGCAACACTGGCATTTGGGCCAAAGATGCGTAGTCCAGCTGGGAGTTCAGATGCTCTAGAACCACCCTTGTTGAAATCACGGAAAGACACTTGGGTAACGTCTTTTTGACTGAGCATGCTGATGTCATTCGGGATGCGGATGATACTCACGCTGCCTTCTGGGTCGATGGTGTATTCATCGTTGGGCTCGCCCTCGTTGGCGACAATGACTTGTTTGCCATCGTGAGTGAAGGTGACCATGTCAGGTAATGCGCCAACTTCTACGGCCGTGATAAAGGTATGATCTTTAATTGTGTAGAAAGCGATGTAGCCCATATTTTGTTTTGGCTTGGCTTCAATAGCAACGGCCATGATGCCGTTATGGACGCTCACGCTGTTTGCCGCGCCTAGTTTAATGCCCATCAATCCAGCAACATCTTTACTGACATCCAGTGTTTTGATTTTGCTCGGTGCGGTCGGGTCTGTCATAGATAGAACATCTATTTTGCCAGAGTCCGCATTGACCACAAAAGTTTCATGTGTGCTTGCATCATAGGCCACGATTTCAGCTGCGCTACCGTCAAAGACGCCAGATTCATAGCGTCCTAAAAAGCTAAGCTCGATAGACGAGGTGGCTGAGCTTGTTTCGCTATTGGTTGTTGTGCAGCCGCCAAGTAAAGCAACAGTGGCACATAGTGGTAATGCAATGGGCAAACGCATGAAGGAGTCTCCAGAGTGATAAAAAGTGCATACACTCTAACGACTGAATATGACAAGAAAATGGCAAATAGCAGTGAGTTTGTACTTACTGCTATTTGTCGCTACTTAATTTAAGAGCTTTGGCTTTTTATGTGTTCAATATGCTGAATTATCAATTGGCCTGATATGGTGGCATTGTTTGGTATGTTGGGAAGGTTATCAATTGGATACCAATACGCTTCTTCTATCTCGCCTGGTGCGGGAGATAGTTCACCACTTTCGTAATCGGCAAAAAAGCCCGTCATGAGTTGGTGGGGAAAAGACCATGGCTGGCTGCTGACATAGCGTATGTTGTTTACTTCTATGCCGACCTCTTCACGTACCTCACGTGCAACCGCTTGTTCTAAGGTTTCTCCTGCTTCAACGAATCCTGCAATATTACTGAATCTGTCTTTAGGGGCTTGGGGGCCTCGGGCCAGTAAAATTTGATTGTCTTTGCGGATGGATACAATGATGCAAGGAGAGATTCTTGGGTAATGGCGTAGGTTACAAGAAGGGCAGATTTTTGTGTGTTCGGTGGCATGCTTGTTGTTCATCGCGGTGCCGCAGCGACCACAAAATTGGTGGTCTCTATCCCATGTTGATAGCTGATGGGCTCGACTTAACAAAATATAATGATCTTGATCTTGTAGGAACAGCAGTTCTCTCAGGCCTATTTCTGTGAAGCCCTTTGGGATAGATTCAAAACGACACACAAAGATATCTTGTCCATGCCACTGTCCGCAATAGACTGCATTCATGTTTGAGTTAGGTTGAAAATGCGTAAAAGGAATAAGAAAGGTATTGTCTGGTGATTCTACCAATACTTGGTTGCGATGGAGCAATATATAGAGCGCATCTTGATGTGGGAGTGGATGTGTATGAGTACCTATTTCTAACATGTAATTACTCGGCTTGCGTCTAAAAGAATTACGCTAACGCGATCACCCTCTAGACGCAATAACCTAGATGGATTTAATTCCAATCTAGAATGACTTTCCCAGACTTGCCTGATGCCATAGTGTCAAAACCTTGTTGAAAGTTGTCAATATGAAAGCGATGGGTAATGATCGGGCTAATGTCTAAGCCAGATTGCAACATGGCGACCATTTTGTACCAAGTTTCGTACATTTCTCGTCCGTATATCCCTTTAATAATAAGTCCTTTAAAGATAACTTGATTCCAGTCGATTGCTGTCTCTTTTCCCGGAATGCCAAGCATGGCAATTTTGCCACCGTGGTTCATACATTCCAGCATGGATTGGAAGGCGATATCATTACCTGACATTTCCAGCCCCACATCGAATCCTTCGTGCATGTCTAACTCGTTCATTATATCTTTAAGAGATTCTTGGCTAACGTTCACTGTGCGGGTCGCGCCCATTTTTTTCGCCAGATCTAGGCGAAAGTCATTTACATCGGTAATCACCACATTTCGAGCCCCTACGTGCTTAGCAATTGCGGCGGCCATTGCGCCAATTGGTCCTGCGCCAGTGATTAAAACGTCTTCACCGATTAAATCGAATGATAGAGCGGTATGAGTTGCGTTACCAAATGGATCGAATATGGCGGCTAACTCATCACTAATGTTATTGGGTATCTTGAATGCGTTACTGGCCGGAATAACTAGGTATTCGGCGAATGCACCACTACGGTTGACGCCAACCCCTAGAGTTTTGCGACATAGATGACGACGCCCCGCACGACAATTACGGCAATGACCACAGGTAATATGGCCTTCACCAGAAACGCGGTCTCCGATGTTGAAACCAGATACTTCCGGTCCCACTTCGGTAATGACGCCAACAAATTCATGGCCGACTGTCATTGGCACAGGAATGGTATTTTGTGCCCATTCATCCCATTGATAAATATGCATGTCTGTGCCGCAGATGGCGGTTTTGTTGATTTTGATGACAACATCGTTGTGACCACATTCAGGTTGTGGCACGTCTGTCATCCAGATGCCTTTTTCGGCGTGCGTCTTCGCAAGTGTTTTCATTGCTTATATCCCTCAATAATCCCCATCTCACGGCCTACCTTAGCGAAGGCGGCTATGGCACGGTCAAGTTGCTCTGATGTGAGTGCCGCTGACATTTGTGTACGGATTCTGGCTTTTCCCATTGGCACCACAGGGTAGGCGAAACCTGTCACAAAGATCCCTTCTTTATACAGCGCATTTGCCATTTCTTGTGCGAGTTTTGCATCCCCTAAAATAACCGGAATAATGGGGTGGTCACCAGGAATGAGATTGAAACCTAAAGCGCTCATCTGAGAGCGAAAGTATTGGCTGTTGGCTTTTAGTTGCGTACGGGCTGAATCGCCTTGTTTAAGCAATTCGACAATTTGTAAACTCGTGGCGGTAATCACAGGGGCTAATGAGTTAGAGAAAAGATAAGGTCTAGAGCGCTGGCGTAACCAATCTACGATGCTTTTAGAGGCGCTTGTGTAGCCGCCTGATGCTCCGCCAAGGGCTTTGCCTAATGTGCCTGTGATGATGTCTATGCGGCCTAATACACCACAGTACTCATGACTGCCACGACCGTTCTCACCTAAAAAACCTACCGCATGGGAATCATCCACCATGACTAATGCATCGTATTTATCTGCAAGGTCACAAATTGCTTTAAGGTCAGCGATGATGCCGTCCATGGAAAATACGCCGTCAGTGACAACCAGCTTGGTTTTAGCACCGTCTTTGTCAGCCTGTTGAAGTTGGGCTTCTAGTTCGTTCATGTCGTTATTAGCGTAACGATAACGCTTTGCTTTACACAGTCGAATACCATCGATGATACTGGCGTGATTTAAGGCATCACTAATGATCGCATCTTTTTCACTTAATAACGTTTCAAATAGGCCTCCGTTAGCATCAAAGCATGAAGAATACAAAATGGTGTCTTCCATTTGCAGGAAATCACTCAGACTTTTTTCTAATTGGGTATGTATATCTTGTGTGCCACAAATAAAACGTACGGAGGCCATTCCATAGCCGTATTCATCTAATGCTCTATGGGCGGTTTGGACCACTTGGCTGTCGTTTGCCAGTCCGAGGTAATTATTCGCGCAAAGATTAATTAAAGGGGTTTTATCCGCCGTAGTAATTTGGCTCGCTTGCGGTGTAATCAGTGGGCGCTCTATTTTATAGAGGCCTTCTTCTTTTAGTGTTTGTAGCTGGCTCTCTAAATTTTTGTAAAAAGCAGATCGGCTCATAATATTTCCTCTTGTGGAGATGGCTATTTCCTGTGCTTTAAAGTTCTTGTTGTTTCTTGAGTGTAGGAGGGCGGCGCTAAAATAAGTAGATGCAGTGACATAGCAAAACAGGCATAACAGTTTTGCTTTTTGAACAGGCTGGTCATGCTGTCAGTTCGTCCGTAGAATGTGGACAAACATTAAGCAAAGAGGAAACGACATGTTGTCAAAGGCTCATTACAGCATTTTACTTGGAGCGTTAGGCGCCAGTATGGCGGCTAACGCTCAAGATTATTTACCTGTTCTGCAATATCACCATGTAAGTGCCAGTTCTCCGAAATCGACCTCTGTTACGCCTGAGCAATTTACTGAACAAATGGATTACCTAAAAAATGCAGGTTTTCAGGTCGTGGATTTGCGCACAGCCTTGGATGATCTAAAGGCCAACAAAGCATTACCTGAAAAAGCGGTTGCCATTTCATTTGATGATGCCTATCGCAGTATTTACCAAGCGGGTTTTCCCATTCTCAAAGAAAGAAATTTTCCTTTTACTGTCTTTATTAATACAGAACCGGTTGAGCGTAAGAGTCGCAGCTTTTTGACTTGGGATCAGATGAAAGAGATGGAGCAGTCCGGTGGCGTGTTTGCTAATCATACCATTAGCCATCCTTACATGCTGCGCAAACTGAAGGGAGAGTCAGACCAAGCTTGGAAAGCGCGCATGGCAAAAGAAGTGGATACCGTAGAAGATTTATTGAAGAAACATTTAGGTCATTCTCCGAAAATGTTGGCTTATCCTTATGGAGAGTCGGATTCACAAATTCGTGAAATGATGAAAGAGCGAGGCATCATGGCCTTTGGTCAACAGTCTGGAGTGGTGAGTGCAGACTCAGACTTTGAAAATCTACCACGTTTTCCTGCTTCTGGTGCTTATGCAAAGTTATCTACATTAAAAACCAAGCTTAACGCTAAGCCTATGCCTTTGTTGTCTGAGGAAACGGGCGGCGATTACGCAACGGATAAACCCGTTTCTATTAGTTTGACCTTTAAAGAAGGTCAGTATCGTTTGAAAGACTTGGCTTGTTATGTCGCCGGGCAGGGTAAGGCGAAATTAGATTGGTTATCAAAGACCAAAGTTAAAGCAACAGCAGAGAAACCATTTAATGTGGGGCGTGGCCGTATTAACTGTACTATGCCTGATAAAACGGGCAGACATTACTACTGGTACTCTAATGTTTGGATTCGTACTTCCCCTGATCAGGGCTATGTGAGTGAAAAAAGTTAAACTTTTTTAAAAAAGAGGTTGCACTGAAATTTCAAATCAGTATTATACACCTCGCTCGCAACGGAGGGGTGGCAGAGTGGTTTAATGCACCGGTCTTGAAAACCGGCGTAGGTTAGTAGCCTACCGAGAGTTCGAATCTCTCCTCCTCCGCCATCTTATTAAGGTGGTTGTTGTAAGCAAGATAAAATATTAGTTCCTCGATAGCTCAGTTGGTAGAGCAAATGACTGTTAATCATTGGGTCACTGGTTCGAGTCCAGTTCGAGGAGCCATTCGGAGTATAGCGCAGTCTGGTAGCGCGCCTGCTTTGGGAGCAGGATGTCGGGGGTTCGAATCCCTCTACTCCGACCATTTATTTTATCATCACCATTAGTAATGGTGGGCGTAGCTCAGTTGGTAGAGCTCCGGATTGTGATTCCGGCGGTCGTGGGTTCAAGCCCCATCGTCCACCCCATTACTTGATAGTTGGGTCGTTAGCTCAGTTGGTAGAGCAGTTGACTTTTAATCAATTGGTCACTGGTTCGAATCCAGTACGACCCACCAACTATCCCTATACAGATCAAATCTGATTAATTCCTCGATAGCTCAGTTGGTAGAGCAAATGACTGTTAATCATTGGGTCACTGGTTCGAGTCCAGTTCGAGGAGCCAATCGGAGTATAGCGCAGTCTGGTAGCGCGCCTGCTTTGGGAGCAGGATGTCGGGAGTTCGAATCTCTCTACTCCGACCATTAATAAATCAGCCAAAAATTATGAGCGGGTCGTTAGCTCAGTTGGTAGAGCAGTTGACTTTTAATCAATTGGTCACTGGTTCGAATCCAGTACGACCCACCATTTCCTCTCTTTTTTCCTTTCTAATAAATTTTAATTTATATCCTTGATATTCCATTAAATAACTTCAAAATCGTCTATCGTCTATCGTCTATCGTCTATCGTCTATCGTCTATCGTCTATCGTCTATCGTCTATCGTCTATCGTCTATCGTCTATCGTCTATCGTCTATCGTCTATCGTCTATCGTCTATCGTCTATCGTCTATCGTCTATCGTCTATCGTCTATCGTCTATCGTCTATCGTCTATCACATTAAGCTGTTTGGTTTGTGTTGGATGCTAGGAGGCTTGTGAGGTGCTTTAAGAGATTACTTACTGTCTTGGTTGGTGTGCGGTGGGGGTTGTTGTGCTAGGTGAGAAAAGGTGAAAGCAAGTGCAATGACGAAGTTGTGGATAAGTTTGTGGTTAAGTTGTGATCTTGCTGGTGTGAGCTTGTGTTAGGATTTTATTCAGTAGAAGTATTAGGTTTTCTGTGAGGTAAGATGTTGAATCTTAAAAGAAACTGCTAATGGTGGAGGGAGGTGGATTCGAACCACCGAAACTTTCGTGGCAGATTTACAATCTGCTCCCTTTGGCCACTCGGGAACCCCTCCACAGCAGCGCGACGTATAATATACATCGCGCTTTTGGATGTAAACAGTTTTCTAGGATTTATTTAATAATTTCTCAAGTTTCGCCTTCATGCGCTCTTCAGGAGATAAGTTGTCATAGATATCTTCTTGCTTAGAGGCATTTTGTTGGCTCTTGGCTTTAGGTTTTGAGTGACTTTTTGCCTGAGTTTTGGGTTTGCGAGACGGCTTGGTCGGTTTGTCTTTTGCGGGTCTGCTTGTTGTTGCTTTGGCTTTTGCAGGAATCATGGATTCTGGTAAAGCAGGCTCGTTGTTAACAGCAACACCTTCTAAGTCGACTCGAGGTTGTCCAGATAGAAGACACTTTTTGTATCTGTCTGAGCGCGTATAAGCCGCTAGAGCGCGTTTTTGCTTGCTGGCATTAAAGTCATCATCCAGAACCATGTCTTTGTCTATGCCTACTTTTAGTGGCTTAGGTTGATTCCAGTCAAACGCTTTGGGGTAACGGTCTTCAAGCATTTTTATCAGACGGCGATTGTTCTTTTGGTTTTTTTGACGTTTTCTTTGTTCTGGCGTCAAAGTCGCTGTCTCTGCAGTGCTTTCGCTTGCTTCTTGTACGCTAGTGTCGGTATCGACTAGTTTGTCGTCTTCTTGCAAGCCGTTAAGCTCAGGTTGTTGTGTGGTCATGTAATCAATCTGTTCTGTTGTCGTGGGTGTTGTGCTGCTGCTATCAGCAAGCTCGTGCAATAAATCAAAGTTGAGCTGGTGTTCTACCGAGCCCACTTTTATTGCTTGCTCTGGAGGTGATGCGCTATTCAAAAGATCGAGAGAGTCTTCAATATAAAGTTGCAATTGGTCTTCTGTGGAGCGATCTGCCATATGTTGTAATAAATCCATTGAAGCGCTGTGTTCAATAGAATTATCGTTGTTTCCTTTTAACCTTTTGATCTCCGCGTTAGCTTCTTTTAGCTGCTGCGTTAACCAGTTAATTTTTTCTTCTAGTTTGGTTATCAGTTGGTCCATAAACACAAGGCTCAGTTTGTTATTGGAGTCAGCGGAATTCTTTGTGTATTGTTTGTGCCAATCATTTCTTTTCGCTGATCCTCATTTGGCAGTGTGATGGATATATTGCTACCTTTTTGCCACCAAACATAAGTCAATGTGATTAAGAAACTAACAGCGAGAATGGGTAATAGTTTCATTTTGTTCAGAAAGTAAGTCCGGCACCAATCATGACGTGCTTATCATAGGTATCATTGTCACTGTTTAGTATTTTAATAAATACATCAAGGCGCGATGTGTTTGATGTAGCGATTCGGAAGCCAGCTTCAGGGTAGTATACAGTATCATCAAGGAATGAAACGCCGCCGCCAATAAATGACCACATCGGCGCTCCTGGAAATAGTTGAAATGCTGGTGTTGCGCTGTAAAAGCGAGAACCTATCGTAACTGAGCTTTCGAATTTTTCTCCTAATACAAATGAGAAACCGCCATAAAAAGAAATGTTTTCTGGCAGCGTGTACTCCATTGATGTATTAAGTATTGATGTTATGTTGCTGTGTCTAGTGTCGCTATTTGGACGAGCAGCTGTCGATTCGAAGGTTACTAGACTCGCAATTTGGTCTTGTGCTGATGCGTGAGCACTAACTAGAACTAAAGCTGCAAGTAAGAGTGATTTCATTGTTTGTCGTCCATTTGATTTAATCTATTGAGCATTTGAGAAAGAGAAGATTCCCAGTTTGATTGCTGCTCTTTCGTTTGGTTTAGTGTGCTTTCGATTTCACTTTTTTCTTCGCTCAATTCGTAGTTTTGCATTTCGAGTTCAGAGATACGTTTACGTAATGAAGATATTTCTTCTACGGCTTCATTGATGCGTTGTTCTAGGTGGTGAAGTAGCTCGTTATTCATTGTCTTTGTATCCTAAAAAGTAAAAACGCCGTTAATATGTAGGGCGTCATTTTGTAAAAATTACCAAGCAATTACAACATCTTGTTGTTGCACGTTGAGTATGTGTGAATCAACAACAAGCTCTCCAACAGAAAAGTTCGGTTGAACCTGCTTGATTGTAACACTGATGTTGGCATTGTTCAGCTGAGTCTGAGCTGATTGCAACTGGTTAAACACCTCGTAGCGTCGATAAACATTGAATTTATCTCCTTGCTTAATGCCAGCCAACGAGCCAGCAGAAATATGAATCCTATTGCCTTCAGTTCGAAAAATATTGGCAATAAATGGTTGGCAGCGTAACTGTTCACTAGTGTCTAAGGCGCTTTCTTTTAATGCCTGTTGAACCACTTTACCATAATGAACTGTCCAGAACTTAGCGCTTCCGAAACCAATTCTGGCATGATCAGAAACATCCCAGTTACCGACTTCACTATAGCGGTGTTCAAATAACAGTGCACCACTAAAACCGTCGTATATGTATATATCGACCACAAAGTTTCTTTCTTTATCAATTCCTTCATCTAATAAATCTTTGGCATCTTTGTCGTCTGGGTGTCTTAGATACAATTCGCCGATGTCTCTAATGACGCCACTCATAATATATTGAACGCCAAGCTGTTCACTGATTCGGGTTACGTTGGTTAATGAACCGTCATAGTTTGTGGACGAGGGAGCATTTATTAGGTCTGGATAAATGGCGATATTGGTTGCTGTCAGAGCTCTTAAGTAGCCTTTTTTATTGATTTGATCTGCAAGGTCTTTAGGGAGTTCTCTGGAGATGTTGCTGAGCTCGCCAAGTCGAGCTTGTTGTGGGACTTGTAATTCAAATCCTGTTATTCCAATGGTTTTTTTATAATAGCTTGTTGGGCCTGTGCTGCATTGGGAGTCTGGTGTTACTTCTACTCGGGCAATAACCGTTAGAAAGTCGCCATTCTGTTCTTCAGAAAGAATTCGAGCTTGTTGAACATAACCTGAGCTGCGAATTTGTAAACTTGAGTCTAGTTCGCCATTATTGAGCTCGTCTTTAACGTTGACTCTAGACCCAGATTCAAGAACCGCTTGTTTGATTGCTTGTTGAGTGGCTCTGTAGCGAGCGTCAGCGATATCATTGTCGTAAATAATGGCCTCGCCTTTAGCGTCAACACTTCTTGAAAGAGCGTTAACGGAAAAAAGGAGGCATAAGGTGATGGCTAGCAGCCGAGTTAAAACAAACATTACTTATTCAATGCTATAGAAATTAGTCGTTGGAGTGGCGCTTTGTACATTAACCGCACGATATCCTGGTTGGATTTTACAGTTAGGATCTGTTTGTAGGCTGCCTGAAGTAACACATTGACGAAAGTTTTCTTGTAACGCCATTTCAACAACGGTTTCAAATGTGCCGTCTTCATGTTCGCGTTGTGAAACAACTTTTGCGCCAACGAGGTAAGCGTCCACATAGGTTCTTAATTCATCATTTTGTAGCACCATATTACTTAGGGAACTAGAACCATCAATTTTTAAACCGTAGACACGCTCTGATAAGTTCCTGTAGGCATCTAGCATGGAACTGCGTAATGTCATGATGCGTGCTTGAGATTTGGTAAAACGTTTGCTGGTGATCATGGCTGCGTAGCCTGTCGCCGTTACTACGATGGGCTCTTGTTTGATAACTGCGATGCTGTTGTTTGCGTTTAATGCACCGTTTTGAGTATATGTTGGTGCTTGATTTCCTACCTGATTACCATTACACGGTGCTACTGTCGTACAGGTGGTGTCAGCAGTGCTTGGTTGGTTGAGGTTTTGGCAGCCGGCAAGGGTTATTGCACCTATGGCAATTAAAAAGATTCGAAGTGATAATGTCATAGTATTGCCCTTTCTATAGAAGTCTTTGCCTTTCTATCCTGCCTTTAGAAATAGAGCGACTTTTAAAATCGTTCTATTTAGTGAGTCAGTCAATGCTATCGGCGTTCATTATGAGTGATGTATAAAAAAATCTTTATTTTTCAACATGACTAATCTCATGCACAAAATGTAAACTATTTTACGCTCTAACGTCCATGTTTGCTCACCTAAAAATGCACATTTTCTTTGTCTTAGTTAGAAAATTGACCGATTCAGACGCTATTCTAGATTTTTTTTAGATATTTTTCAGTAAAGCTTTTTTTGTCTGCAGGAAAAGCCATATTTTGATTGGGGTGGTGAAGGTAGTATTTGGATTGTGTATACTGTGTTTTTATACAGTTCATCCGAGTGTCATGTCACAAAATCGAAAGATTATTCATATCGATGCGGATTGCTTTTATGCCGCAATAGAAATGCGCGATGATCCCGATCTTAGGGATATTCCTATTGCTATTGGCGGCCCTGAAGGTGGTCGAGGTGTCTTATCTACGGCCAATTACGCAGCTCGTGTTTTTGGGGTTCGTTCTGCGATGCCAACATCTGTAGCCAAGCGTCTATGCCCAGCTTTACTGGTTATACCAGGAAACATGAATAAATATCGAGTTGCCTCTGAGCAGATGCACGCTATTTTTCGTGAATTTACTGACATTATTGAGCCTTTGTCGTTGGACGAAGCCTATTTGGATGTAACGAACACGAAAGTCTTTCAAGGAAGTGCTACCCGAATAGCGGAAGAAATTCGCTCCCGCATATTGGCTGAAGTGGGAATTACCGTGTCAGCGGGTGTGGCGACGAATAAGTTTATTGCTAAAGTGGCAAGTGATTGGGACAAGCCTGATGGGTTAACTGTGGTGACACCAGATAAGCAGTTTGAGTTTGTGTCTAATGTTCCTGTGAAGTTTATTTCTGGAATTGGCCGTGTTGCCCAAGAAAAGTTGGCGGCATTGGGGGTTTTTAAATGCGCAGATTTACAAAACTTGGATTTTTCCATATTACAAAAAAGCTTTGGTAGTATGGCTTTCCGGTTATCTCAATTCGCCCTTGGTATTGATGACAGACCAGTGAAGGTATCTAGGGAGAGAAAAAGTGTGTCTGTGGAACATACTTTCTCTAAAGATTTGCCTGATTTGAATGCTTGCCAAGCAGTCTTGCCTATTTTGCTAGCCGATTTGAAAAAGCGTATGGCGGGAAAAAACTACGAGTCACAGCTAATTAAATACTATCTTAAGGTGAAGTTTGACGACTTTACCCAAACGACGATAGAGCAATCGATAAAAGCAAAGCTATCGGATGATGTGTTTTCACAATTATTAAAGCAAGCATACTCACGGTATGCTCGTCCTGTTCGTTTGATCGGTGTCGGCTATCGTTTATCTCCTCCTGAACCTCACCAGTTAAACCTGCCTTTTGATGTGTAGTGTAAAAATTGATCAATTTTTGAGTTGCATACTATACTTAAGGTGGATAATTCGGAGGTGCTCATTATGTTGAAACAACAGAGTAAGTTTGATTTTACAAACCTAAGTATGCCCAGTTCCCTGTCGCATAGGTTGCGGTTTGATGTGGAGCAAACACTGAGCTGTTTGTATGCCGATGCTTCTTTGGTTGATCAAATGGATGAATTGTATCTACCTTTTTCAAATTGGCTAAGTCAAAAGGTTCATTTAGGTAAGGGGCCTTTAATCGTAGGTGTTGGTGGGGCGCAAGGGTGTGGAAAAACGACATTCTGCAGTGTGATAAGCCGTATATTAAATAAGGGCTTTGATCTTAATAGTGTGGTCATTAGTCTGGATGATATGTACAGCACTCGGCATGATCGCTTGAAATTTGCAGATGAAACCACGCCCATGTTTTCTGTTCGAGGGGTGCCAGGTACGCATGATGTCAGTTTTGCTCTTTCTCTTTTTGAACGCTTGAAAGATCTTAAAGAGGGGGAGGTGATGAAATTTCCTCGCTTTGATAAATCCATTGATGATCGAAAGTCAGTTCAATTATGGCAAGAAATTCAGGGCCCAGTGGATGTGGTTTTATTTGAGGGTTGGTGCGTTGGGGCACCACCGATGACGGAGGGAATGGATAAACCGCTAAACAATCTAGAGGCTGAAATGGATGCGGATGGTGTTTGGCGCAACACTGTCAATGAGCTTTTGCAGGGAGTTTATAAGTCACTGTTTTCACAAATTGATTTGATGGCCTGGATGCAGGCACCAAGTTACGATGTCGTTTATGAATGGCGCAATAAGCAGGAGCGGGTGTTGGAAAGTCACCTACATGATATTCATGGCATTTTACTTGATACCATTGATTTGAAAGTGATGTCTTCAAAAGAGTTGAAGCGTTTTATGCAGTATTATGAGCGATTAACTCGCCATATGTTGGCGGTGATGCCAAGTAAAGCCGATGTGCTGTTTAAATTGAATGAAAAACAAGACGTTGTGGACATGCGTTTTCCTATTGAGCACTGATAGTATGAGTAAGTTTTACAGGCAGTAGCATGTTCTAAATGTCGAGTGAAAAAAATCAATATGATAGGCTAGGGTATAGTACGCTAGCCTATTTTTTTGGAGTGTTGAAATATGACTGAGTTATTGCCATCCGTTTTGGTAGAGACAAACGAGCAGCCGGACTCTGCCATTATTTGGTTGCATGGCCTAGGGTCAGATGGTCATGATTTTGAGTCTTTGGTGCCTGCTTTGTCTTTATTACCGACCTTAAAGGTGCGTTTTGTGTTTCCTCATGCACCACGTCGTCCTGTTACCGTTAATGGCGGCATGGAAATGCGTGCTTGGTATGACATTTATGAAATGACACTAGAAAGAAAAGTCGATATGGAAAATATCGAAGAATCTTGTTTGCAAGTGGAGCAATTGATTCAAGACCAAATCGATAAAGGAATTGCTCCGAACCGAATTATACTGGCTGGATTTTCCCAAGGTGGTGTCATCGCTTATCAAACAGCATTACGCACGAAGCATGTTTTGGCGGGCATTCTTGAACTATCCACTTACTTGGTTAATAGTGATAACCTTCCTGAGGCGAGCGATTGCCCTAATGGTCAAACGCCAATTTTAATTCATCATGGCTCGCAAGATCCTGTCGTGGCGCCAGTGTTAGGCGTTCAAGCAAGAGATCTTTTGGTATCTAAAGGGTATTCTGTTTCGTATCAATCCTATGACATGCCGCATTCCGTTTGTCCTGAACAAGTGCAGGATATTTCTCATTGGTTGAATGAACGTTTGGCGTAACAGTCTAGCTATTTTCTCTCATTTGTTAAGGAATATTTGTGTCTGAAAACTATGAAGAATGGCTGGAGTTTGCGAAAACTTTAGCGGTGAAAGCTGGCGAGATGATCGTCGAGGCGCGAGAGAGTTCAAATTTCGTTCGCGACTATAAAATGCATCATGAATTGGTTACCTCGACGGATATTGCGGTTGATCAGTATATTTGTAGTTGCATCCTTGAAAGTTACCCATCTCACCGTATTTTGTCAGAAGAATCTTCGCCTAGTATGGATCTAGGTAATATTGGCGAAGACATTCCTGTCTGGGTGATTGATCCCATTGATGGGACGGTAAATTTTGCCCATGGTCATCATCATGTCGCAGTATCTATTGGACTTTATATTGGCGAACAGCGCATTTTAGGCGTGGTGAATGCGCCGTTTTTAAAAGAGTGCTTTTGGGCTCTAAAAGGATCAGGGGCTTTCTGTAACGATAAACCTTTGGCCGTTTCAGGAGCGAAAGAGTTAAGGAATGCTCTTGTGGCGACAGGGTTTCCTTATCAAAAAACAGCACTGACTCCTATTATTGAAAGAGTCTCGCGTATTTTACATCACTGTCAGGATGTACGTCGTAATGGTTCGGCGGCGTTGGATTTATGTTGGGTCGCTGCTGGTCGATTAGACGCGTATTTTGAAAGTGTTAAGCCTTGGGATATGGCGGCGGGAACGTTAATCGCTGAAGAGGCGGGAGCCAAAGTGGGATATTATTTATCCCATACTGCTACATGGCCTGATGTCGTTAATGGAGAGGGGCTTTTGGTGTCTTCGCCCGAGTTATATAACGATTTGTTGGTGCTTGTTGACCTTGGTTTATAGCCTGTTTGTATTTTGTTAAATTGGATTTTTTATGTCTTTTACAGCGTTTATGATTGTTTTGCTTTGTTGTCTTGGTGTGATTGTCGTTTCTCTTTGGTTTATTCGTCATCAACTAAAGTTAAACAAAGCACGAGAAGAAAAAATTCGTGCTGGTGAAGAGCGTTTTAATGAAGAGCGTCAAAAGAGAATTGACAGTATTCGGGTTTTGTTAAAAGCCGCCGGAACGGAAGAATTGAATTGGATAGAGGCCAGTATTCGGATTAAGCATTTGCTTGACCAACTGAGTGAAGACTTTTCCGAGCATGAAGATATTTCAGCTTTCTATATCATTAATGAGAAAACCCAACATATTCCTACCCATAGTCAATGGAGCGAATTGCCAAAGCCTGCTCGAATGAAGTTTCGTTCCGAAATGGAAAGCTATGAGTCTGAACATGCCGATCAATTACAAAAGGCTAGATTGGCCTTGCTAGAGTACGATTTCAAATAATGTGGCTACAATTATTGGTTTCTACCAGTTTTTTGTTTTTATTGCTGGTGTTCTTAGTGTGGTTTTATATTCGTCATCAATCCAAAGTACCCTACTATAGGTTAACGCAAGACCAATGTGTCACCTTGCTCCAAAAGGCGATTCAAGGTGTGTTACCTGAATATGAATGGCATGCTTTTTTAGGAATGACGATGAGAGATGACGAAGCGTTGGATGAACTTAGAGAGCAGTGTTTAGAAATTGATGAGGATGGAGTGAAAGGTACGCAAACCATTAATGGTCAAGCTTGTATGTCTTTTAATAAAAAAGGAATCTCTCAACTGGAATTGCTACTAGATGAGTGGCAGCATAAAACGAATTACTTAGTTTGATTCAATTCTTTAATTTTACAGCATAGGGTTTAAGTATTATGAATGAGGTAGAAGCTTTATTAAATCAAGGGACAGAGATGCTGCCTTGGTTGGTTGATATGGCTATCAACTTGGTGGTTGGTCTTGTTATTTTCTTTATGGGCAAATTTATTGCTTCCAAAGTATCTCACTGGTGTGAAAACCGATTGCTAAAAGCATCTGTTGATCAAGCGGTTGCTGGCTTTGCTTCGAGCATTTTGTATGCCTTAATGTTCGCGGGTGTAGCACTAATGGCATTAGGGCAAATTGGTGTTGAAACAACATCGTTTATTGCCATTCTTGGTGCGGCTGGTTTAGCTGTGGGTCTTGCTTTACAAGGGTCATTATCTAATTTTGCATCAGGAGTACTTATAATTCTTTTACGCCCGTTTCGTTCTGGAGACTTTATTGATGCAGGTGGTCAAATGGGGACGGTAAATCGAATAGAACTATTTCATACCTATCTTAGAACGCCAGACAATCGTGTCATCATAGTACCAAACTCTTCAGTGATGAATGGCTCTATTGTTAATTTCTCTCGCGAGGCGACTCGCCGCTTAGACCTTGTTATTGGTATAAGTTATGATGCTGATATTCGCTTGGCGAAGCAAATTATGGAAGAGATTGTAAATGCTGATGAGCGCATTTTGAAGGATCCAGCTTGTTTGATTGCGGTTTCTGAGTTGGCCGATAGTTCTGTTAATTTCTTCTTGCGCCCTTGGGTGGCGTCGGGTGATTACTGGGCAGTAAGAGCGGATCTTTTGGAGAAAATAAAATACACCTTTGATGAGCGTGGAGTTGGTATTCCATATCCACAAATGGATGTGCATGTGCATAAGCAAGAGTCGTAAGCTGCCATAGCTTTAGTATTTTATATTTGTAGAATGTGTAATGCCGCCAAGCAACCGCTGGCGGCATTTTTTGTGTTTCATTTAAATACGCTTTGAATGTTTTAATTTTATCTAAGTAGCAATATTGGAAGTCATTATGCGAGCAAAGCTCATCACCCGTGAAGGACATCAAAAACTCAAAGAGGAAGTGGATTTTTTATGGCGAAAGGAGCGGCCAAAAATAACTGAAATTGTGACGTGGGCCGCAGGACTTGGTGACAGATCTGAAAATGCAGATTACCAATATAATAAACGTCGCTTGCGAGAAATAGATCGAAGAGTTCGCTTTCTTCGAAAAGTTCTCGAAGATATTCAAATAGTCGATTATCACCCTCAGCAAGATGGGAAAATTTTTTTTGGGGCATGGGTTACGCTAGAGGATGATGATGAAAATACACTGCGTTTTAGGATTGTTGGAGGTGAAGAAATCTACGGACGTGACGACTACATCTCGATAGATTCTCCGATGGCTAAGGCTTGTCTAGGAAAGCAAGTGGATGATGACGTTGTTGTTCGAGCTCCCGCTGGCGAAAAGTCTTGGTATGTTTTAGATATTCAATACGAGAAGTAAGTGAATCTTCACTTCGTGGTTATGTCATTAGGAGCGATCAAGATAAATTTTTTAATTCATTAGCTAAGAGTCTATATGGGATATTAACTATCAAGTCAGTTGGTTGACGGTGAATGGCTAATATCACCGAAAAAAAATTCAAAAAATAGCCATTTCAAACCATTCTGTGACCATTTTGTTACCTTTCTTTCCTTAGAATTAGAATAATTTGTCTTTGGTAAGTAGGTAATTACTATGAATCATCGTTATCGTGTTGTGTGGAGCTATTGTCGCTCTATGTTTATGGTGGTGGCTGAGAATGTGCGCTCTTGCTCTCGCACTTCCAGTAGTAAAAGCGCTTCTGTTGATACCTGTTCAAGATCCGTTGGGCCCTTCCAAAAGAGTCTACTCACTCAAACCATGGCGTTAATATTGGGTAGTGTCACATCGATAGTGGCCTATGGCCAGCAGCCAGCCTTACCCGTTGGTGGAAACATTGCCGCAGGACAAGTCTCCATAGGTACGTCAGGCAATACCATGACAGTTACCCAAGGTTCGGATAAAGCCATTGTTAACTGGGGCAGTTTTTCGGTCGGTAAAGAGGCAGCCGTCAATTTTGTCCAGCCGGGTAGCGCTTCAGCGATTTTGAACCGAGTGACTGGCTCAACCACCTCGACCATCGCAGGCTCTATTAATGCGAATGGTCAGGTGTTTCTGATCAACCCCAACGGCATCGCCATTACCTCAGCGGGTTCGGTTAAAGTGGGTGGTGGCTTTGTGGGGTCCACCCTGAATATCTCCGATAAAGATTTTTTGAACGACAGTTTTGTTTTTAAAGGTGATGGTGCGTCGGCGGGTGTCAACAATGCAGGTATTATTACTGTGGGTCGCGGTGGCTATGCGGCGTTGATCGGTGGAACCGTGCAGAACAGCGGCCAGATTGCCGTTCCGCTTGGTAAAATAGGCCTTGGTTCTGGTGAGCAAGTGACGCTCAACTTCTCGGGTGATGGTTTTTTGAAAGTCGCTTTACCAACCAAGGCAGAGGCCGAAGACAACAGCGCATTAATCGACAACCAAGGCATATTGTCTGCTGACGGCGGTACGGTGTTGATCTCGGTGGCGAGTGCTCGCGATGCCGCGCGCCATGTCATCAACCTTTCAGGTGTAGTTGAAGCGAACAGCGTGTCCGGTCAGGATGGCAAAATCATTATCGGTGGTGGCCAAGGCGGCGACGTAACTTTGTCTGGCACGGTCACAGCCACGTCTGCCAATGGCAAAGGTGGCGACATCACGGTGACAGGTAAAAATATCGCCCTAAACGACGCCACTATCGATGCGTCGGGTGCCGCCGGTGGCGGTAACATTAAGATTGGCGGTGATTACCAAGGCACAGGCAATACTCAACGAGCAGATACCACCCGCGTCGATACAACCAGTGTGATCCGCGCCGATGCTACCCAAAGTGGCAATGGCGGCAAGGTCATTGTTTGGTCGGACGATTTGACCACCTTTGATGGCCTAATCACTGCACTTGGTGCAGACACTGGCAAGGGCGGCGATGCGGAAGTCTCCGGCAAGGCAACCCTTGCCTACAACGGCTTCACCAATTTAAGCGGACCCGGCGGCTTTGGTACCTTGCTGTTAGACCCGTATAACATCACCATTTCCAGCAATACGGCTTCAAATTCCTCTGGCACCAGCGCCACCGGTGATGACAGTGTGATTAATGTTGGCACTCTGGAAACCGCCTTGGGCGCAGCCAATGTGACTATCACTACTGGCGGTGCCGGTTCTGCGGGCACACAAGCTGGCGATATCACGGTAGCAAACGACGTAACATGGACCAGTGGTTCAACCCTAGAGCTGTCGGCGTATCGCAACATTACGCTTAATGCCAATCTCTCTGGCGGTGCGGGGGCTAAAATCGTGCTGCGTTCGGATAATTCGGGCACAGGTAATGGTACAGTGGCCTTTGGTTCAGGCATCAAAGCCACCGCAACGGGCGGAGTGAGCATTTATTACAACCCAACCAGCTATACTTCAACCACGGACTATTCCGGCAACATGGGCTCCAGCACCACAGCCACGGCTTATATGCTGGTGAACACACTGCAAAATCTGCAAGACATCAACACCAATTTGGCTGGCACCTACGCCCTCAGCAAAGATATCGACGCCAGCGCCACAGCAAGCTGGAACAGCGGGGCAGGCTTCGTGCCTTTGGGCAATAACTCTACTCAATTCACTGGCACTTTCGATGGCCAAAGCCATGTGATTTCCAACCTCACTATCAATCGTTCTACTACGGACTATGTTGGCCTGTTTGGTTATACCAATACTGGCTCTATTATACGCAATGTTGGCCTTGAAGGCGGCAGTATTAAGGGGCATGACAAGGTCGGCGGCCTTGTGGGGCAAAGTTTCGGCACCACTAACAACGCTTATGCGACTGGAACGGTGATGGGAAGGAACTACGTCGGCGGTCTTATGGGGCAGAATACAGGCACAGCCAACAACGTTTATGCCACTGGAGCGGTGACGGGAACTGACTACGTCGGTGGCCTCATAGGTAGAGGTGTAGTCAGCAACGCCTATGCGACGGGAGCGGTGACGGGAACTAAGTTCGTCGGAGGTCTCTTGGGGGCTGCCTCCAACAATATCAGTAATGCCTATGCCACCGGGGCGGTGACAGCTACTGATCAAGTCGGAGGTCTCGTGGGGGTTAACGGATCGTTTAAAATTAGCAATGCTTATGCCACCGGGAAAGTGACGGGCAGCTCCAATGTCGGCGGCCTCTTGGGGAAGGATCAAGGCGGTACGACCAATTCATCCTTTTGGGATACCGAGACCACGGGACAAGCCAGTTCGGCGGGGGGGACGGGGCTGACTACAGAGCAGGCCCGTAATAGCAGTAATTATACTGGCTGGGATTTTAGCACCGACTGGTATCAAGCGGCAGACATGCGGCCTATTTTGCGTTCGGAAGCGGCCACGGCAGTGGGTGGCGTAATTTCGGTATCGAACCTTCATCAACTGGCGCTAATTGGTGCCAATCTTTCTGGTACCTATCATTTGACTCATGATATCGACGCATCGGCAACCAATGCCGCAAGTGACACTTACAGGGCTGCTAGTATTTGGGGTAGCGGCGGTTTCGTGCCTTTGGGCAATAACTCTACTCAATTCACTGGCACCTTCGATGGCCAAAGCCATGTGATTTCCAACCTCACTATCAATCGTTCTACTATGGACTATGTTGGCCTGTTTGGTTATGTCAAAGCAGGCTCCACTATCCGCAATGTGGGCCTTGAAGGCGGCAGTATTAAGGGACAGGACAACGTCGGCGGCCTTGTGGGGAAGAATTTCGGCACCACTAACAACACCTATGCGACTGGAACGGTGACGGGCAAAGCTTCTGTCGGCGGCCTTGTTGGAGGGCTCTTTGGCGGCACCGTTAGCAACGCCTATGCCACTGGGGCAGTGACGGTAACTGGCGGCTACGCCGCTGTCGGCGGCCTTGTTGGGTATCTTGTTAACGGCACCATTAACAACGCCTATGCCACCGGGGCTGTGACTGGTAATAGTTCTCTCGGCAGCCTTGTGGGGTTCAATGGTAGTGGCACGATCACTTCATCCTTTTGGGATACAGAGAGCACAGGTCAAAACGTTTCGTCGCGTGGTGATAAGGGTCTGACCACGGCAGAGATGAAAAAACTATCGAGCTTCACGGATTGGGACATTGATGATGAAGGTGGTACGGGAAAGGTTTGGCGTATTTATGATGGTTATACCGCGCCACTATTACGCAGCTTTATGACTGGGTTGACCATCACGGGTGGCACTGCCAGCAAAACCTACGACGGCAGTGCCACTTCAACGAATGTGGGTACCGTGACTTACAGCGATACCAATTATGATACGTCACTGGTCAATGGCACGGCACAGTATCAATATACCGCTAACAGCAAAAATGCTGGTAGCTATAGTGGTTCAAACCTAGCCATGTCAATGAGCGGATTGTACTCTTCCCAACGGGGGTACGATATATCCACAAAATCCGGCACGCTGACTATTAACAAAGCGGCGCTGTCGGTGACGGCCAGCGATGCGTCTAAGACGTACGACGGCAAAGCCTATACAGGCGGCAATGGCGTGACCTACACCGGTTGGGTGAATGGCGAAACCAACGCGGTTTTGGGCGGTTCACTGGCCTATGGCGGTACTTCCCAAGGAGCAACCAATGCGGGCAGCTATGACATTACAGCATCGGGTTTGACGTCCGGTAACTACGACATTTCCTACGTCTCCGGTAAGTTAGTTATTTCTGCTGCAGCGCCAACGACGCTAATGCCCACATCACAATCAGATGTCGGCTGGATCACCAATAGTTTCGCCTTTACACCAGGCAGTTTTGTGCCAAGTGCTCAGTCTCAGTCGGGAGATTCAGGGTCGGATGGCGATGGTGAGTTTACGCAAGATAAGCGTCTTTCTGGTGCTGTGTGTTTTGCTGGCAGTGACTTTGCTGTCTCTTGTAACTAAAAGTGGCAAATTAATTCGAGTCTGGAAAAGTAAGGTTAAAAATAATTTTATGATGTTTTGGGACAAATTTACCTCTATTGCGACGGCGCTTTTTGTGGCTGGCTTAACCGCTTTGCCTTTGTCGGTGTTCGCAGAAACGGCCAGTCAAGTGACTCAGCCCAGTTATGCGCCTGAGGTGACCAGCCCAGCGCAAGGCAGTTTGGATTTACCTGCCACGTCAAACTTAACGGCGCCAGCGGGGGCGGACACATTGTTTGTGAAGCCATCGGGGTTGACAGTCGAAGGGCAATTGCCTGAGCTACAAGCTGAGACGGCCGTTATCGAGGCGTCGATCAAAGACCAACGCGTGAGTGGTCGTGCGTTGTTTGCGGCTGCTCAAGCCTTGGAGGCCGCCTATGTGAAAGCAGGCTATCTGTTGGCGCGAGTGACGCTACCACCACAAACCATTGTTGACGGTATGGCGCTGAAGTTGATCGTTACGCTGGGGTATGTGGAAAGTATTGATGCCACCGCTTTTGAAGATACTGCTCGTCGTCGTATCGAAGCGGTGTTGCAACCTTTGGTAGGCAATCGTGCGCTGACCAATCGCGAACTAGAGCGTCGCTTGTTGTTGGCTGGCGATATTCCCGGTGTGTTGATGCAATCTACACTCAAAGCGGGTGAGGAGAAGGGAGGTACTGTGATTGTGGTCGATGGACGTGCTAATCCCATCTCGTTTAATGCGTCTTTTGATAATAGCTTGAGCGATGGACTGGGTAACAATAATGCCAGTTTTGGAGCCAACTTTAACAATATGTTGGGTCTTGGGGAGGTGGGGTATGTGCAATTAGGAGGCTATTGGGGCACTAAAAATGGTGTATCTGATAGCGACCCGCGTAACCGTCAAATGGTGGCAGGTTTTACCTTGCCGCTGTCTATCAATGGCTTGTGGCTGAATGTAGAAGGAGTGGACAGTCGTACTCATCCAACGTCTGATCTTAGTTTTACTATGCTCGATGAGTATCAACGCTTCGCCACCAAGCTTGGTTACAACTGGATTCGCAGCCGTCATTTTAACACCAGTTCGGAAATTGGTTTTGGTATGTCAAACGAAACTCAAAAAGTAGAGACAAGCACGACTCGCTCGAATTGGACTCAAGACAAGCTTCGCGTACTGCGCTTCACGCAAAATGCTGACTTATACACAACATGGGGGAGTTTCATTTCGGGTAATGCGACCGTGTCTTTTGGCCTAGACCGCTTGGGAGCTCGGCAGGGAACCACCGCGTTGCCTATGTCACGCAGTGGTGCGGAACCGGACTTCAGCAAGTTGGAGCTGAGTGGTCACTATTCACAAGGCTTGGCGGATAAGCAAGTGCAATGGTCTGTGGCCGTAAAAGGACAAACCTCTTTTGGTCATGTGATGGCGTCTTCTGAACAATTTGGTTTGGGTGGCTTTGATGGGCTGTCTGCCTTTGACGGCGGTGCATTGATGGGGGATTCAGGTGCCATGGTGCGCACCGAATTGACTTGGCCGTTGGTTTTGCCTGCTCCAACGTCCTTCCCCTCGTTGGGAGCGGCGGTGGCACCTTACGTGTTTGGTGCAGCAGGTTTTACTAAGTTGGAAAACGCGACCGCACTAGAAAATGCAACGAACCATGCCAACGCGTTTGGACTTGGCTTGCGTTTTGGTGTGTCGCAAAAAGCGTCTTCATTGGGAACTACTTTGACGTTGGAATACGCCCATGGCAACCAAGACAATGGTTCGTCGGACAATCGTTTTAATCTGCGCTGGCTCGCCCAGTTCTGATTGGTGTATTAACCCATGAATACCTTGCTCTGCCGCATAAATGACGGTGCTATTTTTTATTTGTTTAAATAATGAGCGCTAATAGAATGACCAAAATAAGTATCCGCCTTTCTCATATCACTATGGCACTGTGTGCCGCAACTATGGTGTTTACTGCACCTCTTGTTACGGCTGCGGAGTCTGCTAAGCAAGCCGCTGTTTCAAATAAACCGTTAGAAACGACGGCAACGTATGGCAATTGGGTGTTGCATTGCGTGCAATTACCTAGCCCATCTAATGGCAAGGATGATCAGGCGGATGATCAGGCGGATGATGCGAGTTGTGAAATTGTGCAATCGGCTCAGATACAAGGGCAATCTCGCCCTGTGATGCAAATGGCCATTGGGCGTTTACCAGGCCAAAAAGACTTCACTGTGACAACAGTGATACCCGTAAATGTGTCTATTCCAGGTCGTGTTCAGATTGTGATTGATAGTGAAGCCAAAGAGACAAAAAAGAAAGCCGATGGATTTGACCTGACTCTGACTCGCTGCCTACCAAGTGGTTGTGTTGCCGTTACCAAGCTGGATAACAAAATGCGCGCCCAGATGAGTGCTGGAATCGCTGGTCAGCTGAAATTTATCAGTGCGAATGGGCAAGAAATTGCTATTCCATTGTCTTGGATGGGCTTTACTCAAGCAATGACATCATTGGATAAAAAAGAGTAAAGCAAGTACTGCGCTGACGTTATTCTCTTGCTTCGGCGGTGTAGTCTCGACGTTCAAGGCATTACATATCAAAAAAATCGTGAAGGGTATCAACTTCTTTCGGTTTAAGTGGCTGGAAAACCTTAAGATTGGTGTCTTCTTTTTAGGCAATTTCCAGCGTTTACGGCGCTTCTTACCCAAAATTTCCTTGCTATAAACACATATTCATATATGTGTTACCATTTCTGTGTTTAGTCAGTGTCGATTCAGTACTTTTACTATTGTCAATCAATGATTTGTCTTTATTTATACTAAAGCGGCACCTAGCTATGTATTCCTCTGATGGTTAATTTTGTATATAAAGCATAATGAAAAGAAGGCGGCTAGTGTAGGATATGTATGTCAACGGATGAAGCGTCTACAATTAGGTATAGTGTCAATAACAAGCTAATCGCTCCTCGTTCCACAACAGTTTTTCATCGCAGAAAACTACTGAATTACCTTGATTCAGTGTCTTCGGATCTTATTTGGGTATCTGCGCCAGGAGGATCTGGGAAAACTACGCTGGTAGCTGACTGGCTAGATCAATCTAAAACACCACATATTTGGTTGAGGCTTGAGGAATCAGATTCTTCCTTAGGAACATTCTTTTATAATTTAGCACTGGCTGCACGTCATTCATTTCCGGATGATGCGAGAGAACTGCAGGCTTTTACACAGGAATACTCATTGGCGCCGGCCACTTTCGCTGTCAATTTCTTTAACTCTCTACTGGCTGTTTTTCCCAATGATACCGCGACATTTGTGCTCGATGACTATCATGAACTGACTGATAGTTCGCCTGTGCATGAAGTGATTAATACGGTTTTGGAACATCCAGATCATCAATTTCGTTTTGTTGTTATAAGTAGGCATTCATCGCCACAAGCCTATTTGACGCTTAAAGCCACTCATAAAATGACACATTTGGATTGGCAGGACATTCAGTTTTCCCAAGCCGATACTAAGCAGCTTCTTGAGCTGGAACTGTCTCGTGAGATCTCCCCAGAAGTGCTTGCTTATATCCAGCATGAGGCCGGTGGGTGGGTATCAGGAATTCGTTTGATTGCGTCCAGAATATATGAGTCTGATTGGGTTAACCCGTTGACTAAAGACAGTCATGTTGAAGTTCTGAAAAAAGATGCTTTTGACTATTTTGCTTTGGAGGTTTTTGCTGGTTTTAATGCTGAAATAAAAAGATTGTTGATTAGAACTTCGTTTATGCCTTTTTTTACGTCTGATATGGCCTTTGAAATATCAGGTGTTAAAAAATCTTTTATTTATCTAGAAGAGTTTGTTAGAAAAAATCTTTTTCTTCAGTCTCATCAAGGAAATCCAGTTACATACCGTTATCATCCGCTTTTCCAGTCTTTTCTAAGTAATTATGCTCAAGCGAACATGTCTGCTAAGGAGATTTCGGAGGTATCGTATACTTCTGCTCGAATTCTTTCTGAAATGGGCGCTTTTGAATCGGCGATAGAGATTTTCATTAATAATGGTTTTTATGATGAAGCTCGCTTACTAATCAATGAGCAATCAGAAGCTCTCCTTAAGCAAGGTCGAATACAACAACTGCTCAAGTGGTTTGAGAAAATCCCTGAAGACTTTGTTATCAAAGAGCCCAAGTTATTGATAACTCTTGGGAAAAGTCAGCTTCTTTCATCGCCTGAAAAGGCGTGCGAACTGTTTTTTAAAGTGATTAGGCACTCTATAGAAAATAATGATAAAGCATCTGCTATAGAAGCCTATGGGATGTATTTAGAAGCGCTGTCTATCTCAGGTAGAGATTATCATTTGCTTGAAGATTGTCTTTATGGTCTAGAAAGCTTGCTTGAAGATCCGACCCCTGAAACCTTGAAAGCAGCTGAGAGTATTGCTTGTGTTGTGCTGTGTTCAACATCCTTTGTTGCGTTAAATCATCCATTGCAACAGCGTTGGAAAGAGTTAGCAAAAAAATATATTCAATGTACCCAAGCTCCGGCCAGTCTCATAAAAGCCTGCAATAACATGATGATTTATTATCGGTTTGCTGGTGAGGATCATAGTACCTATCATCTGATTGATATCTTGAGTCCGCTCAGGGAGTTTATTGAGTCAATTCCCTTATTGAAATTGCAAACTCAGGTTATTGATGCATTTCATTATGGTTATGTATTAGGCAAAGGGGAGCAGTCAGCTGATATTTGTAGAAGGGGGATTCAGGAAGGTCTAAGTACAGGTATTCGTCTCTATGAATTTTGGTTTCGCTATATTCTTGTTCTGACTTTACTCCGAAGCGAACATATAACAGAAGCAGAGGAGCAAATTACGCTCTTATTAGCTCAGTATTCTGAATACCCACCCGTCCGTAAGGCCGATATTTTAACGCTCTCGGCTATGTGTGCTCTGTATAAAAAAGACTTATATAAAGCTCGGCATGACATTGAAAATGCCAATGAGTTGTTTGCTAGATCGGGTGCTAGCTTCCCTGTGATATGGTCAGGGGTGATTATGGCCATCATAAAATATGAACTTGGGGATATTGAAGGCTGCCATAGCTTATTGCAGACTCTTGAGCAAAAAGATTGGTTGGGATCTGCCTATGCAAAATATCAAGCGCTATGTTTGGAGGCATGGATTGAGTTAAATACCGACGAGAATTGCACTGACAAGCTAGTGGAAGCATTTGCTTTGGCTCGTCGCCAACACTTTATTTTTATCCCTCTTATAGGAAGGGCCGCCTTTATTGAATTATGCCAAAGAGCTTTGCATTTCGGTGTAGAGACAGAGTATGTAAGGAATATTATTTCTGAGCATCTTTTGGTGCCAGATAACCCTTTGTCAACTTCGCATCTCTGGCCATTTCCCCTAAAAATATACACTCTGCAGCCGTTTAAGGTGATAGTGACAACGTCAGAAGGTGAGTCTGAATTGAGCTTGCAGCCGAAGTCCCTTGAGTTATTAAAGGCGTTGATTGCTTTAGGTGGATACAATGTATCTATAGAAAAAGTCTGTGATACCCTCTGGGGGGATTCGGATGGTGATGCTGCTTATAAATCATTTAAAACGACTCTTTATCGACTCCGCAAAACATTAGGGTCTGAAAATTATATTGTTGCTAAAAATAATACACTTTCTTTCTCTCGTGAATGTTGGGTAGATGCATTATGTATTTGGGATGAGCGACTGTTAATGTCTCCGAAAAAAATGCTCCTCGTTCGAGAGCTAGTGTCATTGTGCCATTCTCCTTTTCTCAGTGAAGACGGTGACTCAAGCTGGGTGGTTCGCTCTCGAATACGTATAAGTCGTAATGTAACGAAACTATTCAATTACGCCGCTCAGACCTTGCTTGATCAAGATAAATCTGACGAAGCGATTACTTACTATGAGCAGGCGTTAGAAATAGACCCATTTGAAGAAGATTATTATGCGGGCCTTATGGAGTGTTACCATAACATGCGTCGGCTTGATCGGATTTATGCGACTTATCAGCGTTGTCTTGATGTGTTTGGGACCATGAATCAGTTGACTCCATCGTCTAGGTTGAGCGGCTGTTACGAAAATCTGATAGCGCAATACTCTAATAATTAGTGGCTAGTTGTGTGTTTCTTCATTAGTGCATTGAGTGTCTCTTTTTAAGCATTTTGGTATTTATCCTGTAAATTCTAGTGGCTAATCGGACATTTATTATCATTGTAGGGCACTATCCTGATATCTATGTGGATGATTATTTTGCCTTTAAATCATGACATAAATGATGTGGACAAACATCGCTAAGTTGAAATATGAAAATTTACTATGGTATGGCGCAGTGGCAACATCCAGCTTGGGTAAATTGGCTTTATCCTGCTTCATTGCCAAGTGCTGAAAGAATTGCCCTATATTCGCAAGTATTTTCGACGGTCGAGGTGGGGAGTACTTTCTATACCAAGGTGGACGATGCCCAGTTGATGCGCTGGTACGAATCGGTTTCCGATGAGTTTAAGTTCAGTTTTAAAGCGCCGCAAACGGTAACTCATCGTTTGATAGAGCGACCTTGGGATGATGTGCAGCAAGATTGGCTTGCTTTTATGCTTTCGTTACAGCCCTTGCAGAATAAGCTGGGACCCACTATGTTGCAGTTTCCGGCTGTGTGTGACTCACGGGCCTTAGAAGTGATTTTGGCTTTGTGTGACATGTGGACGTTATCGACGCCTCTGTCTGTAGAGGTCCGGAATCTCGACTATTTTGATAAGGCTCAAACAGAAACTGCTTTTCTATCGTCCTTAGCGGAGCGGAATGTGAATCGAGTGATTATGGATTCTCGCCCCGTTTTTTCGACAGAGGCGTATTGTGAAAGCTTGGTGGATGCCCAAAAGAAAAAGCCAAGAGTGCCTTGTCATCCTGTTGCTACCGCAAATCATCCTGTTATCCGTTTCATTGGTCATCCTGATTTACCTCGAAATGATCTTTGGTTAGATCAATGGGCGACTAAATTGTCGCAATGGTTGTCTGATGGTCTGACTCCAAGTGTGTTTGTTCATTCTTCGGACAATATTGCAGCACCCACTTTGGCGGCGCAGTTGGATGAAAAAGTCAGTGCTTTGTTGCCAGGTTATCAAAGGGTTTTAGATCTGCCTCCAAGTCAGGAGCAAACGAGTTTGTGGTGAATTAGAGGTGTAGTTCTGAGTAATTAAATGGATCGGGGAGTGAAAATGTATTCATTGGTTTTTTATGTTCCGGAAAGTCATTTGGAATCGGTTAAGCAGGCTGTTTTTGACGCTGGTGCGGGTTCCATGGGAAATTATGATTCTTGTTGTTGGCAGGTGAAAGGTCAGGGGCAATTTAGGCCAGTGAAAGGAGCGACTCCTTTTCTTGGTAAACTTGATGAATTAGAGTGTGTTGATGAGTATCGAGTAGAAATGGTGCTCAGTGAGGAAGTGAAAGAACTGGTTTTAGCTGCGTTGTTGTTGGCGCACCCCTATGAAGAGGTGGCCTATCATTTTATTCAGATACAGTGTTGAAGTGAATGGTGTCTTCATGGAAACCATATTGACCTTTTTTATGATCTTCAATAAAGAATTCAATGGTTTTGGTTACACTGCTAAAAGCCAGTTCACCCCATGGGATTTCGTCGAGATCAAATAGTGCAACTTCAGAGCTTTCTTCCGTAGCATGAAAGTCATCCTTTTCGAGTTCTGCGATATAAAAAAGGTGAACTTGATTGATACGCGGAATGCTGATCATACTGAAAGCCTGCTTACATTTTGCTTTCGACCCGCTTTCTTCTAGGGTTTCTCTTAAAGCGCCTTCACTTGTGGTCTCTTGGTTCTCCATAAAACCAGCAGGTAGGGTCCAGAAACCTAAACGAGGTTCAATGTTTCTTCTGCATAACAAGATTTTGTCTTTATAAAGCGGGATAGTGCCTGTGATAAGTCTAGGATTATCGTAATCAATATAGTGGCAGCTTGGGCATACCGCACGTGGTCTATTATCCCCGGCAGGAATTGTCATATTAACGGCATGACCACATTGCGGGCAGAATCTCATGATAAATCCTTAGCGTTTTAACTGAAGTTTGGCATATTTAACCACTTTGTCTTCGATCTCTTGAATCTCAATCAAATAGTGGCCTACCCATAGACTAATTGGGTGCTCTGGGATAAATTCCAAGGTCTCGATAATAAGGCCATTCAGCGTTTTTGGTCCGTCTGTAGGAAGATGCCATTCAAGTGTTTTATTAATCTCTCTTATATGAGTCGAGCCTTCGATTCTGAAAGAGCCATCGTCCAGAGTTTGAATTTCTTCTTCTTCGTCTTGAGTTGGTGGTGTGAATTCCCCCACGATTTCTTCAAGTACGTCTTCTAAAGCCGCGATCCCTTGAACATCACCGTATTCGTCAACCACAATTCCCATTTGCTGGTGATCTTTTTGGAAGTTTAGTAGCACGGTGTTAAGGGAGGTGCTTTCGGGAATAAAGTAGGGCTCAACCGTCGCCTTTAATAAGGCCGCTTTTGATGGATTCGGGTCTCGTAAGAACATAGCGGCGTGGCGAGCATGAAGGATGCCAATTACTTTGTTGATCTCGCCATTATAGACAGGCATACGGGTGTGTCGGGTCTGGCAAATTTGTTCGATGATTTCTTCAATTGAGTCTTCAATATCGATACCGATGACTTCGTTTCGAGGAATCATGATGTCTTCTACAGAGACTTTTTCTAAGTCTAAAATAGAAATAAGCATTTCTTGGTGGGCTGCAGGGATCAGACCGCTGGCTTCGTTAACCACGGTTCTGAGTTCTTCTGAATCCAGTGTATCGTGGTTTTGTTGTGAGGCATTCACGCCGATCAGACGAAGTAAACCATTTGATAAACCATTGACTAGCCAAACCAGTGGATAGAGTACTTTCAATAAGATGGCAAGGACCCAAGAGGCCGGAAAGGCAATTTTCTCAGGGTGTATGGCGGCCAATGTTTTTGGTGTGACTTCCGCGAATATTAGAACGATCATCGTCAATGCTGCTGTGGCGATGGCGACACCTGCATCGCCCCACAGGCGAACGGCAATAATAGTGGCTATTGCAGACGCTAGGATATTAACAAAGTTATTTCCTATTAAGATGACGCCGATAAGTCTATCGGGGCGTTCTAGGAGAGAGTTTACTTTAATGGCAGACCGGTTCTTGTTTTTAACAAGGTGCTTGAGTCGATACTTATTGATCGACAACATCCCTGTCTCGGAACTCGAAAAGAAAGCGGAAAGTAAAATAAGACAAAAAAGTATTCCACCAAGAACACCTAAGGGTACTTCGTTCAAAAAGGGATCGCCTCAATTATTAAGATAAATGGATTATTGGTTCTTAAGATCCTACTGTCAAACATACTTTGTTGAATATTTGGTTAGTTTAGTAAAATCTGTAAAGCAATCTGACTACCAAAGTAGCCTATCATCAGAAGGAAAAAACCACTAAGTGTCAGCTTTACGGCTAATTGACCACGCCAGCCTGCTATGTGTCTACCCAGTAATAAACCAGCAAAGACAAACCATGAGGCAATTGTGAAAAATGTTTTGTGGACAAGGTGTTGGGCAAACATATCCTCAATAAAGTAAAAACCTGTTGCTATTGTGATGGTTAATAGTATGAAGGCGGCCCAAATAAACTCAAACATTAAGCGCTCTAATACTTGTAATGGCGGCACTCTGAGCAGTTGTTTTAGTTTGTGATGCTTAAGTTGGTATTCTTGCATGGACAGTAAAATACCCACGCCACATGCGGCGGTAAATAAACTGTAGGCAACAGAAGCAATAAGAATGTGAGCACTGGTTCCCCAAGATGGGCTGTGCAGCTGTTTCAAGTCCCAAGGTTCAATCGCATTTAACGCGATAATAATGGCCCCAAGAGGAAATGCTGCTCCGAGCAATAGGGTTAAATCTTTGTCTCTATTACTAAACCAGAGTAGGCAATTACCAATAAGCGCAATTAAAAGTCCAATAGTGAGGAAGTTAAACCCATCGCGGTTGAGCAATGTTTGGGTTAAGGCGTAGGTATGCATTGCAATTGCAATCGCCCCAATGTATTGGGTAAAGCGTTTTTCTGGACGCAGATAATACGCTGTGCCAGCAATCAAACAAGCGATACAAGCAAGCCAAAGCGATAATTGAGTCATGAAACTAATGGTTCCGCAGAGTAAAGGTATAGGGTGATAATCATTTATCCGTTATAATAGAGACAATTTCACCTTGGATAAACTGAAACCGTAGGTTTTTTTCCATTTAGAGCCAAAATTTGAGGGCAATATGTTCGACAATTTATCGAATCGTTTAACTTCCTCGCTTGATCGTATTCGAGGTCGAGCGAAATTAACGGAAGACAATATACAAGAAGTGTTGCGTGAAGTGCGTATGGCACTTCTCGAAGCCGACGTTGCTTTGCCAGTAGTTAAAGACTTTATTGCTGCTGTTAAAGAGCGTGCTATCGGGACTGAAGTATCTAAGAGTTTGAGTCCTGGTCAGGTTTTCCTAAAAATTGTTAAGCAAGAACTTGAAAGCGTAATGGGCGAGGCTAATGATGGCCTTAACCTTCGTGTTTCGCGTCCAGCGGTTATCTTGTTGGCGGGTTTGCAGGGTGCGGGTAAAACTACATCGGCAGCCAAACTTGCGAAATACCTAAAAGAGCGTGAGAAAAAATCGGTATCGGTTGTTAGTGCCGACGTTTACCGACCGGCCGCTATTAAACAGTTGGAGACTTTGGCGGGTGAAGTTGGTGTTGACTTTATTCCCAGTGATTTATCTCAAAAGCCAATTGATATTGTTAATAATGCGATTGATTACGCTAAAAAAGGTCATAAAGATGTCCTGATTGTTGATACGGCAGGCCGTTTGTCTATCGATGACGACATGATGGCGGAAATAAAAGCGCTCCATGGAGCTGTTAATCCTATTGAAACTCTGTTTGTTGTGGATGCAATGACAGGGCAAGATGCGGCGAATACGGCGAAAGCGTTTGGTGATGTGTTACCACTGACTGGTGTCATTTTAACTAAGACCGATGGTGATGCGCGTGGTGGGGCGGCTTTGTCTGTTCGTCATATCACGGGTAAACCGATTAAGTTCTTAGGTGTAGGTGAGAAAACCGATGCATTAGAACCTTTCCATCCTGATCGTTTGGCATCTCGTATCTTAGGAATGGGTGATATGCTTTCTTTAATAGAGGAAGCAGAACAAAAGATCGATAAAGACAAAGCAGAAAAACTTGCTGGCAAACTGAAAAAAGGCAAAGGCTTTGATCTAGAAGATTTCAAAGAGCAGCTGCAGCAAATGAAAAATATGGGCGGCATGAGCTCTATGCTGGATAAGCTTCCAGGTATGGGCGGCCAGCTTGGTAATATTCAGGATAAAGTGAACGATAAAATGTTTGTTCAAATGGAAGCCTTGATTAATTCCATGACCCCCGCAGAACGCCATAACCCTGATGTGATTAATGGTTCTCGTAAAAAGCGTATTTCAGCGGGTGCTGGTTTGCAGATTCAAGATTTGAATCGTCTTCTAAAGCAGCATAAACAAATGCAAAAGATGATGAAGAAGATGTCTGCAAAAGGTGGGATGAAGAAAATGATGCGTGGTTTAGGTGGAATGATGCCGGGTGGTGGTATGCCTGGCGGTGGAAATTTCCCTAAATTTTAAAGATATCTTCTTGTTTTTATTAACGGTAGTTAAAAAACTGCCGTTTTTAATGTCTGGGCGAGTAATTCGCCCTTTTGTTTTTCTAGTGAATCGACTAGAATATGCCGCCTTCTTGTTGTATGAGTCAAAAATTCGACTCGGCAAGGGGTGTTTCGTTAAGCAATAAGGAACCAATCATATGGTAACTATTCGTCTTTCTCGTGGTGGCTCTAAAAAGCGCCCATTCTATCATTTGAACGTGGCTGATAGCCGTCGTGCTCGTGATGGTCGTTATATCGAGCGTTTGGGTTTCTTTAACCCTGTTGCTCGTGGTCAAGAAGAACGTCTACGCATCGATCTAGATCGCGTTAATCATTGGGTTAGCCAAGGCGCTCAACTTTCTGACCGTGCTGCGCAGCTTGTAAAAGATGCTAGCAAAAACGCTTAATACTGAGGTAATGCTATGTCTGAACTAAAACAAGCTGCCGCTCCTGAGCAAGCGCTTGTAGTTGGACGCATTACATCGGTTTATGGTGTTAAAGGGTGGGTGAAGTTATATTCGCACACCGATCCAATGCAAGGAATCTTTGATTATAAGCATTGGTGGTTGAAAACCCCTAGTGGGTGGAAAATCGTAGAGTTAAGCCAAGGCCGTCTGCAAGGGCGCGGTTTGGTGGCATCTGTTAAAGGTTACACCGACAGAGATCAAGTAAAAGAGATTTGCGGTTTGGATGTTTATATAGATGCAGCAGAGCTGCCAGAATTGGATGAAGGTGATTATTACTGGAGTCAACTGGAAGGTCTGCGGGTGATTACTAAAGAGGGAGTCCTCTTAGGGAAGGTTTCTCAACTTATGGAAACCGGTGCGAATGATGTGATTGTTGTCCGCGCGTGTGAAGGTAGCTTTGATCGTGAAGAGCGATTGATTCCTTATGCTCCAGGAACTTATGTTTTAAACATCGATTTAGAGCAGCAGGAAATGGTAGTTGACTGGGATCCAGAATTTTAAACAGATAAGCTGAGGTCACAACGTGAAGGTTAGCGTTATATCGCTCTTTCCGGAGATGTTTCAAGCCATTACTCAATATGGAGTAACAGGCAGAGCCATTAAGTCTGGGTTGATTGAGGTGGATTTTTTCAATCCCCGCGATTTTACTCATGACAGACATAAGACTGTAGATGATCGCCCTTATGGTGGTGGCCCAGGGATGCTGATGAAAGTTCAGCCTCTCAAAGATGCTATTGAAAGTGCCAAGTTATCGGTGCCCAATGCAAAAGTTATTTTTCTATCCCCTCAAGGGCGTACGCTGACGCAAGAAGGCGTGCAACAACTTGCTAAACAAGCAGAATTTATTCTGGTAGCAGGTCGTTATGAAGGCGTTGATGAGCGCTTTATTCAATCTGAGATTGATGAAGAATGGTCAATTGGCGACTTTGTCCTAAGCGGTGGTGAGTTGCCGGCAATGGTATTAATGGATGCTGTCTCTAGGATGGTTCCAGGAGTATTAGGAAAACAAGCATCTGCAGATGAGGATTCATTTTCTGATGGTTTGTTGGATTGCCCGCATTATACTCGCCCAGAAGTACTAAATGGTGAACCTGTACCATCGGTATTGCTTAGTGGCAACCACGAGGAGATTAGACGCTGGCGTTTAAAGCAAAAGCTCGGAAGAACTTTTCAACGCCGGCCAGACCTTCTGCAGAACCTTGAGTTGGACAAGGAACAGCAGTTGTTGTTAGAAGAGTTTATTCGCGAAACTGAAGATTCAACCTCGGCAGAGTAGGAATTGCGAGCTTATCAGAAAGAAGAACCTTCATGCTGATAAGAAACCATATCATTAGGAGTCACATCCATGAGCAATAAAACTAAGCTGATTCAGCAGTTAGAAGCTGAACAGATGACAAAAGAAGTCCCAGCCTTCGGTCCTGGTGACACTATTGTTGTTCAAGTTAAAGTTAAAGAAGGTTCACGCGAGCGTCTACAGGCCTATGAAGGTGTTGTAATCTCTAAGCGTAACCGTGGTCTTAACTCAGCATTTACCGTTCGTAAGATTTCTAGCGGTATCGGTGTTGAGCGTGCTTTCCAAACGTACAGCCCTTTGGTTGAAAGCATCGAAGTTAAACGCCGCGGTGACGTGCGTCAAGCTAAGATCTACTACCTACGCGAGCGTTCTGGTAAATCTGCACGTATCAAAGAAAAATTGGCTAAACGTTAATTCTTTCTTATTAAAAAAAGGCGACGTAAGTCGCCTTTTTTTATGGAACTTACTCCCTGTCGTATGGCCTAATAAGGATTAATCGCCATGTCTTTGAGGTTCTTCATGAAGAGTTGTCTCCGTTTACTATCCCGCTTTACTCTAATCAGCGTATTGTTTTCCCTTTCTCACGCTGTCTTCGCTAGCCAATCTGATGTCTTATCTGCAGTTAAAACGGCCTTACCTCAATATGAAGTTGAAAGCGCTGAATTACATGAAGGCGCAGGCTTATATGTTGTGACTTTAAAAAATGGTCCAACACTTCATGTGACGCAAGATGGTAAGTATTTTGTCGCAGGTGACCTTTACCGAATAGACGAAACTTCCATTGAGAATGAAACCGAAAAAGCAAAACTTGCTAAGATTGAAGCAATACCTGAAGCGCAAATGATTGTTTATAAAGCAAAGGATGAGAAAGCACATATCACTGTGTTTACTGATGTCGATTGTGGTTACTGTCGAATGCTTCATAAAGAAGTTCCAAAGCTGAACGAGGCTGGTGTTACTGTTCGTTATTTGGCGTACCCAAGAGCAGGTATTGGTTCGGAAGCTTATACAAAAATGGTGAGCATCTGGTGTTCGGCCGACCCTAAAGAGTGGTTAACACAAGCAAAATTAGGCGCTGAGATTCCGGAAAACAAATGTGTTAATCCAGTTGCAGATCAATATAAACTGGGTAACGAAGTGGGTGTGCGCGGTACCCCAAGTATTGTACTGAGTGACGGTGAGTTTTTGCCTGGTTACCTTCCTGCTACTGAGTTGGTCAAACGTCTTGGGTTATAGCTATATCACAAAATATTCCACTAAGTATGAGCCTTCTTCAGCCTATTCTACGTTGGGTTTGAGCAGTACTGGCGTTATAATGAGTCAAAATGTGGCTTTATTAAGCGCCTTTTAACATTACGTGTTTTATAAAAATTAAATTGTCTCTGTGGGGTATTGTTTTGAAACCGGTAAAAGTCGGGATTTGTGGGCTAGGGACTGTGGGGTCTGGTAGTTTTAATATTCTTTGTAATAATGCGGAAGAGATTACACGACGTGTGGGTCGCAGCATTGTTATTGAACAAGTCGGAGCTCGTCGTGATAATGACGCTTGCGACACTTCCGAGATTAATGTCACCCGCGATATTTTTGAAGTAGTCAATAATCCAGAGATTGATATCGTTCTTGAGTTAATTGGCGGAACGTCTGTGGCGAAAGAGCTGGTTTTAAAAGCCATAGAAAATGGTAAGCATGTCGTTACGGCGAACAAAGCACTGATTGCAGAACATGGCAATGAGATTTTTGCCAAGGCCCAAGAGAAAGGTGTAATTGTAGCATTCGAAGCCGCAGTTGCTGGCGGTATTCCTATTATCAAGCAATTGCGCGAAGGTTTGTCTGCAAATCGAATTGAATGGTTAGCGGGTATTATCAACGGTACTGGTAATTTTATTTTGACTGAGATGAGTCAAAAAGGCCGTGAGTTTGAAGATGTATTAGCCGAAGCACAAGAACTGGGTTACGCAGAAGCCGATCCGACCTTTGATATTGAAGGTATTGATGCCGCGCACAAGCTAACGATTCTTGCTTCTATCGCATTCGGTATCCCGCTTCAATTTGAAAAAACCTATACCGAAGGGATCAGTCGCATTACCTCTGAAGATGTGGCGTTTGCCGATGACCTTGGTTATGCCATTAAACATTTAGGAATTGCTCGCCGTTCCAAAGCCGGTATCGAATTGCGAGTTCATCCGACGTTGATTTCCCATAAGCAGCTTTTGGCTAATGTAAATGGCGTGATGAATGCCATTATGGTGCAAGGTGATGTTGTCGGTCCTACTTTGACGTATGGCGCAGGGGCTGGTGCTTTGCCAACAGGATCATCCGTTATTGCGGATGTCATTGATGTGGCTCGTACTTTGACCGCAGACCCAACAAACCGAGTGCCACACTTGGCGTTCCAGGCTGATTCTTTGTCTGATGTGCAAGTTTTACCTGTTGAGGAAATTGAGTGCGGTTTCTTCCTTAATATGACAATTAAAGATCGTGCTGGTGTGTTGGCGAATATTACTCAGATTTTATCTACTAATGATATCAGTATAGAGTCACTGATTCAGCGTGAGCGCGAAGGCAGTGAGCTAGTGCCATTGGTTGTTATGACTCATGATGTGAAAGAACGCAATATGAATGCTGCGATTGCGGCGATTGAAGCCTTGCCGGATGTTGCTGGGACCGTTCAGCGAATCCGTGTTGAAAACTTGGCGTAAGAGAGAGCAAATATGAAATACATTTCTACTCGTGGTAAAGCGCCTGCGCTTTCTTTTGGCGATGTGTTATTGGCTGGTTTGGCAAATGATGGCGGTCTTTATGTGCCAGAAACTTTGCCTCACTACAGTAAAGAGGAAATCGCTTCTTGGGCAAATCTGAGTTATCAAGAGTTAGCCTTTAAAGTGATGTGGCCTTTTGTGGAAGGCGACATTCCTGCTGATGCGTTTAAAACTATGATTAACGATGCTTATGCGGATTTTAATCATACGGCTATCGCACCAATGGTTCAGGTAGGCAATAACGAATGGATACTGGAGCTGTTTCGCGGTCCAACGTTGGCCTTTAAAGATTTTGCTTTACAGTTGCTTGGTCGCTTGATGGATTATGTTCTATCTGAGCGCAAAGAAAAATTGGTTATTCTTGGTGCAACATCGGGTGACACAGGCTCCGCTGCCATTGAAGGTTGTCGCCATTCCGAACACTTGAGTATTTTTATTTTGCACCCTTATCAGCGTGTATCTGAAGTGCAGCGTCGTCAAATGACAACTGTGATTGATGACAATGTGTTTAATATCGCTGTGAAGGGCAACTTCGATGACTGTCAGGGCATGGTGAAATCGAGCTTTGCAGACCAGTCTTTCTTGAAAGGGGCGAAGCTAGGTGCGGTTAACTCGATTAACTGGGCGCGAATTATGGCTCAAATCGTTTACTACTTTTCTTCTGCATTGTCTGTTGGTGCTCCTCATCGCAAAGTCTCTTTCTCTGTACCAACGGGGAATTTTGGTGACATTTTTGCGGGCTATTTAGCGAAGAAAATGGGCTTGCCTATTGATCAGCTTGTTGTTGCCACCAACCAGAATGACATTCTACATCGTGTGATTGCTGAAAATGACATGAGCCGTCAGTCTTTGAATGTGACCTTGTCGCCCAGTATGGACATTATGGTTTCCAGTAACTTTGAGCGTTTGTTATTTGATGCTCATGGTCGTGATGGTGTGGCGATTGATGATTTAATGTCTCGCTTTAATAAAGGCGATGTATCATTAAATGATCAAGCTTGGTCTTATGTAAAAGAAAACTTTGATAGCTATAAAGTGGACGATAAGAAGACCTGTGAAGTGATTGCGGATGTTTTCGCTAACACTCAGTACCTTCTAGATCCTCATACTGCGATTGGCCTTGAAGCGGCTCGTCACTGTTGGAAAGATCAGTCTGTGCCAATGATTACCTTGGCTACAGCACATCCTGTGAAGTTCCCTGAAGCGGTTGAAAAAGCAGGTTGTGAATCTCCAGTATTACCCGAGCATATGAAAGACCTTTTTGAACGAGAAGAGTCCTACACTGTTCTAGAGAATAGTTTGAGTGATGTACAGGCTTTTGTAGCCGATAAAATCTAGATAGTTATCGCTCATCAAAACCAATAACGGCCAATCTTTGATTGGCCGTTTCTTTTTCTTACTTACTTAGCATTTATCCTATGAATATCATTTTACTCGATTCTAAAAATACCCTTGGTGATGGACGTTATGGTCTAACTGAGCGTCAGCAAACCCATATTTCAAAAGTCATTAAAGCTAAATCGGGTGATGTGCTGCGTGTGGGAATAATGAATGGAGAAATCGGCGAGGGGATTTATGAGCCACCAAGCGAAAGTTTGCCAGGTTATATTCATTCATTAAACCTTACCTCTCAACCGCCAACACCTTTGCCAATGGTATTGGTAATGGCTTTACCTAGGCCTAATATGCTCAAGCGCACTTTGCAGAATATCACTGCCATGGGGGTGAAAGATTTATACCTTATTCACTCGGCTAAAGTGGAAAAAAGCTATTGGCAAAGTCCGGTATTGCAAACTGAATCCATTCAGCAGTGTTTGCTAGAAGGGTTGGAGCAAGCTAAAGACACTATAATGCCTAATTGGACTTTGATTCCTAGGTTTCGTCCTTTTGTTGAAGACCAATTGCCAGATATTTTAAAAGATAAAGTGGGTTTACTTGCTCACCCCTATTTAGCCAAACGATGTCCTGTTGATATTCAACAGCCTTGTGTTTTGGCACTGGGGCCGGAAGGGGGCTGGAATGAGTTTGAAGTGTCCAAATGGCTTGAAGCAGGAATGGAATCGGTTCATTTAGGCGATCGTATTTTGAAAGTGGAAACGGTTGTGCCTGTTTTATTATCGCGTTTGTATCCGACTTAAAGTACTAAGTTTATGAATTGTTGTATTTTGTAATCGTGAGGGATTATTAGAGGAGCTGTTTTGGGCTTTGGTGTAGGATTAAGTCAACTAGCCATACGACTTAGAATCGCTAGGTCGGAGAATTTTCATGACAAAGTATTCAGATAAAAAAAATTCTGACATGACGCCCAAAAGTAAAACCAAAAACGCTTGGTTTAAGTTTTTCTACGTAGGCGGGACATACGATATTTTCTCGGAAGATAATCGTCGAGTTTTTATCATTAATTTGTTTGCTTCAGTTGGCGTTATTTTTTGCCTTCCTTTGGGCATACTGTCGTTAATTGACGGTCAAGTTTTGTTGGGAGCATTCCTCCTTTTTATTGCTTTCTTATATGCGATAAATCACGTTTACTTGCGTTACACTCACAATCATACCTTATCTGGAAATTTCGTTATTTATCCCCTATATCTTCTAATGATCTACTTGGTCTATTCAGGTGGAGTAAATGGAACTGGTCATGTTTGGATATTTTGTGTTCCAGCGGTTTCATTGTTTTTACATGGTATGAAAAAGGGCATGATAGAGCTCGGAGTCTTCACGCTAGCATTAGTCATTATCATGTTCTTTGCTAATAACCATTTTTCTGAATTTGGTTATGACCCAACATTGAAATCAAGGATTCTATTTGCTTTTCTTGTTGTCGTATTTCTATCCGGTATTTATGAATATTCGATGTCTCGTTTTAATCAAGAGTTGAAAGAAACAACGGCGAAACTGAAGTTGGTTGCCTATACGGATTTATTAACTAGTTTATTAAACCGGCGTGGAATGCTGCAGCGCTTAGAGGCCAGTCAATATACTAGCTTTCATTTATTGTTAGCGGATGTGGATTTTTTTAAACGGATTAATGATGAATACGGACATGATGTTGGTGATTACGCACTTACTGAATTAGCAAAGCTCATTCAATCGTCTCTAAAAGAAGGTGATTTAGCCTCTCGTTGGGGCGGGGAAGAATTTTTGATCGCAACATGCAATTGTAGTGAGCATGAGGCCTTTGAGTTCGCTGAATCAATACGCGAACGAGTTGCTGAGCATGAATTTGTGTATCTTGATCAACGTTTTCATATGACGATCAGTTTTGGTGTGGCAACGATGAACGAAACAACGTCGCTGCGAGAAGCCATTACTTTGGCTGATAGTCATTTATACAATGCTAAGCGATCAGGTCGAAATCAAACTCGTATAACTTAGCGATAGATTTATTGGCTCTATTTTGAATATATAAAAAGGCTGCTCTGGTGCTGAATTAGAGTAGCCTTTTTATGTTATGGGCCCAGTGGTAGACGAGATTAGAAAAGAAACTTGTTAATTGGTTGGGGGCGGATGGAGTATTAAATGCAAATACGCTGTCCACAGAGATACTCTGTATTTTCATGTTATGCTTTGTTTATGTGCTTACTTTGATTTTGAGATGTCTATGCGTATTGAGCGCCGAGCGGTACCGGCTGAAAAAAATGACTTTCCATCAACAATGTCTGCAACGCTACAGCGAGTATTTTTGTCTCGTAATGTTAGGTCTGTTGCCCAACTGGATTATCGCTTGCCGCATTTGTTGCGGCCGGATTCTTTATTTGATTTAACCGCCGCCGCGAAAATATTAGCCGACGCTATTGTAGCTGGTCAGAAAATTCTCATTGTAGGGGATTTTGATGCCGATGGAGCGACCAGTACGAGTCTTGGTATTTTAGCTTTAGAGGCAATGGGGGCGATTACGCCTGAGTATTTGGTGCCGAACCGTTTTGAATTTGGTTATGGTCTGACCCCTGAAATTGTTGAGGTTGCGCAGCAGCGATCACCAGATGTTCTGGTAACGGTAGATAATGGTATTGCCAGTATTGATGGTGTGCAGGCGGCAAAGTCTTACGGGATGAAAGTGGTTGTGACCGACCATCACTTACCTGGTGATACCTTGCCAAATGCCGATGCCATTGTGAATCCTAACCACCCCAACTGTGGTTTTCCCAGTAAAAACTTAGCCGGTGTGGGGGTAATCTTTTATGTGATGTCTGCGTTACGGGCTGAGTTGAATCGTCGAAATTGGTTTGCTGAACAGCATATTCCTGAACCTAAAATGGCGGATTATTTGGATTTGGTTGCACTTGGGACGGTGGCGGACGTTGTGCCATTGGATGCGAATAATCGTATTTTGGTCCAGCAGGGAATTAAGCGTATTCAAGCGGGATTGGCTCGTCCAGGCATTCTTGCTTTATTAGACGTGGGTCGTCGAGATTATACGCAATTGAAAGCATCGGATTTGGGCTTTGTTGTTGGGCCAAGGTTGAATGCCGCTGGCCGTTTAGATGACATGTCGATCGGTATTGAATGTTTATTGGCTGTACATCCCCACCAAGCTCGTGAGTATGCGCAGCAATTAGATCAATTCAATCGTGAGCGTAAAGCCATTGAATCCGATATGAAAGAGCAGGCTGAACTCGTGCTGACGTCTTTATTGGATGAGGATCAAGAGATGCCAAATGGCATGTGCTTTTATGATGCGGATTGGCACCAAGGTGTTATTGGTATTTTAGCCTCGCGAATGAAAGACAAATGTCATCGACCTGTGATTGCTTTTGCCCGAGTAGGTGAGGACGAATTAAAAGGTTCGGCACGTTCCATTCCGGGTGTTCATATTCGTGATGCGCTGGATTTGTTGGCCAAGCGGTATCCGCAGCTACTCAGTAAATTTGGTGGCCACGCCATGGCGGCAGGTATGTCGATCAAAGAATCCCACTATGACGCTTTTCGATTGGCTTTTGATGCCATTATTACAGAATGGGTGACACCTGATCAGTTAGAAGCGACATTGCTAACTGATGGACCATTGGCTCCGGAAGATTTTAGTTTGAGTTTTGCCGAGCAGGTTCGGCTGTCAGGCCCATGGGGGCAAATGTTTCCTGAGCCTTGCTTTGACGGCGTATTTGATGTTTTACAACAACGTATTGTCGGTGAGAAACACCTTAAGTTAATGGTGCGTGAACCTAGCAGTGGCTTGCTATTAGATGCGATTAACTTTTTTGTCGATTTGGATAAATGGCCCAATGATAAGGTAACACAAGCACGTTTGGTTTATAAATTGGATGTGAATGAATTTCGTGGTCAGCGTAATCTGCAATTGTTAGTGGACTATCTTGAACCGGCTTAGCTTAAAAGGAAAGATTCGTGCTTTTGCAGAACAAATTCGCTTTGGCACTGCGTATCAAGGCAAAAGTTGAGGTATAATGCCGCTCCCTCATATACATCACTCTAAATTGACTGGAGCTCATTCATGACTGCACTGGTTCTTGACGGCAAACTTTGCGCCAAAGAAACTGAAAACCGCCTACAGGCTCAAGTTAGCGAGCTTAAAGACCGCACTGGATGCACCCCAATTTTAGCAACCATTTTAGTGGGTGCTGATCCGGCATCAGCCACTTATGTAAAAATGAAAGGCAATGCTTGTCGTCGTGTAGGAATGGACTCTATGGCGATAGAATTGCCTGAAACCACAACTACAGAGCAGTTGCTAGAAAAAATTAACGAGCTAAATAATAATCCAGATGTGCATGGTATTTTGTTGCAACATCCAGTGCCTGAACAAATCAATGAGCGTTTATGCTTTGACGCGATTGCGGCTCACAAAGATGTTGACGGTGTAACTTGTCTTGGGTTTGGTCGTATGGCGATGAAAGAGCCTGCTTATGGCGCAGCTACACCTGCTGGCATCATGCGTTTGCTTGAAGCTTATGAGATAAACTTAGAAGGTAAGCACGTTGTTGTGGTCGGCCGTAGCCCTATTCTTGGCAAACCAATGGCCATGATGATGTTGAATGCGAATGCGACGGTTACGATTTGTCATTCTCGCACTCAGAATTTATCTGACTTTGTAAAACAAGCTGACGTGATTGTTGGCGCGGTTGGTAAGCCAGAATTTATTAAAGCGGAATGGATCAAAGATGGTGCGATTGTCGTAGACGCTGGTTACCACCCTGGCGGCGTTGGTGATATTGAATTGGCTCCGTTGACGGATCGAGTTGCCGCTTATACACCCGTACCTGGCGGTGTTGGTCCTATGACTATCAATACTTTGATTTTACAAACATTAGAATCTGGCCTTAAGCAACTAGGTTAATAGACTTGAAAGGTCTATATCGCTGCCCCATATTGTTGTTATGTATTTCGCAATATGAGACAGAAAAGCCGCACCACTCGGTGCGGCTTCTTTTTTACAGGTAAAACCCTAAATTTAAATGAACTGAACAGCAAAAGGTTGGCACACTATGTCCACAGAAATGTTAAAAGACGCGTTGGACTTCGATTTAATCGCTGATGTTTTTGTCACCGAATCCATTACGGCTTCGCCTTCAGAACTACACGGTCAACTTTGTGGTTATCTGGCTTCTGGTGTGACTTTGCCGCTAGAGGATTGGCTGAGCATGGTGGTGGAATTTTGCGATATCGAAGGCTGGAAAGAAGAAGCGAGCCGAGCTGTTATTATTGAACTTTATACAGCCACGTTAACCTTGTTTCAAAATGGTGAATTTGCGCTTGTGCCTAGTATCTCAGATGAAGATGCTGAGTTGTGTGAGAGAGGTGTAACCTTGTCTCAGTGGGCTCATGGCTTTTTAGCGGGTTATGGATTATCAGGCCAAAAGAATGATTTGTCAGATGAGACAAAACAAATTCTTCGTGATTTTGCCAATATCTCTGGTATGCAAGCAGAGATGCGTGCACTAGAAGACAACAATGATAATGAAGCGGATTTAACTGAATTAGTAGAATACGTAAGATTGTCAGCCATGATGCTATACACAGAACATCATGACATTAATCCAGATGTAGATCATACTAAACAAAATTCTTTGCATTAAAATTATAAAGAAAATCAAAAGCTTACTGATATTTTTTAATGGAATAACTATTTACAAGAGAGACCTTCTATGAAAATCGATACTCAAACGTATCAGGCTCGCCGCGAGCGCTTGATGCAATCGTTACCTGCAAACAGTGTGGTTATTATTCGTACAGGTGAGATGGCGACACGCAATAATGATTGTGAATATGAGTTTCGTCCGCATAGCAGTTTTTTCTATTTAACAGGGTTTCCAGAGCCAAGTGCCTACGCGATTATTCGTGGCAAAGGTGAAATGACGCTCATCACATTGCCGAAAGACCCAGAGCGCGAGCAATGGGATGGTTTTCGTTTCGGTACAGAAGGCGCAATCAATCAGTTTGGCGCTAAGGAAGCGGCACCATTAGAAGAGCTAGAGAACATCGCAATAGCGGCGTTAGACGGTGCCGAGCAGATAGTGTATTTATTTAATGACGATGCGCTACGTGAAAAGATTGCTGGCTGGCGTGATTCCATTGCGGCCCGTGTACGAATGGGGGCGGTAGCACCCACGACCTTTACAGATTTACTACCCCTTGTCTCTGAAATGCGTTTACGAAAAGACGCTGAAGAAATTGCCATTATGGAAGCGGCGGCGCAAATCACGGTTGCTGCTCACAAACAAGCGATGCGATCTGTTCGTCCGGGGATGAATGAATATCAGTTGGAAGCTGAGCTGAATTATATCTTTATGAAATCCGGTGCTCGTCAGCCTGCGTATAACAACATTGTTGCCTCAGGCAGTAACGCATGTGTCTTGCATTACATTAAAAATGACGAAGTGATCGAAGACGGTGATCTGGTATTGATTGATGCAGGAGCGGAACTGGGTTGTTATGCGGCCGACATTACTCGTACTTTCCCTGCCAACGGTAAATTCAGTAAGCCGCAGGCCGCATTATATCAGCTTGTACTCGATGCTTATCATGCTGGTATGAAAGAGCTAAATGTAGGAACACCTTACGAAGCTTGCCATAACGCCGCGGTTCGCACCTTGACGGAAGGCTTGGTTGCCCATGGATTATTAACAGGTGATGTTGATCAACTGATCGAGAGCAAGGCATATCGAGCTTTTTACATGCACAATACGGGGCACTGGTTAGGTCTGGATGTTCATGATTGCGGTGCTTACAAGGTAAATGGTGAATCTCGTTTGTTAGAAGAAGGCATGGTGCTAACCATTGAACCTGGGCTATACGTTTCCGCTGATGATGAATCTGTTGATGCTAAATGGCGAGGCATCGGTATTCGTATTGAAGACGATGTGCTTATCCGTGCCGATGGCCCTTATGTATTGACCCATGGCCTGCCAAAAGAAGTGGTAGAAATTGAAGCGTTAATGGCTGAAAGTCGATAAACACATATAGATAAGTTGGAGTAAGTAAGATGGCTAAGTCGTACGATTTGATCATAGTGGGCGCTGGTATGGTGGGTGCCTTGTCTGCGATATTGTTGGCAAAGTCATCTTTACGAATTGCGCTGGTGGATAAACACAATGGCGAATATCCGCTATCTACCCCGCCAGCGTATGATGCTCGTGTGAGTGCCATATCCAGTCAATCGAAAGCCTTGTTAGAACAAGCGAATGTTTGGCAAGGCATTGCGAAAGATCGTATCGCCTCTTATGACAATATGGTGGTTTGGGATGGTCTTGGCGAGGGTTATATTGATTTTAATGCGCAAGCAACCGCCATGCCTGAGCTTGGTCATTTGGTTGAAAATGCTGTATTGAATCAGCAATTAATGGTTCAGGTGCGCTCTTCAGATAACATTGATCTGTATTTAGGTGATACGTTAGAGTCTCATGAATTGAGTGAGTCTGCTGTAAAAGTAGAGTTGGCTTCAGGCCATATTCTCAATGCTCAGGCGATCATCGCCGCAGATGGCGCTCTGTCTAAACTGCGCACTGAAAATGCCTTTGATACCGTTGAGTGGGATTATGGCCATCATGCGATTGTCACCACGCTGGAAATTGGCGAGTCTCATGAAAATACAGCTTGGCAAAGTTTTGGTGAAGAGGGCATTTTAGCCTTCCTGCCTCTCCCTTCTGTTGATCAAAAGCATTATGTTTCCATTGTTTGGTCGGTTCCTCCAAAAGAAGCGGAGTCTTTGATGGCACTGGATGAAGCCGCATTTTGTCGTCGTTTACATTACGCGATGAATAAACGCTTTGACGTTCTGAGGCTGACGCAAACCCGACAGGCGATCCCATTAAGGCAGCGCCATGCGAAAGAATATGTGAAAGCTGGGTTGGCATTAATAGGTGATGCGGCGCACACCATTCATCCTCTTGCCGGCCAGGGCGCTAACTTAGGCTTTGGAGATGTGAAAGCCTTGGTGGAGGTCTTAGAAAAAGCCCATCGTCGTGGTGAACATCTTGGTGCGAGTAAAGTGCTGCGTCGTTATCAACGAGTTCGAATGTTGGACAATATTGCAATGGCAGCAGGGATGGAAGCCTTTAAACGTTTGTTTTCTACTCAACAACCTTTCATTGTGCAGCTCAGAAACATGGGCATGAAGCAATTTAACAAAGGTGAATCTTTGAAGAAGAAATTGGTCGCTCGAGCAGCTGGTTTGTCATCGTTTTCTTAACTCCTTTGTCAATTTTTGTTTCTGTCTTAGGGAGCGATTAGCCATTTGCTTGCAAAACGCTACTTATTTCCCGTTGCAAAAAGTAAGTGCTGTTTTATCCTGCTTACAGAGATATAAACTAATCAGAGTAGGGTGGAATGGCATGCAAGCAAAAGATCTTCTAAAGCAAACTGATAAGCTTCCTAATGTCCCCGATGTCGTCCGTGAACTTATTCAGCTTCTTAGTGATCCTAATGTAAAATATACCGATCTTACTGAACGAGTTTCTCATGATCAGACCATTTCCTTAAAAGTATTACGAGTGGTTAACTCGGCTTACTTTGGTTTATCTAGAAAAATTTCTTCGATTGAGGAAGCTACTATCCTATTGGGTACTGATAAATTGAAGACTTTGGTTATTGCCTCCGGCTTTTCTAATTCCGTCGCCAAAGTAGAAGGCTTAAATTTGAATGAATTTTGGGCGGATTCTTTTAAAGTTGCTGAATTGGCACAATGGTTTGCAAAAAGAACACCTCTGGTTCAAGAGGATGAAGCTTTCACGGCGGGAATTGTGCACAACATTGGTCGTTTGTTATTGCATCTTACTGAGCCGACTATTGCTAAAGAGATTCAAGCGTTAGTTGCAAACCGTAAGGCAGGAAGAGTTAAGGCCGAGCAGGATAGATTAGGATTTACCTCTCAAGATGCAGGTAAAGAATTAATGGATCTCTGGAAATTTCCGGCTGGTCTTGGGTATGCCGTGCAACATCATAAACGCCCATTTTTTGATGACAAACCAGATCCTTTGGCATGTGTATTGAACTTAGCTTGTTATATGAATGCTTGTATACACAACGAACGTGAGTACGACTTAGTGCGTGAAGGTTTTCCTTCTGCTGTGGCGAAAGCCGCAGGTTTGGAAGAAGGAGTGGTATATGAGTTGGATGATGCCTTGTCTATTGGCGATGGGCTGACTCAATTACTGCATTAGTTGTTTGTCTTAGCTTTTAAGGACGCTTTAATTTCCCCTTCTTTATTGATGGCTTATTTTCGAAAAGTAAATAAGCCATTTTTTTAATGATTATTTCTATACATGAAAGATGATTTTGCATAGTCATAATAAATGATAATCGCTAGTGTTTAGCATTGTGTTGTGCTAATTTCTTGTTTCATTTTTAAGTCGCTTTTCTCCTCTGCTGCTCTGGAGAAAAGCAAGTTTGAATAGGTGGAAAGTGAGTATGTCGATGAAATGGCGCAAAAAGCTTCAAGATCGCAAGTCTTTATTAAATTCTTTTGGGTTTGTGGCTCTCGCCTCGTCATTATTTATTTCTACTGGTTTATATGCCCAAGGTGAAGTGAATATATATTCAGCTCGTAAAGAGTCACTTATTAAACCTGTACTCGATAAATTTTCTGAAGAAAATGACGTTGTAGTGAATCTCATAACTGGGTCGGCAGATGCGTTATTAAGTCGCCTAAAAGCGGAAGGTGATGCCAGTCCAGCGGATTTATTTATCACGGTAGACGCGGGGCGTTTACATCGAGCAAAAGAAGCAGGCGTTTTACAGTCTCTTCATAGTGATATTTTGGATAAGAATATTCCTAGTCACTTAAGAGATAGCGATGGTTATTGGTTTGGTTTATCACAGCGTGCTCGTGTTATTTTTTATAATCCAGAAAAAGTAGCAGCGAAAGATTTATCTACCTACGAAGATCTTGCCGATCCGAAATGGAAAGGACGTATTTGTGTGCGCTCTTCAGCTAATATTTATAATCAGTCTTTAGTGGCCTCTATGTTAGATGCGGATGGACGTGAGAAAACTCAGGCTTGGATTAAAGGTCTAATGTCTAATTTAGCCCGCCCACCTTTTGGTGGCGACGTTGATCTATTAAAGGCGGTGTCAGCAGGTGTTTGTGATTTAACATTGGCAAATACCTATTACTATGGACGACTTGGGCAGAGTGATAGAGCTAATGAGCGAGAAGTGTATAAGAGTGTGAAATTATTCTGGCCTAATCAGGGTAAAGGTGAGAGAGGAGCGCACGTGAATGTCAGTGGTGCCGGTATTACGGCGGCAGCGACGAATATTGAAAATGCTAAGTTGGTGTTAGACTTTTTAACCAGCAAAGCTTCTCAAGAGTGGTATGCTCATGTAAACAATGAATACCCTGTGGTTAACGGCATTGGTGCTCCAGAAATGTTAGCGCCTTATGGTACATTCCGAGCAGATACTATTTCACTGAGTACATTGGGTGAAAATAACCGTGAAGCAGTCGAATTAATGGACATTGCTGGCTGGAAGTAAATAGCCCACATTGACGCCAATTATTGGTGTTTTGATATTGATTTGATATATACATCGGCTCGATAAAAATTCGGGCGTTATAATAGGATTTTTTGACGATTAATGGCTGATTCAACTTATTCGAGTTTTGTAAGTAAGTCTAAGTGGAATTGGCTGAAAATATCGGCCATCATTATTGCTGCTACTTTAGCATTGCCTATTCTGGTGGTTGTCGTCAACGTGCTTCTTGGTGATGGTGAAGTGTGGCGACACCTTTATCACACTGTCTTAGCAGAATACATTTCGAACTCTTTGTTACTCATGCTGGGAGTCGGTGTTGGCGTGCTGGTGATCGGAGTACCTTGTGCTTGGTTAACCAGTATGTGTGATTTCCCTGGTCGCTCAGTTCTTTCTTGGTCGTTGCTTTTGCCGATGGCCGTTCCCGCCTATATTATTGCTTATACTTACACTGGTGTGCTGGATTTTGCCGGACCAGTACAAACTTTTATTCGTGAGTTGACTGGCTGGCGCTATGGCGAGTATTGGTTTTTTGAAATCCGATCTCTTGGTGGTGCTATCGTTATGCTGACTTTGGTACTTTACCCTTATGTGTACCTCATGAGCCGAGCGGCATTTCTGGAACAGTCTGAGAATACCTTAGAAGTCAGCCGAACACTTGGTTATTCTGGCCGCGCAGTATTTTTCAAACTCGCACTCCCGCTTGCTCGTCCTGCTATTGTGACGGGTTTGACTCTGGCATTGATGGAAACATTGGCCGATTACGGCACCGTTCAATACTTTAGTGTAAATACTTTTACCACTGGCATATTGCGTACCTTCTATGGTTTTGGTGATGTGGCAGCCGCATCTCAACTGGCTGGTGTTTTGCTTATGTTTGTGGCGGTATTAATTTTGCTGGAGCGATATTCTCGACATCGCATTCGATATCACTCGTCTGGACTAAAAAAAGCCAGTAATAAGCGTATGTTTTTAAAAGGTGGTCGTGGTTTATTAGCATGCGCTTTCTGTTTATTGCCAATTGTAGTCGGTTTTTTAATACCTATTGGTGTGTTGGCATACTGGGCTGTCTTTAAAGCAGAGTCCCTTGATTCAAGCTTTATTCAATTAGCATGGAATTCATTTTATTTGGCTGCATTAGCGGCGTTAATTGTGGTGAGTTTAGCTTTAGTGTTGAGCTATGCAATTCGTTTGAATAATGGCAGAACAGTGAGAGCTTCGGTCGGTATTGCTGGCTTAGGGTATGCTTTGCCCGGCACAATTATTGCGATTGGTACTATTGTTCCGTTGGCTTGGCTGGACCATCGCATCATTGATTTAGTGAAACATTATAGTGATGAAAAAGTTGGTCTTATTTTTTCTGGAACCTTAATTGCCTTGTTGTTTGCTTATACGGTGCGTTTTATGGCGGTGTCTTTAGGTGCAGTGCAAAATGGACTTGGAAAGATAAAACCGAGTATGGACATGGCTGGACGCTCTTTAGGAATGTCGCCGTTTAAAGTATTAACCCGTATTCATGTTCCATTATTAAAAGGCTCAGTATTAACGGCGATGTTAATTGTCTTTGTTGATGTGCTGAAAGAGTTGCCAGCGACTTTAGTATTGCGCCCATTTAATTTTAATACGCTGGCGGTAAGAGCGTTTGAGCTTGCATCAGATGAACGTCTTGTTGATGCTGCTCCTGCTTCATTAATGATAGTGCTGGTGGGGCTAGTACCAGTGATTTTGTTGAGTCGTTCCATCTCTTCTCGTACCGGAAACACAGCATAGTGGGCACTCTGAATAGCGTGTATTAAATATAGGATCACATATGACATCATTACCTCCTCATAAATTGTTGAAAGAAATGACGTTGACTGATGTTTCAGTTGGTTATGATGGTGATGCGGTTGTTAAAAATGCGTCATTCCAATTATTAGAGGGACAGATTGGTTGCTTACTTGGCCCGAGCGGTTGCGGTAAATCCACTTTATTACGGGCGATTGCCGGTTTTGAATCTTTAATGACGGGTGAAATTTGCATTGATAATGAGATTATCTCCAGCCCATCACACAATGTGAATCCAGAGCAGCGGTTTATTGGTATGGTGTTTCAGGATATCGCCTTGTTTCCCCATCTTACGATTGCACAAAATATTGCATTCGGTTTGTCCTCTTGGCCAAGAGAGGCTGTGCAAGAACGTGTTGTGTATTTATTAAGCTTGGTCGGTCTATCGGGGTTCGAGTCCCGTTACCCCCATTCTCTTTCTGGTGGTCAGCAGCAACGTGTTGCTCTAGCTAGGGCAATTGCACCTAAACCCAAATTATTGTTAATGGATGAGCCTTTTTCTGGACTCGATGCGAAGTTAAGAGAGGAACTGGTTCCCGATATTCGAGCCATATTACAGCATGAAAGAATGAGTGCGCTTTTGGTCACGCATGATCAGATGGAAGCCTTTGCTATGGCTGATCAAGTATCGGTTATGAGTGAAGGTGAGATTCATCAAACGGGCTCGCCATATCAAATTTATCACCGACCAGAAACACGCTTTGTAGCGAGTTTTATTGGCCATGGAGATTTTTTATCGGCTGTAGTTTGTGGTCCTGATTGCGTTCATTCGGATTTAGGTAATATACGTGGTGATTTGGATCACGGTTTTGCTGATGATACAGAAGTGGACTTATTAATTCGTCCTGATGACATTCTGCATGATGATGATAGTGAGTTTGTCGGAATCATTGTGAGTCGATGGTTTCGTGGATCACATTTTTTATATCGTGTGAAATTATCATCAGGAAAAGTTGTGTACTGCTTTGCATCGTCTCATCACAACCATTCTATTGGTCAGGAAATTGGTTTGAGTGTCCATCTAGATCATCTTGTGATGTTTCCCCGCTAAAGAGACAGATCTCAAAAGGTCTCTAGTGTGATAGTGTTTCAAAATGCTAAACCAATACTTCTAAATAAAATGCCCAAGTGATCTATTTATAAATCACTTGGGCATTTTTTGTATCTGCTATAAAACATTAAGTGGCCGTGTTAGATAGTTCCAAGGCCTTGCTCATGGCAAATTTCAATCATACCTTCAAAGTCATATTCGCTTAGCTCTAAATGATCAAGAACGTAGTGGCCAATTTTCTGCCATTCATAATCTTCATCTGCTCTACCAATGTGTTTGTAAGTGGAAGCAATGTGCTCAGCCATTTTTAATATGGAAGCAAAAGTTAAATAAATCTTATCGCCAGGGATGCGGTGATTAAACAAATGATCTATACGGTGGTGTTTCGCAATCACGTCACGACAGCTTTTTGGTAGTCCCCAAGATTTAGCTAGGTAATAACCCACAACAGAATGGTTAGTTTTATAAGCTTCATTTTCTAGGTTGGTTAAAGAGAAATTTGGGTCTTGATAGCCTTTCTCTAATATCTCTTGATAGCCTTCAAAGCGCTTTAACATTAGAGGAATGCCAGCATTGTGGAAAAGCCCCAAGGAATAGCATTCATCCTGATATTTGAAATTAAGCTGATTTGCTAAACTAGAGCTGATGGCGGCTATGTCTGTCGCAGTATCCCAAAAACTATGAAGGGATTTTATTCCTTCATCAGATAATTCACCTTTGACAGCCAAACCATTTACTATGTTGGTTACGCTGTTTGGCCCTAGTAGTATAACGGCCTGTTGAATAGACGTTATTTTACGAGCAAAGCTAAAAAAAGAAGAGTTAACAAGTTTAAGCACAGCAGCTGAGAGGCTAACATCTTGTGAAATTATTTCAGCTATACGTGTCATGTCTGGATCTGGCATAGCTTGTTCCATATGCAAGTCCACCATAATCTGTGGTTGAGGGGGAATGCTGATGCCTTGTAGAATAAGTTTTAGCTGATTTTCATTTAATGTAGATGACATAAACAGACTTCTTCAGAGATAAGTAACTTTACGACTACGTAATTCGTAGCAATTGAATCTAGAGTCTCTATAATAGCCGTTTTTTAATAAACTAGGTGAAAATTTTGAGTGTTATTCGACTAAAAGGTCAAACTGATCGCCGTTTAAGAGCTGGACATCAATGGATATACAGCAATGAGGTAGATACCTCGGCGACGCCATTAAAGCAATTTACACCAGGAGATCAGGTTGTTGTCGAAACAGCACAAGGAAAACCTCTTGGTATTGCGACAATAAATCCTAATACCTTGATTTGCGGCCGCTTGATGAGCCGTAATACAGATACTTTTCTCAATAAATCGACCTTAGTTCATCGTTTAAAGATTGCTTTATCTTTACGTGAACTTACTTATCCTGCGCCATATTATCGCCTTGTGTTTGGTGATTCAGATGGTTTATCTGGCTTGGTTGTCGATCGCTTTGCAGATATTTTGGTGATGCAAATTTCGACAGCGGGTATGGAACGAGTAAAGGATGAAATCGTTGAAGCTTTGCAAGAAGTGCTGAAACCTTCAGCAATTTTGATGAAAAACGATGGTAAGATGCGTCAAATCGAAGGTCTTGAAACCTATGTGGAAGAGGCCTTCGGTACTGTACCTGAGCTGGTTTATTTGCAGGAAAACGATGTGTTATTTCAAGCACCAGTTTGGGATGGGCAAAAAACAGGTTGGTTCTATGACCATCGAGAAAACCGTAAAACCATGCAAGGCTTCTGTGACGGTAAGCGTGTATTGGATGTTTTCTCTTATGTCGGTGGCTGGGGCGTTCAAGCGGCTTCTGCTGGGGCAACGGATGTGACTTTCATCGATGCTTCAGAAAGCGCGTTAAATCATGTGGATGAAAACCTTAAGCTAAACCAATATGAAGGTGGGTCGAGCTTAATGCATGGTGATGCATTTGACGCAATGCAGTCTTTAATTGAAGACAAAGAGCGCTTTGATGTGGTCATTATGGACCCACCGGCTTTCATTGCTCGCCGTAAAGATATTAAGGCGGGTGAAGGGGCTTATCATAGAGCAAATCAACTGGCGATGCGCTTGGTTGCTAAGGGCGGTATTTTGGTTTCTGGCTCCTGTTCTATGCATTTAGAAACAGGGCGCTTGCACGATATTATTCGCAGCAATAGCCGTCAGTTAGAGCGTTTCTCACAATTGATTTACCGTGGAACGCAAGCGCCAGATCATCCAGTGCATCCTGCTATTGAAGAAACAGAATACTTAAAAGCACTGTTTTATCGTATCCATAACAATATGGGCTTATAGCATTATTTGCTGATTGCTTATTAAAAAAATAAGCGAAAAAAACGCTGCCAGAGTCATTCTGCCAGCGTTTTTTTATGAGCTTTGATTAATCTCTTAGAGAGATGTGTTGCCAACCACGATCTTGCGCAATCTTTGTTAGAGTCTCATCCGCGTCTACTGCAATTGGGTGAGCGACTAATTCTAGCAGAGGCAAATCATTGCGTGAGTCACTGTAAAAATAACTGCCTTCCATAGAGTGTCCTGTTTCAGCAAGCCAATCATTTAAACGAGTGACTTTGCCTGCTTGGAAACTGGGTACACCAACAATTTTGCCTGTGTAGTGATCGTTAATCATTTCAGGTACAGGCGCAATAATATGATCCATGCCCAATGCATCGCCAATTGGACCAGTAACGAACTGGTTGGTTGCGGTGATCATGAGCAGAAAATGACCTTGGTCTTTGTGGTGTTTTAATAATGCGTTAGCTTTTTCTTGCATCATGGGCTGCACTTTTTCCTGCATGAAGGTGTTGTGCAGTTCTGTGAGCTCTTCTTTAGAAAACTTCGTAAGTGGCTCTAAGCTAAATGCTAAGTATTCATGAATGTCTAACGTCCCTGCTTGGTATTCTTCGAAGAACTTGTCATTGGCTTGTTTGTAGACTTGACTGTCTACTAAACCTTTCTCAACAAGAAATTGTCCCCAAGTGTAATCACTGTCGCCGTTTAATAGTGTGCCGTCTAAGTCAAATATTGCGAGTGTCACAAGCTGTCCTCAATTCTTCAAATGTGCGCGAATTATAGCCTTGAAGACAATAAATAACAGTAGTCTTAATTGTGCAGATGGGGGAATTGTGGAACAATGAAACTAATTTATTTTTATATTAAAAGGTGATAGCTCGTGATTGATGCAGACGGATACAGACCGAATGTGGGCATCATACTGATGAACGAGCGTGGCCAACTTCTTTGGGCGAGACGCGTAGGGCAAAATGCCTGGCAGTTTCCTCAAGGAGGTATCAAATCCGATGAAACACCTGAAGAAGCTTTGTTTCGAGAGCTTAAAGAAGAAGTGGGTTTAGATCCTCATCAGGTAGAAATAATAGGAAAAACTCGGGGATGGCTGCGTTATCGACTTCCTAAGCGCATGCTCAGACACAATAGTAAGCCTTTATGTATTGGACAAAAACAGAAATGGTTCCTTTTATCTATTCGCTGTTCCGATTCATCTGTGTGTGTGGATGGGACAGATAGCCCTGAATTTGATGGCTGGCGCTGGGTGAGTTATTGGTACCCTTTGGGGCAGGTTGTCGCCTTTAAAAAGGATGTTTACAGGCGAGCATTAAAAGAGCTTATCCCCAGCGCGCACCGCCGACTGGAAAAAATGGTAAACTCAGTCGAAAAAATTAAGACTAATTAGATTGGTAGGAGAACCATGCTAAGTTTGTTAAGACGTATCACACAAGAGGTGACTGCGGCGCAGTCTTTGTCTGCGGCGTTGGATATTATTGTCCGACGTGTTCGTAGAGCTATGCGTGCAGAAGTGTGTTCTATCTATTTAGTCGATATGAATACGAAAGAATATGTCTTAATGGCAACACGTGGCTTAAATGCGGATATTGCCGGAAGCGTGAGTTTGAAGGCCGATGAAGGTCTGGTGAGTTTAGTCGGTCGTAGGGCCGAACCAGTGAACCTTGAAGATGCGCATGTTCACCCATCTTTCCATTACTTAAAAGGGACAGGAGAAGAACGTTATCGTTCATTTCTTGGTGTTCCTATTATCCATCATCGACAAGTGTTAGGTGTGTTGGTTGTTCAACATGAAGACAGGCGTCGTTTCGATGAGGGAGAAGAAGCTTTTCTTATCACGCTATCCGCCCAATTAGCAGGCGTTATTGCTCATGCTGAAGCCACTGGAGCGATTACCAACCTTAATGCCAATGCTACTCCTAGTGGGGCGGATTTTCGCTACAAAGGTATACCTGGAAGTTCTGGCGTAGCAATTGGTCAAGGTGTGGTTGTTTTTCCGCCAGCCGATTTAGACGTTATTCCAGATCGAATCACCACTGACCATGAAGAAGAGATTCAAGATTTTTACCAAGCCCTAGATGCTGTGCGACAAGATATTCGTCGTGCCAGTACTCGTATTAGTCAGCACCTTTCGGCTGATGAAAAAGCATTATTTGATGTCTATCTGAAAATTTTAGATGACAACTCTATTGCGGGAGAAGTTGTCCGTAAAATTAATGAAGGCAATTGGGCTCAAGGGGCATTAAGGCAGGTTATTCAGACCCATATTCAGCAGTTTAACCGGATGGATGACCCGTATCTTCGAGAACGAGCTTCAGATCTACGTGATCTTGGTCGTCGTATATTGTCTCATTTACAAGAAAAAGCGCCGAATATAATAGAGCGTTTCAGTGAGCCTTCTATTATTGTTGGTGAAGAGCTGACCGCCTCTATGCTTGGTGAGATTCCCATAGATAAGATCAAAGGTCTTGTTTCTGTTATGGGCTCAGGTAACTCCCATGTTGCTATCTTAGCAAGGGCTATGGGTATCCCGACCGTGATGGGGGCGTTAGATCTACCTTATGCACAACTGGATAAGGTAGAGCTGATAGTTGATGGTTATTTGGGCAAAGTTTTTACTTATCCTTCTGATGCGTTGAAAGAGAACTATCAACAAATAGTTGATGAAGAGCGGTTATTAGAAGAAGAATACGAAACACTTAAAGACCTCCCTTGTGAAACGCTTGATGGACATCGTCTTTCGTTATTTGTAAATACGGGGTTGTCTGCAGATGTAGCTCGTTCATTAGATCGAGGAGCTGAAGGTATTGGTCTTTATCGAACTGAAGTGCCTTTTATGGTGCGTGATCGATTCCCTACAGAAGCTGAACAAGTGGTTATTTACCGCCAGCAATTAGAGGGTTTTGCGCCAGCTCCGGTAACAGTGCGTACTCTTGATATTGGCGGTGATAAAGCTTTACCTTATTTTCCAATAGATGAGGCAAACCCATTTTTGGGGTGGCGTGGTATTCGAGTGACACTCGATCATCTAGAAATATTTATGGCGCAAATTCGAGCCATGATTAAAGCCAGTGCAGGATTGCATAATTTAAAAATTATGTTGCCTATGATTTCGAATGTGGCTGAGGTGGAAGAAGCCCTAGCTTTGATTCGTCGAGCTTATGCGGAAGTTAAAGAGGAAGGTTTTGATGTCAAAATGCCGAGAGTTGGTGTGATGATTGAAATACCTGCGGCGGTTTATCAAGCAAGAGAGCTGGCTGGAATGGTTGATTTTCTTTCTGTCGGAAGTAATGATTTAACTCAATATTTATTAGCCGTTGATCGTAATAATCCCCGTGTCGCTGATTTATATAATTCATTTCATCCATCGGTTCTCCGAGCTCTTATTAGTATTGTTGATCAGGTTCAAGATGAAGGGGTAGGCTTGAGTGTTTGTGGTGAAATGGCGGGTGATCCTATGGGAGCCATTTTATTAATGGCAATGGGATACGACGTCTTATCCATGAGTTCGACTAGCCTTCCAAAAGTAAAAGCCGTGATTCGAAATATCTCAATGGAACAAGCTAAAGCCATGCTCAATCAAGTGATGAAACTATCCCATGCGGAAGCCGTTACTCAAACAATGACACGACTTATGCGTGAAGCCAATATTGAACGTTTGATTCGACCTTCTAAAACGGCCAACGTGGACTAACACCTACCCGAGGTTTTCTGCAGTATTATGATTTCTTATCCCAACATTGACCCTATTGCAGTATCAATAGGGCCAATCTCCGTGCATTGGTACGGTATTATGTATTTGGTCGGCTTTGCTGGTGCCTATTTGTGCGGCATGTACCGTGCCAAACGTTCTAATGGTCTTTGGACTCCTGAAATGGTTAGTGACGCCATTTTTTATGGGGCACTAGGTGTCATACTTGGTGGTCGAGTCGGTTATATCTTGTTTTATCAGTTCCCCGCTTTTGTTGATAATCCACTGATTCTGGTGCGTATTTGGGAAGGTGGTATGTCTTTCCATGGCGGTCTTTTAGGCGTTATTGTTGCCATGTTCTTCTTTGCTCGTCGTTATAATAAACACCTTGTGGATGTGACGGACTTTCTAGCGCCTTTTGTGCCGATTGGTTTAGGGGCTGGGCGTTTAGGTAACTTTATCGGTGGTGAGTTATGGGGCAAACCAACTGATGTTCCATGGGCTATGATTTTTCCTAATGACCCACTCCAACTTGCTCGTCATCCTTCCCAGTTGTATCAGTTTGCGCTCGAAGGAGTGGCACTGTTTTGCATTCTGTGGTTCTTCTCGCAAAGAACCAAACCACGCTATTGCGTTTCTGGGTTGTTCCTATTGTGTTACGGCATTTTCCGTATTCTAGTGGAATTTGTTCGTGAGCCAGATATCCAAATTGGTTACCTTGCATTTGGCTGGTTAACAGAGGGGCAGCTACTGTCTTTGCCTATGGTCATTATTGGCGTTGGGTTGATGGTCGCAGGGTTTAAATTAAAGCGGTACCCCAAACAATAATGCTAAATGAAAGCAGTCAATTGGCTGCTTTTTTTATAAAAGAGTGAAGGAAAAGGTTGTGGCGTACTCCTTGGGCCTTGGCGATCAACAGGTAAGTCTTCGGCTGTTATCTCGATCTGATTATGCGTCTTTGTTACGCTTTGAAGTCGAGAACCGAGCTTGGTTTGAATCGCATATTAATCCGAGGGAAGCGGAGTTTTATGCGGTTGACGGTGTGAAAAATCACATAGAAGAATGCCTCTCGCAATATCAAAGGAAAGTCATGTTGCCTATGCTGATTACTCATGAGACGGGTGAGATTATTGGGCGGATTAACTTAACCAATATTAACTCGGTGTTGAGTGAGGCGTATTTGGGCTATCGAATGAGTGAAAAATTTACCGGTCGTGGTATCGCCAAACGTGCTGTTGAACAAATGATTCAACTAGCCAAAGAACTCAATCTACATACCTTGATGGCCTTTGCTTCGATAGGCAATAGGGCTTCACAGACAGTGTTGGCTCGCAATGGTTTTGTGGAAATGAAGACCCATGAAAACTTCGCTGAAGTGCTGGGTTGCAGTGTTGATTGTATTGAATATCTTAAAACTATTGAGTGAAAAATGGCGAACCTTGCCTGGTTCGCCATTTTTCTTTTAGGTTACTTAAATCGAGAGTCGATTACACTGAGAAGGGATAAGCGATAGGGTCGTGGAATTGATAACCTTTGACTTCGAAATCATCCATGGTCACCCAAGTTTCGATGTCTTTAAGAGACTTGATCTCAGGGTTGATTTTTAGTGTAGGTAACGGATAAGGTTCACGTTTTAGCTGTACGTCACGCATTAGTTCTAGCTGATCTTCATAGATGTGAGCGTTCACTATTTTATGAAAGGCTTGTCCCGGTTTCTTGCCTGTTATCTGCGCAACAATGGCCAGCAAGACATACACTTGAACCATGTTGAAGTTAAGGCCAAGCGGTACATCGCAACTGCGTTGAGTGCTGTTTAGATAAAGTGTATCGCCCAGTAGAGAAAAGTGGTGGCTGTACATGCAGGGACGTAGGCAAGCCATATGAAATGCGCCTGGGTGATAAAAAGTGAGGATTTCCCCACGGTTATCCACACCACGGCTAAGATCATCAATAATTTGCTTTAATAAGTCGATATGACCACCGTCTGGTTTAGGAAAATTACGGCCAATGGCGCCGTAGCATAGCCCCATGTCGTCTTCACCTTTACGGTATGGGTTGTTTAGCCATACTTCGTTTTCGTTGGCATTGGCGTCCCATGTTTTGGTGCCCAAGGCACGAAAGTCTGCCGCATTATCGTAGCCTCTTAAATAACCAATGATTTCGGCAATAGCCGATTTCCAGTAGCTTTTGCGGGTGGTGACTAGGGGAAACTCACCTTTGCTGACATCATAGGTAAGGTCGGCATTAATAACGGTTAGACAACGCTTGCCTGTTCGCTCGTTATTAACCCATTCGCCTTCGTTAATAATGCGGTGGCAGAGGTCTAGGTATTGTTTCATAAAAATGCCTTGTCTGTTTTGCCTTGATGATTCTTGTTCTTGCTGGTTAAGAAATGCAATCTGAATCGTCATGGGTATAATAAATACTGTTGATTATATCAGAACCCTTTGCTCTTGGATTGTCAGAGCAAAGAAGAGCCAAGATTTTTACGTAGGTTATTTTATGTTGTCACTTATTGTTGCTATGTCCACAAACCGAACCATCGGTATTAATAACTCGTTGCCTTGGCATCTTCCAAACGATCTTAAATACTTCAAGCAAGCGACCATGGGGAAGCCCATAGTTATGGGGCGCAAAACCTTTGAATCGATTGGTAAGCCACTACCGGGGCGCCGCAATATTGTCATTAGTCGAGATCCTAATTACCAAGCGGAAGGCGTTGATGTGGTGACGACATTGGAAGCGGCCATTTCACTTGGTGAAGACATTTGTTTAGTGAATGGTCAGGAAGAGGTGATGGTAATTGGCGGTGCGCAAATTTATCAGTTGGCCCTTGAGCGAGCGGATCGTTTGTACATTACTCATGTGGATGCGGAAGTAGAAGGCGATGCGTTTTTTCCAGAAGTAGACTGGCCGTCGTTTACTCTAATAGCGGAAGAAGCATTTCCTGCTGAAGGACCAAATCCATACGATTATCGTTTTTCTGTTTACCAAAGAACCAGTGCAGAGTAGTTTCTATGTGGCAACAAGTTGAGATTGAATTACCCGCGATGCGCCGAGGTTTTTATTTAATTACCGATCAGGTAGAAGTGGCCTTAGCAAAAATGTCGCCTGTCTCTATCGGCTTGTTGCATATTCAACTGCTGCACACCTCAGCGTCTTTAACGATCAACGAAAACGCTGACCCATCAGTACGCCGCGACATGGAGAAACACTTTTCTTATATGGTCCCAGAAGACCAACCTTATTATGAGCATACTTATGAAGGCAGCGATGACATGCCTGCACACATCAAGGCAAGTATGTTGGGCTCATCTCTAATGATCCCGATTCGAGATAAGAGGTTGTGCTTAGGGATTTGGCAAGGAATTTACTTGGGAGAACATCGAGATTATGGTGGTTCTAGAAGGATAGTTTTGACCTTACAAGGTGAGTCTTGTTAGAACGAAAAACGCCGCATTTTAAATGCGGCGTTTTACTGGCGCTTATCAACTTAACTTACGACAATTTGTTTGTCTAAAGCTTGTCCATTTTCAACGGCTTGATTGGCGCTCAATGCCAGTTCTTCAATGGTTTCGCCATCTTCAGGGAAGGCTGCAATACCAACACAAAAATCCATGGGGTCCGAGTTGCCATTGAGCAAGGATGTAGCTTCCGCTTCTGTTGGTGTAATAATTTGGCTCAGTAACGTTTTCGCATCTTTAACACTGGTATTGGGTAAAAGTAGTAACAGTTTATCTGGTTCTACTCTAGCCAAGACATCGGCTTCTCTGATTTTTTTATAGATATAGCGAGCGGATGTTTGTATAGCAATGTTGCGTGCTTCCATGGGCAGTTTACTTAGGCGATCATTAGAATCAAGGTTGATCTTTGCCATGGTCAGCGGTGTGTATTGACGCTTTGCGAGGCCTAATTGTTTTTTAAAGTGTGTCAGTGCCGCTCCGCGTGTTAACAACCCTGTTAGTTCGTCAAATGTGGCCTGATTACGCAGGTGCTCTTCCAGCGCTTTTTGGTGGCTAATATCGACCATGAAACCAATGACTTTTTTGATACTGCCATCAGATCCTTTGGTATAGCTTCTACCGCGCTCTTTCACCCATAGATAACGTTGATCACCCGTTAGAATTCGATATTCCACTTCATAATAATCTTGATTGAGTGATATATGTTCATTCATAACGTTAATATATCTTTTGACGTCATCAGGGTGAACTAAAGCCGTCCATTCATTTGTTGAGCGGGGTGTGCGATCAGGTGGATAGTTTAATAGGGTGGCAATGGATTTGGAGCAGGATACAAGATCTGTTTCTGTTTCCCATATCCATAATCCTGCTGATGACTCAGTCAGGGCAAATTTAAGTAACGTGTTTTCTGCCGCAGAAAGGTCCATATGGTCCGTGTTGTAGACGCAAGCTATTACTATATCGCCCAAGTGGCGTAGCTCAAGCTCCATATTAATGAGTTCTTCACCGACACGAATTAAACTTTCACAGCGTTCTATATTGCCCTTTTTAATTTTCTCGTCGAGCGCTTTCCAGTCCTCAAGAGACACTGCATCTTCACAGAGTGACTCCCATTTATTGGGAGGCGTCGCATTAAAATTTTCAAACAAAACTTCAAAGCTTTTATTGTATGACAGTAGCTTGCCAGTGCCGCTTTCAATTATAAAAGCCGGTGTTGGCATGTTTTTAAATGCGAGTTCGAAAGGCGTGCTCATGACGCGCTCCTTATAATTTGGTTATTCAGGGGTAATCCAAGTGACTTGATAACCCGCTTCATTGTCTTCTGCTAACAACTGGCTAAGAACAGGTAAAAATTCCTTGGCTTCTTTTTCTAGTGTCCAAGGAGGGTTGACGATAATCATACCACTTCCAGCCATTCCTCGTTCTTGTTCTGTGTTCCTAATGCAAAGCTCAAGCAGCAATACATTACGTATATTAGTGGCTTTAACTGATTTCAATAATTCATTGGCCTGCTGGCGATTTAATACCGGATACCAAATAGCGTAAGTGCCTTGAGGAAAGCGCTTATGGCCTTCTTCTAATGCTTGAACCACATATTGATAATCTTTTTTGACCTCGTAAGGCGGATCCATCAAAACAAATCCACGCTTTTGTGGAGGTGGTAGCATGGCTTTTACCGCAGCAAAACCATTATCTTTGACCACATTGGCTTTACGCTTGTTTGGAAAAAGTGCCGCCAACAGTGGAAAGTCGTTTGGATGCAGTTCACACAAGTGTAGCTTGTCTTTTTGACGAACATAATAGTCGACAATTTTCGGGCTACCTGGATAAAACTCGAGTTTATCGGTTGGGTTCATTTCTCGAACGATGTCTAACAAACCTTCCAATGGTTCAGGTAAGTCGTCTTCTTTCATTAGGCGGGCTATGCCTGAATGAAATTCTTTGTTTTTTTGTGCTTGCTCAGAATTCAGCGAATATTGACCAATGCCAGCATGGGTATCTAGATAGAAAAAGGGAGTATCCTTTTTAACAAAGTGACGGCAGATTTGACTGACAGTCAAATGTTTTAAAATATCAGCGTGGTTGCCTGCATGATAAATATGGCGATAGCTGAGCATGGTTTTTCCTGTTAATTTGTGGTGTGTTGTTAATGAAAAAGGCCGCTTTTGCAAAGCGGCCTTTTAATTTCTTTGCTTAAACCTTAGTCAATTTTACTAATGTCACGAACTGCGCCTTTGTCTGCACTGGTAGCAAAGTGCGCATAGACTTTCAGTGCAGGAGATACTTTACGTGGACGTTCTTCAGCTGGTTTCCATCCATTAGCACCTTTCGCATTCATCGCATCACGACGAGCTTGTAGTTCTTCATCGCTTAGTAACACGTTAATAGTACGATTTGGAATGTCGATACGAATGATATCGCCACTTTGAACCAAGCCAATAGCGCCACCGGCAGCGGCTTCAGGTGAAACGTGACCAATAGATAAACCAGAGGTACCACCAGAAAAACGGCCATCTGTTAGTAAGGCGCAGGCTTTACCTAAACCTTTCGATTTAATATAAGACGTTGGGTAAAGCATTTCTTGCATGCCTGGTCCGCCTTTTGGCCCTTCGTAACGTACGATGACCACCTCACCGGCTTTTACTTTGTCATCTAAGATATTTTTAACCGCTTCGTCTTGAGATTCTGTTATGTGAGCAGGACCTTCAAATACTAAGCAGGATTCGTCGACACCAGCGCTTTTGACCACACAGCCATCAACAGCGATATTGCCATAAAGTACGGCTAATCCACCTTCTTGTGAAAAGGCGTTTTCGATAGAGCGGAAACAGCCATCTTTACGGTCACCGTCTAGAGAGGGCCAGCGAGTAGATTGGCTAAATGCTGTTTGTGTCGGAATGCCAGCTGGACCCGCTTTGTAAAACTCGATGATTTCAGGTGTTGGAGAACGCATGATATCCCACGTTTCCAGTGCCTCTTCCATGGTTTTTGCGTGAACCGTATGACATTGGTTATGCAACAAACCAGCACGATCCAATTCACCTAATAAACCAAAAATACCACCAGCACGATGAACATCTTCAATATGATATTTTGGTGAGTTGGGTGCCACTTTACATAGCTGAGGTACTTTACGAGACAGGCGGTCGATATCTTCCATGGTGAAATCAACACCGGCTTCACGAGCAATCGCTAATAGGTGAAGAATTGTGTTGGTCGAGCCGCCCATTGCAATGTCTAGTGTCATGGCATTTTCAAAGGCACCGAAGCTGGCAATAGAGCGTGGTGCCCAGTTAGCTTCGTCATTTTCGTAGAAACGTTTGGTGATTTCGACAATTCGACGACCCGCCTCTACGAATAATCTATGACGGTCAGAGTGAGTTGCTAGTGTTGTACCATTGCCTGGCAAACTTAGACCAAGAGCCTCAGTCAGACAGTTCATAGAGTTCGCTGTGAACATGCCAGAACAAGAGCCACAAGTCGGGCAAGCTGAACGTTCGTATTCGGCTACTTTTTCATCGGTTGCTGTTGGGTCGGCCGCGATAACCATGGCATCAACAAGGTCTAGCTTGTTCTCAGAAAGTTTGGTTTTACCTGCTTCCATTGGACCGCCAGAGACAAAAATAACCGGAATATTTAGGCGCATTGCTGCCATTAGCATTCCTGGTGTAATTTTGTCACAGTTTGAGATACACACTAGTGCGTCGGCGCAATGTGCGTTAACCATGTATTCTACAGAGTCAGCAATAAGATCACGGGAAGGAAGGCTGTAAAGCATACCGTCATGACCCATAGCGATACCATCGTCGACGGCAATTGTGTTAAATTCTTTTGCAACACCGCCTGCCTCTTCAATTTCACGGCAAACTAGCTGACCAAGGTCTTTTAGGTGTACGTGACCTGGTACAAATTGTGTGAAAGAGTTTGCAACGGCAATGATTGGCTTTTGAAAGTCGTCGTCTTTCATACCTGTTGCACGCCATAGAGCACGAGCCCCAGCCATATTGCGGCCAGAGGTGGTTGTCTTAGAACGGTATATTGGCATTATTTTCCCCACAGATTTTTTGCTTTATATATCCGCCCATGTTACCAAGTTTATTGTCTATGCCCAATGGCAATTTTTAGACAATATTGAGACACTGTACTAATTCGTCATGGATCTCTTTCTGGAAAAAATAATATGGCCGAAAATGTACCACTTGCATACGCCAATATTGCGCTGGCAAGGCAGCCAATTGTTGATAACCACTTAGCTGTTATGGGTTATGAGCTTTTCTATCGTAAAAATATCATGGCCACTCAAGCTGATATTGTTGATGACGTAGGTTCAACGGCTCAGGTCATTGCGGCTAGTGTTTTTGAGATAGGTATGGATAACCTTGTTGGGACGAGTAAAGCGTTTGTGAACTTCCCAAGGGCTTATATTTTAAGCTCTAGTGGCATGCCGATTAATAAAGAAAACATCGTTGTTGAAGTACAAGAAAGTGCAGGATTTGATGCAGTACTTTTGACGTCTTTACGTCATTGGGTCAAATCGGGTTGTTCTATTGCACTGGATGATTTCACTTTTCATAGTAAATTAACGCCTTTTATTGAGCTTGCTGACTACATTAAATTAGATTTGCAGTTGTTAGGGCATGACAATTTTCATAAGCAAATTGAGTCGTTAAGAGGCTTTGACGTGAAAATTATTGCGGAAAAGGTCGAAACTTGGGAAGACTATCAATTTTGCCGTTTATTGGGTATTGAATACTTCCAAGGTTATTTCTTTGAGAAGCCGGAACTGGTATCAAGCAAAACCTCTAAAGTGAATAGTATGACGCTTTTGCAGCTCATGTCATCACTGCTAAATACCTCGACGCTTAGTGTTGATGAGCTAGAACGGATTGTCAGTCAAGATGCTGGTTTGGTTCATAAGCTATTGCGCTATTTGAATTCACCTGTGACAGGTTTGGTGGCTTCGGTAGATTCCGTACGTTTAGCGATTATGCTCATAGGGATGGAAAAACTGAAGTCGCTTACTAACCTATTATTAATGTCGGAAATGGTAGGAGAAAGGCACGTCTTGCTTGAGCAGATTATGGTTCGTGCAAAGCATGCAGAACTATTTGCTGAAATTAGAGGTTACAATAATCAAGATAAATATTTCTTAGCGGGTATGTTGTCGATGATTGATGTATGTACAGGCATGAAGTTGGATGACGTGTTGGGAGAATTACCTCTGCCAAGTGAATTTATTAATGCCATTGTGCATCGTTCTGGAAGAGTCGGTAATACGCTAGATTTGGTCGAGAATTACTCTAATGAACATACCATTAAAAATCCTCAAGATTTTGACGATTTAAAAGCGACATATTTAGTCGCGATACAATGGGCGGATGAATTCTTAGTGGCAGTTTGATCATCGATTCGACCTATTTCTCTATGCTTTGTAGTCATTTGCTTACACTCCTGTAGGTGTTTCCCGTTTGTTATGTCGTGAAAGGTAAGTTTCTTCCTCAATTTGAATTTATTTTATTGATTTATAAAGAAAATAATTGATTTTAACGTGATTTCTCGACGTTTGCTTAAAATAAAAAAGCTGGTAAATTTAATCTTATCCAAACGGAGTTCATGGATGAAGAGCGCATGAAGTGCTTATTAAGATGCTATTGATGGCGTCTGGGATTGAATCAGGATGTTCAAGAACAATGGAGTGTTCTATAGGAATAACGTGGTTCAATGGAATGCACCATGCGAAAGGATAGTTTGGGTGCTTCAAGATGAAGCAAGCAGTGATGCTTTACTCATCGGAAGAGTCGCTTAACAGGATGTGAGCAGAAAGCAGGGTGGCCATGAGCCGCCCTTTTTTTATCTATAACTTTTTGTTTTGATTGTTTTAGATATGAAAAAAGCGACCCGAGAGTCGCTTTTTTACGTTTTGTACAAGTAAAATTAGCGCTCTAAATGCTCTAATTTGTCCTCAACGCCGTCCCATTCTGATGCATCAGCTAATGCGTCTTTTTTCTCTGTAATATTTGGCCAGATTAAAGACAAGTCTCTGTTCAATTCAACAAATACTTCTTGGTCTTCAGGTAATTCATCTTCAGAGAAAATGGCATTAGCTGGGCATTCTGGTTCGCACAATGCACAGTCAATACACTCATCAGGATTGATTGCCAAAAAGTTAGGGCCTTCATAGAAGCAGTCTACAGGACAAACTTCCACACAGTCAGTGTATTTGCAGCGAATGCAGTTATCGGTAACGATGAAAGCCATTCGACTTCTCCTTACAAGCTATAAAAATGATTGCGCACTATTTTAGAGGTATAGGCTATTTCGCGGCAAGCAACAATCGCTAATATTCTACATTTATCTGCTATTAGCTTATATCGACTGTCGCTTATCGCTAGAGTTCAGATTTTAGCTTATAAAGAGTGTTTATCGCCTCCAATGGCGTCATATTGTCTAAATCCAGTTCTTCAATGGCATTTTTTAATGCGTTTTGCTCTGCTTGAGCAAACATATCGACCTGATGAGGCGGATAGCTGCTTTGATTTTCTTTCGATGTCGGTGGTTTGGGTTTCGCCTTAGACAAGCTTGCGCTGGATGTTGGTTCAATATCCTTTGCATCAAGCTCAATGCCTGTAACCACTTCTAACTCTTTGAGTTTTTCTTTGGCATGGCCAATAACGTCTCGTGGAACACCGGCGAGTTGCGCTACTTGCAAGCCGTATGATTGGCTGGCTGGGCCTTCATGAACCTTGTGTAAGAAAACGATTTCGTCTTCGTACTCTGTTGCAGTTAGATGAACGTTAGCAGCATTCTCTAATTGGTCAGCAAGAGTGGTAAGTTCAAAATAATGGGTAGCGAATAAAACGTAACATTTTAACGTATTGGCTAAGTAGTCGACGGCCGCCCACGCTAATGAAAGTCCATCAAATGTGCTGGTGCCACGTCCGACTTCATCCATTAAGACTAAGCTGTTTTTGCTGGCATTATTTAGGATGTTGGCCGTTTCGGTCATTTCCACCATGAAGGTAGAACGCCCCCCCGCGAGGTCATCAGAAGACCCCATACGAGTAAAGATGCGGTCCACTATAGAGATCGATGCTGATTCAGCAGGAACAAAACAGCCAGTGTGAGCCAATAAGGTAATAAGAGCTATTTGGCGCATGTAAGTCGATTTACCACCCATATTCGGGCCGGTAATCATCAACAATGAGCGTTTGCTGTTTAGCTCAAGGTCATTGGGGACAAATGGTTCGGAAATGACTGACTCTACAACCGGATGACGACCTCCGACGATTTGAATACCACCTCGGTTGTGTAGCTCTGGGCAAGTGAAATTAAGCTGGTTGGCGCGCTCAGCAAAATTGTTTAATACATCTAATTGAGCTAATGCTTGGCTGGTGGTCTGTAGTTCACCTAACACTTCATTTAATAAGTCGAGAAGTTGTTCATAGAGTTCCTTTTCTCGAGCAAGCGATTTGGATTTTGCACTGAGTGCTTTGTCCTCGAAGGCCTTTAGTTCTGGCGTAATAAAACGTTCAGCATTTTTTAGTGTCTGGCGACGAATGTATTCGACCGGCGCTTGATCTGAGTGGAGGCGGCTGATTTCTATGTAATAGCCATGCACTCGGTTAAAGCCAACTTTGAGTGAGCTAATACCGGTACGCTCTTTTTCACTGCGCTCCATTTCGGCAAGAAAGTCTGTCGCATTAGTGGATAAATCCAAAAGTTCGTCTAGTTCTTCATCATAACCTTTAGCAAAAACACCACCATCACGCACAACGGAAGGGGGATTTTCAACAAGTGCTGTTGCTAATGTTTCAGTAATGTTTGGTTGTGCAATAATGCGTTGACTCAGTTCTGTTAGGCGAGGTGACTCCACACTGGCTAATAACTGGTTGATCTCTGGGGTCGCTTCAAGGGCAAATCGCAGGCGTAATAAATCTCTAGGGCGAGCAGAGCGCAAGGCGACTCGCGACAGAATTCGTTCTAGATCGCCTATTTTTTTCAGTGGCGCTTCAAATTCTTCATAAGTTTGCTTGTGCTGTAATTCAGCGACAACTTGCTGCCTTGCTTGAATTTCGTTTAGGTCACGAATGGGCGTATGTAACCAACGTTTTAGTAAACGACTGCCCATTGGAGTGGAGCATTTGTCGAGTACTTCCACAAGAGTATTGCTGTTTCCACCCGTTAGATTGATATCAATTTCAAGGTTACGACGAGTGGCACCATCTATTAATACCGAGTCATCTTTGTGTTCAACCATGATGGCTTGAATGTGTGGCAAAGCGGAACGCTGTGTATCCTTGGCGTATTGCAGTAGAGCGCCAGCGGAAGAAATGGCCGCGGTTAATGCTTCACAACCAAAGCCGGATAAATCTTTGGTATTAAACTGCTGGATGAGCTGGCGATAACTTGATTCATAGTCAAAGTGCCAAGGACCGAGCTCAGCAATACCTTTCTCGAGTTTTAGCGTGTCACGAGCTGGAAAATCTTCCGAAATCAGAATTTCTCTAGGAGATAGGCGTTGTAGTTCGCTAGAGAGGGCTTCATGACCATCAACTTCAAATAGGCAAAAACGACCACTGGCCATGTCTAGGTAGGAAAAACCAAAAATATCTAGGCCTTTGCGCGATTGGTGGGCTAGGGAAAGTAATAAGTTTTCGCGTTTTTCTTCCAGAAACGCTTCATCACTGATTGTGCCAGGTGTCACGATACGAGCAATTTGTCGTTCAACTGGTCCTTTGCTTGTTGCTGGGTCACCGGTTTGTTCAGCCACTACAACCGATTCGCCCATTCTAACTAAGCGCGCAATATAGTTTTCTGCTGCGTGAAAAGGAATGCCAGCCATCGGGATTGGCATTCCGCCAGAATGGCCGCGAGCTGTCAGCGTAATATCAAGTAATTGAGCCGCGCGTTTCGCATCATCGTAAAAAAGTTCGTAAAAGTCTCCCATGCGATAAAAGAGCAGCTGGTTTGGGTGCTGTGATTTAAGGCCGAAGTACTGGCGCATCATAGGCGTGTGATTATCTGCTGGTGTTTTACTCATTCGGGAAGCTCGATTGTGATCCAAAAAATAGAGGGGTATTCTACGGGATATTTTCCTAGGAATTAAGGGATAAGAGTAATGAATCAGATGCAAAAAATGACCCAGTCAGCACAACAAATGGGTGAGCTCTTACAAGCAAGAGGGCAGTTGCTTGTTACCGCTGAATCTTGTACCGGTGGCTTGATTGGTGCGGTGTGCACAGAAATATCAGGAAGCTCGGCTTGGTTTTTTGGTGGGGTGATTAGCTATGCGAATGAAGCCAAAATGCGTGGTTTGTCCGTTAAGGAAGAAACACTTTCCTCTTTTGGTGCTGTATCAGAGCAGACTGTAAGAGAGATGTGTGCTGGAGCGTTACAGTTGGGAGGCGATATTTCTGTTGCCGTGAGTGGCGTAGCCGGACCAAATGGTGGATCGCCAGAAAAGCCTGTTGGTTGTGTCTATATCGGCTGGCAGTGCCTTGGAAAAGAGGCCAGTGTAGAACGTTTTCAGTTTTCCGGGGATCGTCAGGCCGTAAGGGAGGCGACTGTTTTGGCGGCTTTGAGTGGTGTAAAAGAGATCCTTGAAAGTAGTAAAAAATAATACTGTTTTTATATACAGTATTTCTTGAGATTACCTAAAAAAAACGCTAGAGTTACCCACAACGACAATTAGTCACAACGAACGAAAAGTAGCCACAAGGATTTTCATCATGTCATCTATTGCAGACAACAAGAAAAAGGCGCTCGATGCAGCGCTGTCTCAAATCGAGCGTCAATTTGGTAAAGGCGCCATTATGAAGATGGGCGAAGGTGCCAAGCTTGATATTGATACGGTTTCTACCGGATCATTAGGTCTGGATATTGCGTTAGGTGCAGGTGGACTTCCTTACGGTCGTATCTGTGAAATCTACTAAGGCACTATAGCTGAGGTGGTACATGTCCACTTAGTCCTTGATAAAACTGGATCTAAGTGCTTTTTGTCTAGATGTACTGGTACACATAAAGAATATTGAAAAAATATGGGTGAATATAATGGAATCTAAAGTGGTTGACGCTAATAAGAAAAAAGCACTTGATGCAGCTTTATCTCAGATTGAACGTCAGTTTGGAAAAGGCGCGATAATGAAAATGGGGGATACTCCACGAGAAGCGATCCCTAGTGTATCAACAGGCTCTTTAGGATTAGATATAGCCCTTGGTATAGGCGGACTTCCTATGGGTCGTTGTATAGAACTGTATGGACCAGAAAGTTCCGGGAAGACAACCCTAACACTTAGTACAATCGCCGAAGCACAAAAGAAAGGATATACCTGTGCGTTCATTGATGCAGAGCATGCTCTTGATCCATCTTATGCTGAAAAGCTTGGTGTAAATGTTAATGAACTGCTTTTGTCTCAACCAGATACTGGTGAACAAGCGCTTGAAATTGTTGATATGTTGGTTCGCTCAAATGCTGTAAATTTAATTGTTGTAGACTCAGTGGCAGCATTAACGCCTAAAGCAGAAATAGAAGGCGAAATGGGGGATTCCCATATGGGTTTACAGGCTCGTTTAATGTCTCAAGCACTTCGAAAACTTACCGGTGGCGCTAAAAACGCGAATTGTATGATAATATTCATAAACCAGATTCGAATGAAAATCGGTGTCATGTTTGGCTCACCAGAGACGACAACAGGAGGTAACGCCCTTAAGTTCTATTCTTCTGTACGACTTGATATTCGCCGCATAGGATCAGTGAAACAAGGTGACGAAGTTGTTGGTAATGAAACTCGTGTCAAAGTCGTTAAAAACAAAGTTGCTCCTCCTTTCAGACAGGCTGAATTCCAAATCTTGTACGGAGAAGGTATTTATCACATGGGGGAGATCATTGATTTAGGTGTGAAACAAGGCCTAGTTGATAAAGCTGGAGCTTGGTATGCTTATAAAGATACTAAAATTGGACAAGGTAAAGCGAATGCAGCAAAATACCTTGAAGAAAACCCAGATATTGCGAATGAAATTGAAACAGAAATTCGTAATCAACTTATCCAAACCCCTACAAAGAAAGAATCCATTGTGATTGAAGATACGGATAGTCAAGAATGAGCTTAAAGGTTCTTTCTTTTTAATTTGGTGGGGGCTAGTAATAGCCCCCATTTTTTATGGAAGTAAAAGTAAACTCTACCACGATTAGATCATTCTCTATTTACTCGAATACTTTACCGAATAATTTTTTGCTTGATGTCGCAAAGGCTTGGAGGTTACTTAATGCAACGTTTAAAACAGAATCTACCGAAAGAACCTATTACCAACATATAACTAGATGGCTAAGGTTTTTAGCAGATAGACCAAGCCATCCAGTTTGGAGCTATATTGGGCAGGATAACGGATCGTTAGCGGAAGAGTATCTTGCTTGGCAAAACCTCTTAACCGAGTATCGAAACTATATATTTGATACCTTCTTTCAAGAAGACCAATTAAATACTCGTAACAATCAATTAATGGGAGTCAGAAAGCTTCTAGAGTATTTGGCTTATACTAAAACTATTCCGCATGGTCTTGTACTTCGTGGATGGAAAGAAAAGCAACGACTTGGGCAGAGTTCCACATTTTTATCTAATGATTTTTATCGACTTATAAATAGAAGTAAATATGAATTACAAAAAATTGTAGATTCTTTCGATGATAATGATGTTTCGCTTGATGAAGATACTCTCTCTTTGATTAAACATGCACTTGAGAATACTGAGGAAGATTTTGATTTTAACCCAATATCCTTAGTAATTTCCTCGTTACAAAATAGAAAGATTCAGCTTAAAGATCAAGCAGCTAGCGATTATATTGCATATATAGACTCAACAAACCAAGCTAAAAAATGGGCTGAAAACCTAGAGATAAGTGCTTGTGCAGATAAATTCCATAAAGCTATGTTATCAAACGTTGATGCTCATACAAAAATGCACTTGTATAATGAAGCATTAGGCGGAAGCGCAACTTCAGTTTTAGTAAATTATTTGATTCGTTATAACGAAGGAAGGTTGCTTTTAAATACGGATTCACGTTACAGCTTATTTTGGCACCCAGATAGAATGAGTAGATATAACTATAATCGGGATCATATACGAAGGTACCTTGGTTGCTCAAATTATGGGATGGTTTGTGCATTCGCATTTATCATGCTTGAAACTAATGCAAATACAACCAGTGTTTGGGGGTTAAAGGAAGATGATCTAATAGATTTGGATAAAAAATCTTTTCAACTTAATTGGACTAAAAAAAGGCAGCGTGGGCATGAGGCAAAATATAAAAAACTTCCAACGAGAATAGTTGAGCTTGCTCCCCAAACTCTCACTGTAAGAGATGTATTCCTCCACCAAATTGAATGTCGTAAAAAATTCCTCAAAAATGTAATTCAGAAAGATCAAAAATATTTATTTCTTCAGTGGCATAAAAATAATGTAAAAATAAGTGTGAATAAGCGAGTTTATGCACCGAGTAGGCCATCCTTAACGTTATTTAATCGATTTTTTAAGCAACTTTGTAAAAAAGGATCAAACGGAGCTTGGATTACAACTCCTAAAGCTATACGAGGTAGTGCTCTTCTTCTTACGGGACTTGTTACTAGGGACGCAACAGCAGTAATGATTGAAGGCCAGCACGGCTCTTTAACTATGGGTAAACGCTATACATATCACTATCCAGAAATATGGCAACAAGATAAAGAAATACGATTATTTCTTAACTGGTACCAAGCATTATTTACAGTTGATATTGAAGGTTTTGCTGAGAAAATTGGTATTGACCCTATTTTGTATGATGAAAATAAAGAATTTGCTTTGGAACAGCGCCAAAAAGAAGCTCAAAATGCAATTAATCAACAGTTTGGTGGTATTCATTGCATTGATCCAACCGTTGGCGCTCAACCTGGAACAAAAGCTGGTAGTGTATGTAACAAGGTAGATAAATGTCCGACATGCAAGCAGCGAAGGGGGGTATTCGTAACTTCAATAAATAATTTAGCTAATGTTATACAGTGGCATGAAGTTCTTGTTCAATTAAATCAGACTCTAAGCGACAATGATTTTTATAAATGGCGAGTATGGCATGTTTTCACAACCCTCATTCTTGATACCTTTTCAAAAGACCCAACGCATGCCAGATTAATGAGAGAGGCACAAGAAAAAGCAACACTCACTCAAAACTCATACGCAAGCCTCATTCCTGTTGCTGAGGTAAATATCTAATGGCATTGCCAATCATTAATTACGTCAATTATTTTTCAGATTTTGATACTAGAAGCGATATTGAATCCCTAAAGATAAGATGGTTCAAAGACTGCTCTTATGATTCTGATATTTGGGTATTGCAAGACACTAAAAACATGAAAAGGACTTATGATATTGATTGGGAAAACATACCTGTTGGTCCGAATGGTGAGAAGCTAAATAATTATTATGGCACAGTACAATTGATAAAAATGAGTCTCTTGATAAGGGCTTCTACAACAGATAAAAAGCTAGGTATGATAGATTCAGCTGAATCATTATATAAAGCAGCAAATACGTTGTTTAATTTTTATCGATATTTACTTATAATTCCTAATATTTCAAATTTATCTAGTATTAATAGTTCTGTTATTAATCAACTTATTACTGATTATTCTACAAAAGGACTAGTAGTGCGTTTGGACTTAGATTCACGAGCAGTAAATCGATTTGATGAGATAATTTCTAATGGAAATATTGGGGCCTATACAAAAATTAGGAAGTCAACAAAGTATTTAAAGACAAATTTTGAAAAAATAGAATTTGATAACGATAGGTTTTCTTCTGAGCTTGGAATCAGTGCGCGAGCTCTTCAAAATGCTCCTAAATATCAGTTGCTAAAATATAAAACATTAAAGCCACTAGGTTATGAATTGAAAGGAAGTGGTGTGATAAAAAATAATATTGAAACTCAGTCGGAAACTACTATTAGAAAGTCGATATCAATTTTATCAGGTCTAATGCGGCAAGTTTATTTAATGCCTGACCTCTTCACAGAAAATCACCGAGTAGATCGTATGTGGATGGATGATGTTAAAGTATCTAAATTATCTAAAAATAAGGCGACTACTTCTAATTTAAAGACCCGAAATATACCCAAAAATATTATGTATGCAGTAATGGACGAATCTATCCGCTGGGTAATTGATTATGCTAATCCTCTACATTTCTACTTTAAGCGTACTAAGCAAATCTATAAAGAAAGATTTGAGGAGCTAAAAGAGGGAGATGGTGGTGGGAATCTTGAATCACAATCACATTATGCTAGAAAGCTTACTTCTCAGTGGATTAAAAATAATCAACTGGTTAACTTCCCACACCCAATTACAACATATCAACATAAACAAACATCTATTGAACAAATAGTTAATAAACACCTTGTGTCGGCATGTTTACTTGTCATATTAGCATTTACAGCTCGCCGAAGAGATGAGATATATGGACTTAAATCTAATTGTACATATGAAGAAGGCGGACTCTGGTATTTGATTGTTGATCAAGAAAAATTTAATCAAGGTGAGCGAGCTTTACCAACCTTGAAGGTTGTGGCTAAGGCTGTATCTATTCTTGAAGATCTATCAGCGAAAGGAAGAGAAGCTAGTCAATTTGATAACCTTATGCAAGTCACTGGTGCAAATTCTAAACATGGTAAAGCATGGCCGGATTTCAATGGTTTTTGTGACTACGTGGGAATAGAATCAAAAGATGAAGACGGTAAACCATTCATATTTGCTGACCACCAATTTAGGCGATTTTTAGCTATGGCTTATTACTATCAATACCGCGACCCTAACTTATTTACTCTTAATTGGTTTTTAGGTCATGAGTCTATTGAGATGACAATGGATTATATCACTGATAGCGATGGTCAGTGGGAGATGCAGCAAGTTAAAAATGAACGGATTATTGATCTAATTGAAAGTGATTTCAGATCAGATAAATCGTTGATTGGTAATGAAATAGCAGAATTATTTGGAGTCATTGAGGGACAGAGCGAAAAGCGTATTTCAAAAATGGAAGATAAAGGTAAATTAGTTGATAAGTATGTTCTAAATTTTGTCAAAGATGGAGCATGCTTTGGCCTAACTCCTGATATCAAGAATAGAAGTAAATGCTTAGAGAACGGAGCTATACAATGTTCTAGCGCAGCTAAAGGAAGTTGTGAAGGCTGTCCTAATTTACTTCCAGTAGACCAACCAATTAATCACATTAATGTAACAGATTTGGTTTGTTCATCCTCACCCATGATTGAGGCGTTACAAAATGGATAATGGTCTAAAAGCATTATTAATGCAGAAGATAGAGAGCAAAATAACTGCTCTTGAAAGCTACATAAATGGCTCTAGTATCGATTTTTCTATTCCAACTAAGTTTTCCCTTAACTGGTTTGTAACTCTATCAGAGGGGCGCTATGAGAGGTTTTCTAAGTCTTCTAGGGCAATCAAAGGTGGTACAGCGTTAAACAAACGTATTCTAGGACTTTTAAATGAGTGTGAAGCACGCAGAAAAAAAGGAGACCTAAAAGTACAATCTAATGATAAAGAGCTTCAAGGCGTAATTAAAAAACTAAAGGTTGAATTGGAGAATACAAAGAAAGAAAGGGACGCGCAGGCTGAAGAAAACACTGAGCTTCGCAGGCAATTAATTGATGCTAAGAGAAAAAATCAAATTTTTCAAGCGCAGATACGAGATCAAAACACCAATAGAAAAATCATTAGTCTGGAGGGGAAATGAGCCACAAGGTATTAGCTCCTTGTAATTGCCCGAAGGTTATATTCACATCTGGTAGAACTGTTGTTCCTGTGACGGAATGGTTAATTGAACGTAAGTTTAATATTGGTTTGGCTGATAAAACAGTGAGAGCTGATGCGGACCATTTAGCTCATTGGTTAAATTTTTGTGAATCAGAGAAAATAGATTACCTCTCTGAACCAACAAATTATACTATGGAGCGTTATCGTGATGAGGCTCTTTCCCGCCTATCTAATGAAAGTTGTGATCTTTATTTATCATCGATATGTAGGTTTTATTGGTGGTGTCAAAACAACACTTCTTACTGTTCAAATATGATTGGATGGCCAAACAAAGCAGATAACACTAATTTCAACATCATAGTTAAAAAGCCTTCTAAGGGAGTAAACGATTTTAGTATACCATTTCTAAAAGGCGGTATACAAAAACCAATGAAATATATCCCTAGCGTCCATGAGATAAGAGAGTTGAATGACTACCTCACTAAAGAAGTCAGAAATCAAAAGGACTCTGTAGGTGAATTCTTGGCTGTCCGAAATCAGCTGATGGTTAGATGGGCGACTGAGGCCGCATTGCGATCACAAGAACTTATTCGTTTACAAATTTCTGATTTACCTCGAGTTGATGATTTTAATTCTTCTATGTCAGAAGTATACATTCATAGAGGCACTAAATATGGAAAGCACAGAAAGGTTACAGTGAGTAAAAGTTTAATAAAGGCCACTTGGGATTATGTCGAATATGAGAGAGATGACGTTATAAGTAATATTTGGACGAAATGTGGTGATGTTGATAATGTTTTCATCAATGCTGGTAATAGATCTCTAAAACCAAGAATGAGCAAAAATACATTTTATACAGTATTAACTTCATTTAACCCAAAGATAACTCCACACGCTTTAAGGCGTTTCGGTTTAACAAGGTTTGCTGCAAGGTTAATTAAAATCGAACGTATTATTAGAAGAGAAAGCAATGATCTAAAGCAAATTGATGTTAGGAATGTTGAGCAAGCATTAAGACTGCAGGCTGGCCATCAATCTGTAACAACAACTATAAAACGGTATGTAGATTATGCTTTAGCTGTTGATTTGGATGAGGATGAAATGCAGTCCATGGCGACTAGAATTGAAGAGTTAGAATGGGAGCTTGAAAATCTTAAGTCAAGAAAAAGTGCAAGTACAGATTTGAGAGAATATATATGACTCCTAGATTGCAACATCAAGAGTCTTGGTGTTGACGTCTAGCAAACTCTGGGAAGTCCACACTTACCTTTTTTGTAGGAATCTCTAGGGCTAAGAGTAGGCTTGTTTCTTACTGAAACTTAGGCCACTTACTTATTCTTCTCTGTTTTTATAGAGATAGAATTGTTGTCCGATAAGAATCCTTATCAAAAGCCATTTTAACAGAGTATGAAGCTTCTGATGTCATGTCGTGAAGCCTATCAAATGAATGTGTACGGCTTGATGACGCTGTTTTCATAGTCATAAGGCCGTTTTTTTCTAGACTTTGAATGGATGTATTTGAATCAGCCATTTTTATTAGAGTCTGCTCTTCGAGGTCTTTTATTCTCATCGAATCTTCTGGTAGGTCCTGGTTAATTCGTTCTGAATATTCAATTAGCTTTGGTTCAGCAAACGCTATCATGGAACAAGGTTCATCTGTCTTTTGGTCCATTCGTAGAATCCGGCCAAGCACTTGACGGAAGTAAAGCTCAGTTCTAACGTTACTCAGATAAGCACAGACTTGTAATCGAGGGATATCTGTACCCTCACTAACCATACCAATAGATACAATCCAGTCAATTGTTGAAGTTTGAAAGCCTCTGATGTTTTCATGGGCATCATTTTGATCATAACTAACTACGATAGAGCTCTCATTAAAGTTAGTGGTAATAAATTGAGATATCCGCCTAGCTTGGTCAATTGATGATGCAACAACTAACCCTGCTGCACGAGGGTGTTTCCCTCTAATTCTAGTCAGCTCTTCATGGGCATAAGTCATGAGCTGACTTAGTGAGTCTTGATGAGTTAGTAGCTCGCAATATTTTAGTTTTTCAGCCTCAATCGCTTGTCGAATACTACTAAATTTATGAGTTTCAGAATTCTCCTGAACATCAATCGAGCTATTATCGAGCAATATTAAACTAGGTCTCCTACAAACCTTATCTCGAACCGCGTCGCCCAATCCATACACGAAGTCTGTATCAAGTTCTTGCGGCTCTCCAGAATAGCTCTGAAGCGCTATTTTTGTGTTGTCTGATCGCCAAGGAGTACCGCTCAAAGTTAGTGTTAATGGATAGCCTTCTGATATTAAAGAAACTAACAACTGTCCCCATTGATTAGACGTGCTACTTACCCCAGAAGCGCAGTGATGAATTTCATCAGAGATTATTAGAATGCGGTAGTTCTTTATTACATGTGCAAGTTCTTGGTAGGCGTATTGGATTCCTTGATAGGTAATAACCAAGCCTTTTGTGCCTATTCGACCATCAAAGCGATCATTTAATATATTGCTGAAGGTTTCTTGAATGCTGCCATGGACACTCACAGAGGGCGCAAAGCAAAGAACGAAATCAATGTGGTTAGCATCTAATAAGCTTTTTGCTAACGAAGCAGAAAATCTTGTTTTTCCGGCACCTGGTGCAGCAACGCACATAAAGTTTTGCTGACCATTTTGATAGACTTCTAAAGCTTTAGATAAACAGCTCTTTTGCCAAGTTCTTAGTGAGAGGTTTTGCATTTTCTTCATGAGAGCGCAAGTAATATGGTTTGAGTGCTAGTTAGTAAGCCGTTTAGTGTTATCGCTCGCTTTTTAGCTTCACTTTTTTTAGATATCAACAAATCAAGCTGAGTGGGTAATAGGGACTTCATCTCCTCATAGCCTTGGGCTTCGGCAATACATAGTTCAAGTTCATACTCAAGTTCAGCTTTACGCTTCAAGAGCATTTCTTTCTCACTCGCTACAACGGCAATTGGTGTATTTTTTTGCGTTTTGGTTTCATCTAAAATTTTCGCTTTGGCATAATGAGTACTCTTACCACTTTTTGAAGCAACGACTAACTCACCTGACTTAACTAAACGATGAATTTTTAGATAAATAGCATGTCGTGCTTTTTTCATTTCAATAGGGTTGTCTTCGCCGTATTTTTCAACATAGTGTTTGAGTACGTCATTTATAGTGGCTTTTTTTAGTGTAGTTGCTTGGAAGAACTCCTCGACAACGTGAGCGATGGGCTTAGATCTCAAAATAACTATCTCGATTTGTAAAATACGGATTATAGTCCGTGGATATATAGTCCGCAATTAGCGATTGTATTTCATTTTTGAGATATAAAAATGAGAAACATAGCAAAAGAGGTTGGAGAGCTAATTCGGAGTCAACGTAAAGCGCGTGGTATCTCTCAAGAAGCTTTAGCGGCAAAATCCAAGATAGACCGCAGTTATATGGGGCGAATAGAGCGAGGTGAGGTGAATGTTACGTTAAAAGCTCTGTGGGATATCGCTGCGTCGATGGATATCTCGACGAAAATACTGATCCCCGATTGAGAATTCAGCTGCTGCCTATGATGTTATGTATTAGTCTTTACTTGATCTGATCTTTTAGTTTCGATGAATAGGTTTGGACTTCATCGGACAGACAGCTATGAGCGAAGAATTGACGGTGGAATAACTTGTTTTTGGACAAAAATGATTCAGTGTAGTAGCACAAAAAAACTGTGATAGATTAGGAAAAGTACCTTGAAATGAATCGCCACTAGTTCAGTAGACACTTCTCAGTCATCTTTTCGAACAGTTTCTCATACTCAACAGGTGACAACATATCATTAGCGCTATGGCGTCTGACAGGGTTATAAAACATTTCTATATAATTAAAAATGTCTTGTTTGGCTTCGCCCCTTGTCGAGTAAATCTTTCGCTTCACTCGCTCTCTCTTTAAAAGCTGGAAAAAGCTTTCAGCAACAGCATTATCATGACAGTTCCCACGTCGACTCATGCTGGCTTGTAAATTGTGATCGTCCAAAAATCTATGCCACTCATAGCTCGTAAACTGACTGCCTTGGTCTGAATGGATTATTACCCTTTGCTTTGATTTTCTTCTCCACACAGCCATCATCAGTGCATCAAGAACAAGTTCCTTCACCATTCTTGGTCCCATGCTCCAGCCTATTATTCGACGGGATAGAGATCAAGTACGACAGATAAATATAGCCAGCCTTCGTGAGTTCGGATATAGGTGATATCTTTAACCCACGCTGTATTCGGGCTTTCTGGATTAAACTGTCTTTCAAGCACATTGTTGGCTATTGTATGTGTTTCTCCTGACCGAGCTCTAGGCTTTCGGTAACCCACCTGAGCCTTAAGGCCTGCTCTTCGCATCAGATAATGCACTCGATTAATACCACAAGATTCATTCAAGGATCTCAGGTCTTGATAGATCTTTCGATAACCGTAGACACAACCCGATTCCAGCCAAAGTTGTTTAACAAGACCTGTTAGCCGTTCATTTTCCTTAGCAAGTTTTGATTTTGGCTCTTTCAACCAAACGTAATAGCCACTGGGATGAACATCGAAGAGATTACACAGTCGCCTTACTGAAAAATCGGCACAGTGGTCCCTGATAAAGGCGTATCTTAGTCTGGGTGGCTTGCGAAGTACGCCGCGGCTTTTTTTAACAGGTCGCGCTCTTCCGTCACTCGCTTGAGTTCTTTCCGAAGACGAAGGATCTCGCTCGACTCAGCAGAAGCCTCTGCAAACGATTCTGCCTCAGGGCCATATCGTTTAATCCAAGCGTATAAACTGTGAGTGGTGGTGCCTAAGCGATTAGCGACTTCAGCAACACTAAAGCCTGCTTCAGTCACTTGCTTAACCGCTTCAATTTTGAATTGTTCTGGGTAACGTGTTTTACTCATAAATACCTCTCAATTAGATCATTTTATCTAACTAAAAGGTGTCTAGCTAATTAGTGGCGATTCAGTTCCTTTTTTTCTGGTGATGTAGAAAAATACTACTACTATTCCAATTAATAGCCAAAACTCCATATTAACCTCGGTTCTTATATTTTAGTTGAAATGTGATCTAGTAAAGCTTGGAAAATCTATTGTTCCACCTTTCTGTGGCTTATTACAATAATTCATTATGTTTTCTAGTGTCGTGACTTGTTAATTAAGATTCTGTATCACAGTGCTGACACGAGCATTTCAGCTCTGCCACGTACACTTATTGTTAAGCTAATATCTGTAAGTCAACTTGGAATCCACCTACTTAATAACGTGTATCATTATTGAGTATCTCTTCTATATAACATTACTTGTGGCTGGTATAATGACTACCTTGATCGCTATGGAACATCACGCCTTCTGGTCGTCCACGGCTTTCATACGCCATTTTTAATGCATTACTTGTTAATTCACTATTTGGTGACAGAGACGTTGCCCAGCCAACAGGCTTACGAGCGTAAAGATCAATCACCATGGCAAGATAGGCCCAACGTTTCCCAGTCCAAATGTAAGTCACATCGCCACACCACACACTATCAGGTGATTCTACGTTGAACTGACGATCTAAATAGTTCGGTATATCAAGATGTTCATCACCCGTTTTCTATAGATGTGATTCGGTATTTGACAGCTCACTAGACCTAGCTATTTCATTAAGCGCCTAACTCTATAGCGGCTTAATGGTGTTTCTTTAGTAGCCTTCATATTGGAGATGCTACGAGCGCCAGCTGAGCCTTTACTTTTTTAAAAAATTCTTTTACCAAGGCTGTTTCCGCTATTCTTTTAGCACGAGCAGGTTGCTTAGAGCGCTGGTTCTAATAGCGAAAGCTACTTCGATTTACATTGAACACATCACACAGTTTTCTGACTGGGTCGCTCTTCTTTAGTTTTTCGATTATCGAGAACTGTTCAAGGAGTCGGACATCAAGAGAACGGTAGCCTTTTTTAGAATGTTTTTTTCTATCTCGATGTCTCGAATACGCTTTTCAAGCTCTCGTATCTTTAACTTTTCGGGCGTCATCGGAGTGGCTTTAGGACTTTCCCCATCTCGCTCTTACCTGAGTTGACGCACCCATTTTTCCATTGTTCATTGATCGAAATTCATCGCGTCTGCGGCTTCTAGAGCGGTGTGGAATTGGTGCATTTTAGCCCTCTATAATGGTGTTTTGCTGTTTTTTATGTCTATACGAGGGATTCATAAAAAACATTTTTTTATCTATTGAAATATATGGAATGAATATTCTACAATGTACCCATGCTTAGAATAAAAATATGAAATTCTATGTATTAATGACTGATGTTGTTAAATGGATTTAATACCGCAGGATATGAGGCATGGTTGAGAAAATAAAAAAAATGCGTGTTGGCTTGGTTGGCTCAGGCTACATGGGAAAAGCACATGCGATTGCCTACCGAAATGCGATGGCAGCTTTTGCTATTCCACAAAGCCAATTACATTGTGAGATGTTAGCTGATGCAACGCCTGAATTAGCTGAAATGAAAGCCTTGGAATTGGGCTTTAATCGCTCTACAGGGAATTGGAAAAGCTTAATTAACGATCCGGATATTGATGTAGTCGATATTTGTGCTCCGAATTTTCTACATAAAGAAATCGCATTGGCTGCCATTGCAGCAGGTAAGCATGTTTACAGCGAAAAACCATTAGCACTAAATGCTTCCGATGCGAAAGAAATGACTGAGGCTGCTGAACGAGCAGTAGTAAAAACACTGGTTGGTTTTAATTACATCAAGAACCCCACAGTGCAATTTGCTAAGCAATTAATCACTCGTGGTGATATCGGTGACATAGTGCATTTTCGTGGTGTGTTTAATGAAGATTATCTTGCCGACGCAAATCTACCCTTTAGTTGGCGTTTGCAAAAAAAGTTTGCTGGAACGGGAGCGCTGAACGATTTAGCTTCTCATCTAGTGCAACTGGCGACTCATTTGGTCGCACCAATCACCTCATTGTGCGCCGATCTTAAAGTGGTGCATCAGCAGCGCCCTTTAGCTCAAACTGAAAGCGATTCTAACGCTGGTGTGGGCGAAGTTGAAAACGACGATCAAGCTCATATGATGGTGCGCTTTGCCAATGGTGCTCAAGGCACATTGGAGGCGTCGCGTATCGCATGGGGAAGAAAAAATGGTTTGTCTTTCGAAATCACAGGAACCAAAGGAAGCTTGATTTTCGACCAAGAAACCTTGTCTGAATTGTCTTTGTATATCGCTGAAGGTAATCCACAGACTCAAGGCTTCAAGCGCATTCTAGTGGGGCCTGAGCATCCTGATTATAAAGCATTTTGTGTTTCAGCAGGTCATGGCTTGGGGTTCAATGACATGAAAGCGGTTGAGATTCGAGACTTATTCCAAGGGGTTGTTCATGACGCTCCTTTGTGGCCAGACTTTCGAACTGCGACTCAGGTTAATATCATTCTCGACAGTGTAGTGGAATCCTATGAAAAAAGAACATGGGTCGAGGTAGAGCAATATGAAGAGATTCGATAATGCTTTAGTCGACTGGAAATATTCTCGATAAAATAACAACGATTGAGGTTTGTATGTCACATTTATTAAGTAAGAAACGCCCGCTTGACGGCACAACATTGACGCAACATGTAACGCCACAAAGTGCGAATTGGCGTTATGTAGGCTTTGAAGCCCATCAACTGAAAGCGGGAGAATCCGTTGCGATTCAAACCGGAACCGACGAAGTGTGCGCGGTGATTCTATCAGGTAAAGCGAACGCCAGTACCCAGCTCGAAGCGTGGAAAAACATTGGTGATCGCATGAGTGTGTTCGAGCAAAAAGCACCTTATTCTGTGTATTCGCCAGCACAGGACGAGATTCGTATTGAAGCCATTACCGATGTGGAAGTGGCTTTTTGTAAGGCACCAGGCAAAGGTGGATTCCAAGCGAAATTGATCACACCGGAGCAATGCCAATACGAAACGCGAGGCGTCACCAGCAACACTCGCCATGTGTGCAATATCTTATTCGGTAACGAACCTGCTGACAGCTTGTTAGTCTGTGAAGTGATTACGCCAAGTGGCGGCTGGTCAAGCTATCCGCCGCATAAACACGATACCGATGCGGCGCCTGCTGAAACGCAGCTGGAAGAAACCTATTACCACAAGATTGATCCGCCACAAGGCTTTGCCTTCCAACGGGTTTATACCGATGACCGCAGCATTGATGAAACCATGGCCGTGGAAGATGGTGATCTAGTCATGGTGCCAGAAGGTTATCATCCAGTTGGCGTGCCTCATGGTTATCAATCCTATTATTTAAACGTCATGGCGGGGCCAAGTCGTAATTGGATTTTTCATAATGATCCGGATCATGAATGGATTATTGAGCGAGATAAAAAAGCTTAAAAGCCCAATCGCAGTCATAAGTGTGGCTGGTTTATTACTTTTTACCACTAAACGAGACAATTGAGCCTTGGCCTTGGTTAGTGGTTTTTAAACGGATTAACCTCTTACAGCTTTTATCATATGGCCGAATCGAAACACGTTGGTAATAGCAAGAAACATGGCGAGCTTATTGTTATTCTTTTGTTAGCCTACTATAAATAGCTCTTCTAAAACTAAACTGACACTTGATGATTCTAAATGATGTCCGACTTTTGCTCGAATACATGCTTTGGTACCTTTTAGCTCTTCTCGCTTTGAGCGCCACAATAGCCAGAATCCGCCGATATAAAACACTCTTCGCTGTGGAAGGTTGGCTTTTTCGGCGAAGTCATGGACATTGGCTGCTGTGATACTCACTCTATGAGTTAACTCCGTTCTAGCATCAATAGCAATATGGGCTTTGAGACAAATACCTGTGTCAGACAACCATCTATTCACTTCTTTAAAAACCTGACTTGAGAGTTTAATAAATGCCTGGAATTCATGATTGTGGCGTGATCAGGCATGGAGTTTTTTAACGATAAGTCAGTAAGTAAACGCTTCACGTTAATCCCAAGCCATAAATTCATTCATGCGAGAAAGGAAAATTTCTTTGCGTGTTTTATGATGTTTGTTGTTGAATTCGATGTCGGCAAAGGTGAGTCAGTGCGACATGGCTGAGACTCGAAGCGCTATTATCTCATAAGAGAGCTTATTTTCATCTTTCCTAGTTTTTCATTGCAGTTCGACATTTTAAGCCCTGACGCCATTTAGCAAAAGGTATATTGCCAATAAGGGTACCGGTTAGAATTAGTATCAAAGCAATCATTAACCCCAGTGTCCAATGCTCACCAAACAGTGGTACGGCTAATACGCTGGCAAACACAGGAACCAAGGCCATCAACCCACCCATTTTCGTTGCACCTAGAATATGTACTGCGCGTCCGTAAAATACCATTTGTACTGTGGTTGCCATTACGCCTTGGTAGAAAGCCTGTAAACCGATCATTTTCCAAGACGCGTCAGTCAAATGTTGTGGCAAAAACAATATGTAAACCGGTGCAAATAGTAGCGTTGTGACAGCAATAATACCTAATGTTGCCTGCCAAGGCGCAAATTTCCAACGGCGAAGCAAAACAGTAAAAATACCCCAAAATACGCAGGCGATTACAAAGCTGATATCTCCTAACCAATAAGATGCGTCAGACAGCATTGTCTCAGTTAGTAAGGCGAGAATGCCTAAACTGCTTACTAGAATACCAACCCAAGATGCAACTGTGTGGCGCTCGCCCGCTAAGAAATAGGCAAATACCGCTATCATGATTGGCATTAACCCTGGCAAGAGTAGCGCAGCGTGTGTTGCTGGTGCATGTTGAAAGCCATTAAAAACAGATAGCGCATAAGCCAAGCCACCAATGCTGCCTAAAACAAACATCCGCCATTGCAAAATTGTTTTACGATGTTGCCAAATGAATGGAAAAAATAAGATAAAGGCCGTTCCAAAGCGTACTATCATCATGTCTGGTAACGCTAACGATGCCAATGCTCCGGCCTTAGATACCAATATAAAACCTGTCCAAATGGCAACGGCCGCTAAAGCGTACACCAGCCCAGCAACTGGCAAGGGGGATTTAACCGTTGATTGATTCATTTTTTGATCCTCTTGTTTGATTTTTTTACATTATAGAGTTACCTTTTTTTCATTAATAATGAATAATAAAGAACAATACCTTCATTAAATATGAAAGAGTGAGTCATCATAGATATTTCAGACCTGATTGTTTTTAAGACCGTTGTTGAGCATAAAGGCGTTACTCGGGCAGCAGAAGCTCTGCATCGAGTGCCATCTAATGTCACCGCTCGGCTTAAAAAACTGGAGAGCGAGCTCAATATAGATCTCTTTTTAAGAGAAAATAATCGCCTGTCTGTTACCTCCGCAGGTCTTCGCTTGCTGGACTACACTGATAAAATTTTGCAGCTGCAAAAAAGTGCCATCGCAGAATTAACACAGGCGGAACCGTCTGGATTATTACGTTTGGGATCTATGGAAAGTAGCGCTGCCTCGCGCTTGCCAAACATACTTTCGCGCTATCACGATAAGTACCCAGCCGTGCAAATTGAACTGATGACCGCTGCGTCTATGCCGTTAATTGAGAGAGTTTTAGAAGGCGAACTCGATCTTGTTATGACTTCTGATCCACCAAATGATCCAAGGCTTTCTTGTACTCATTGCTTTGATGAAGAGTTGGTGCTTATTATGCCGTTGGCTTGGGGAGAGCAGGAAGAACTACCTGATACTTTAACCATGGTGGGTTACAACAAAGGGTGCTCTTATCGAGATAGGCTTGAAAAGTGGTTAAAAAGCCAAGACCGTACTTGTGAACGCATCATCGAAATCCCCAGCTATTACACCATGATCAGCTGTGTGATTGCTGGAATGGGTATTGGCATGGTGCCGCGCTCGTTATTGGCATTGCATAAAACCGGAGGCTTAGCGTTTCGTCCCGTCGAAACAGAAATAGCTCACGCGCAGACGTATCTCGTATCGCGCAAAGACAACCCATCCAGCGCGATTAGCGCTTTTGTAGAGTGTACGTTACAGGCTTAGCAGTTCACTTTTTTATTTCAGATATTCTCTAATTTGTTCATACTTTCCATAGTCTCCATAAAAACGACAAATACTTACAAATAGATAAATAAACCTCACATGTATTTATGAGCAAAAATCCTAAAATACTTCTTAAATTACTATGAATATCCATTAAAAATAAAAAGGTGATTGCATCATGATTCAACGACTGTGCCTTGCTTTTATGTTAGTGAGCTTTGTTTTTCAAGCGCATGCGAGCTTAATTGCTGTGAGTTTGCCAAGATACAACGATAACTTTATCAATCTATTACGCACGAATATTGAGTCGACCATCGATAAAAGCGGCCATGATGTTTATATCGATCAAGCAGAAGACTCAAAAGAAAAGCAATTTGCGCAGATAAAGCGTTTCGCGGAGGCAAAAGTGGATGCTTTGATTGTGATCCTAGTGAACCCTTCGAAGGACTTCGCCCAACCCATCGTAGATTTAGCCACGAAAAGTAACATACCTTTGGTTTTCGTCAATGTGAAACCGGATATCTCTCCGCTTCCAAATGGTGTCGTTTACGTGGGTTCCAATGAACTTGAGTCTGGCACTTTGGAAATGGAAGAGCTAGCTCGCTTGGCAAATTACAAAGGCAATGTTGTTCTTCTCATGGGAGAAGAGTCACACCCTGCGGCTAAGATTCGTACCTTAGACGTGGATACTGTCATAAAAAAATACCCAGATATGAAAGTGATTGTTCGAGAGCGTGGTAACTGGGAGCGTAATGAAGGCTTAAAAATCACCACAAAATGGCTTAAAGAATACGCGGGCCAATTTAATATTATCGTTGCGAATAACGACGAAATGGCTATTGGCGCGATAACTGCTATAGAAGAAGCTGGCCTAAATCCGCGTGATTATTTGATTGGTGGCGTAGACGCCACAGCTGATGCATTGAAATACATGGGGGACGGAAAACTCGATGTCACTGTGTTTCAGGATGTTGCTGGGCAAGCACAAGGTGCCGCCAATGCCGCTATTGATATGGTAAATGGGAAATCTGTGTCGAAAGAAATCTGGGTGCCATTTAGATTGGTAAACAAAAATAATCTTCATCAATTTACCAACGATCATTGAGATTGGAGCCAAATATGTCTTTATCTATTATTCAAAGGATCTACATCGGCTTCGCGATTCTCATATTGGCCCTGATTCTTCTGGCTTCATCGAGTTTACTTTCATTGGATAAGTTAAACGAGCAACTTGTCTCCATGACCGATAAAGCCGTGCCTATGACTATTGACGCGGGAAACTTAAAAACTACATTGTTGTTAGCAGATCGTCAGTTGAATTTAGCGATTAGTGATAATTTTAAAAACGATATTAACAGTAAAGATCAGCAGATTATCGCATTGTTTAATGACTTTTCTAAGCAGTTGAGGGAGTTAGAGCAACGCAATAGCACTATAGAAACGGCGGACGATTTGAACGTTATTCGTGATAATTCTCGCTTGATACAAGAGCAAGCAGATGTCATTTTAAAAGCGCATGTGCAATCGTTAAAAACCCGTGACGCAGTTTTACAGCAACAAAATACAGTCAATCAATTAGCGTCGCAGTTGGATTATTATCTGCGTAAATACAGTGCAGGTTATTATCCGAATGATCCGAACTGGAAGCTGGAAATAACCACGTTAAATCGCAGTGTATCATTGATTACAAGTGGTTTTAACGATTACCTCGTTACTGGGGATTTTGGTTTATTAGCGAAAAATTTAGATGGTCAAGATGTACTGGTAAAACGTAGCTTTGATAACCTTGCTAAAATAGATAAAGACAAGGGGCGCTTGTTTAAGCTGATGATCGACCCACTTTTATTCCAAATGCAATCACCTGACGGTTTGTTTTCTCTATATAAGCAACAGATTTTACAACAGAAACAAGCGGCAAGTGACATTGGTTCGCTCACTAATCAAATGGAAAAAGTGCTAGCGCAAATTGATACCTTGGTTAACGAACTTACTTCCAGTATGGAAAAGGTCAAACAGGCCTCTGCAAAAGATGTGGCTTTAAGCCAAATGATACAGGCTTCTATTGGTGGGGCGGCTATTTTTGCTGCCATTTTGGTTGCATATTTAGTGGCGCGTAATCTACGTAAATCTTTACAACGCTTTCGCGACACTATCCTGAAAATCTCAAACGGGGATTTGACAGTAAACTTTGCTGTAACAGGTAAAGATGAATTGTCTGAACTGGGGGGCTACTTACAACAATTGATTACCACGTTACGAGAAACATTTGGTCTGTTAGCCATCACCTCTGAACGTTTGCTGGAGACAGCTGAGCAGAATGCCAGATTCAGCCAAGAATCCAATGCCAGTGCTAATTCTCAGAAGGAAGTCGCCAATCAAACAGCGGATGCTATGGAGCAAATGGAAGAAGCGGTACGTGAAGTGGCCAACTTATCTCAAGAAACGATGAGAACCGCATCTCAAGTTAAATCATCGATGACGGAAACACGGCAGCAGATCCAAAATACGATTGACTCTGTCCACTCTCAAGCAAAGCAGATTAATCGTGCTAGTGAGGCGTCAGAAGAATTAAATCAACATGGTCGTCGTATCGATAGCGTCATTGAAACCATTAAAGACATTGCGGAGCAAACAAACCTATTGGCACTGAATGCAGCAATTGAAGCTGCTCGCGCTGGTGAACAAGGTCGAGGTTTTGCGGTTGTTGCAGACGAGGTTCGCTCTTTGGCAGGTCGTACTAAACAATCGACAGAAGAAATTCAAACGACAATCGAAAAAATGCAGGGCTTAATTAAAGCCACTGTTGATGTGATGAAAGAAAGTCAGGATATGACAGGAAGCATGATATCGGTTTCGGAAGCGTCTTCAGCAAGTATCGATAAAGTCAGCTCCAGCGTAGAGCTAATCGTATCGATGAACGAGCAAATAGCCAGTGCGACAGAAGAACAAAGTTACACCGCAAAAGAAGTAAACGAACGAGCACAACATATCAGCAGCAGCGCAGAGAAAAATGCGCAAGGTGCTAAGGATTTGTCTGCGATTGGTAATGACATTCGTACACTCACAGAAGAGTTACAGTCTTCTATTTCTCGTTACAAGGTTTGAGCATAACTTCAAAGTTTCAAAAGGGCTGATGGCCCTTTTTTGTTTATGTTTAAAAAATTCACCATCATTGCTTTTTTGACGCCTTTGTCAATCATTTGGTGTATTAAGTCAAAGTTATGTTTTAAGTACATATCAATATTGTGCTGTTCACATTGCAAATACAGGGAAGTGATAACTTTAAACATGATTTGATTTCTGATGACTCTGAATAGGACTGGTTTGCTCTTATCCATAATAGTGGATGCCTCTGAGTTTATTTTGAAGTCATTTACTGCACTTTCCAGACTCACAAAACCCCCGCCTTCGAACAGTGGCATTGTTAATGATTTAAAAAAAAGCCCACCAAATGGTGGGCTAAAAAGTCGCTTACTAGAGAGTTAGACAATAACAATCTGCGACTGAGCTAAGGTATTCCCATTACTTTGAAGAGTATTGGGAAAGATTCTGTTTTGTTACCAGTTCAAAGGGCACCCAAAGATTACGATCTACAGGGTCGCCATGAACCATTTTATAAGCGGTTTGAACAGCTACTTGGCCTTGTTTTGTTGCATTCTGAAAAACGGTGATACTCAGTTCACCAGATCTCATAGCCGCTAAGCCATCAGCTGTTGCATCAATGCCAGCTACAACAATATTGTCGATGTTAAGACTGGATGCTTCTATTGCTTGAATGGCACCGATGGCCATTTCATCATTGTTGGCTATGACTGTATTAAACTCTATGCCAGAAGTAATCCAATTGGTCATTAGGTCGTAGGCTTGTGTTCGAGACCAGTTAGCCACTTGCTTATCAAGAATTTTAATGCCTGAGCATTCAGGACGTGACAATACTTTTTCTACATCTTTAGTGCGTGTTAGCGCTGCATGATTCTCAAGAGGACCTATGATGACCAACGCGTTACCTTTACCATTTAATAGACGACAAACTTCTTCTGTTTGTAAAGTGCCTGAATCTAGCTCATTAGAGCCGACAAAACTGGCGGTATCAGGTAATTGATTAATGTCGATAGGTGGATGATTTACATAAACTAAAGGTATGCCCGCTTCATTTGTCATTTGTGTGATTGCCATAGTGGAATCACCATCTACAGCGTTAACGATAATGGCATCAACCCCACTTGCAATGAAACTTTGGACTTGGTTTAACTGACGTCCAATATCACTATTGGCATCTTCAAATTGTAGTGTTATATCGTCATTTGATTGGTCCGCAGACTTCATTCCATTGATCAAAATATTTAAAAAGGGGTTATCAAAGGATGTCATGCTTATGCCTATATTTGTGGCCTGAGCGTTGCTTATTGTTCCTACTGATAAAAGTAGCAATGCTATTTTATTTATTTTGTTCATGCATAACTCCTATTAAATAACGATATAAATATTGAAAGAAAATGAGCGGTGTAGATACACCGCTCACTGATGTTTACTTCATAGTTGGCATTGAGAATTCAGCGCCAGCACGAAGACCTGTTGGCCAGCGTGCTGTGATGGTTTTCATGCGAGTGTAGAAACGAACACCATCTGGTCCGTGCATGTGTAATGGACCAAATAAAGAGCGTTTCCAGCCACCGAAGCTATGGAAGGCCATAGGTACTGGAATTGGCACATTCACGCCAACCATTCCTACTTGAACGTCTTCACAGAATTGACGAGCTGTATCGCCATCACGGGTGAAGATTGACGTGCCATTACCGTATTCGTGGGCATTGATCATATCCAATGCTTCTTGGTAACTGTTGGCGCGAACCACGCATAAAACAGGGCCAAAAATTTCTTCGTTATAGATGCGCATACCTTGTTTCACATTATCGAACAAGGTTGGTCCAACGAAGTATCCATTTTCATTGCCTGGATAGACAAAATCACGACCATCACGAACCAAAGTAGCGCCTTCTTCCACACCGATACCGATGTAGTCTTTGATTTTTGCGCAATGCTCTTTGGAAATGACTGGGCCCATGTGTGCCTCTTCTGGCAAGCCGACACCTGGCCCGACTCGCATTCCATCAATTTCAGTACTTAAACTGTCGATCAGATTATCGGCAACATCATCACCAACACAAACTGCGACAGAGATCGCCATACAGCGTTCACCAGCAGAACCATAAGCAGCACCCATTAGGGAACCAACAACTTGGCTTGGATCAGCATCTGGCATCACAATCATATGGTTTTTGGCACCGCCAAGCGCTTGTACTCGTTTGCCATGAGCAGAAGCTGTTGCGTAAATGTATTCTGCAATAGGTGTTGAACCAACAAAGCTAACTGCTTGAACTCGTTCATCCGTTAGCAACACATCTACCGCTTCTTTATCGCCATTAACGATATTGAAAACGCCATCAGGAAGACCTGCTTCAGTAAGTAGCTCTGCCAATCGTAGTGGTACAGAAGGATCTTTTTCTGATGGCTTCATTACAAAAGCGTTGCCGCTAGCAATAGCAACAGGGAACATCCACATTGGGACCATAGCAGGGAAGTTGAACGGTGAAATACCCGCGCAAACACCAAGAGGTTGCATTAAAGACATGCTGTCTACACCGCGACCAACGTTTAGACTGTGCTCGCCTTTTTGTAGATGCGGAATGCCGCAGGCAAATTCCACTACTTCGATACCGCGTGTTAATTCACCTTTGGCATCCGAAAACACTTTGCCATGCTCATTGGTGATCATCTCTGCGATTTCATCTGCGTGCTGTTCTAGCAATGCTTTAAATTTAAACATGACTCGAGCACGGTTAAGTGGAGTAACTTTACTCCATGTTTTGAACGCTTCTTGTGCAGATTCAATCGCTGTGCGAGTTTCGTCAGCACTAGAAAGCGCAACGCTAAGGCTTTGAGCGCCAGTAGCTGGGTTGTAAACTGGACCTGTGCGGCCGCTTTGGCTGGCAATTTGCTTACCGTTAATGTAGTTACCTAATGTTTTCATGAGAATACCTAACGTTTGCATGTGTTTTTGTTGACGCTAACGCCATTAATCTAGCATTAGCATCACGAATAAATATTGGTGGTTATTTGACGATTTCTAACCCGGATTCAGCGCATAACGCTTTCAGGTTGTTTGCCCCAAGTGTTGCGTATGTTAATGGATGCGCAACACTTGGATCTTGTTCTGCTTCCACAACCAACCAGCCAGAATAGTTACTTGCTTTAAGTTGTTTGAATAAACTGCCGTAATCAATAAAACCATCACCCGGCACAGTAAAAACGCCATTTAACATAGCATTCAAGAAGCTTATGTCGCGGTTCTTAGCGTCTTTTAGGATCTCAGGGCGAAGGTCTTTGCAATGCACGTGAATAATGCGATCTGCGTGTTTTGCTTGAACTTCTAATGGATTACCGCCCGCAAAGGTCATATGGCCAGTATCTAAAAGTAGACCAACAGAAGGACCTGTGTATTTCATTAGTAGGTCAACTTCGTGTTGACTTTCAATGACTGTCCCCATGTGATGGTGGTAAGCAATTTGCACCCCTTGAGATAGGCAGTAGTCTGCAACTTGAGTCAGCTTCTTACTCATTTCAGCGATCTTTTCTTCGCTAATAATAGGGCGGTGTGACAGTGGTGTTTCTATTTGCCCATGGATGCAGTCTGTTATCTCGCAGTAAACCATGGCTTTAGCACCAAGAGATTTTAGCAGGTGAAGATGAGGCTTTATGGCCTCAATTTCTTCTTCTACACTGCGAGTCAATAATTCACCGCTGAACCAGCCAGAAACCAAGCTTAAATCATGCTCTTTTAAAATAGGGCCAAGAGCTTCTGGTGTGCGAGGGAATTTGTGGCCTAATTCAAAACCACTAAATCCTGCTTGTTTACCTTCACTTAGGCAGGTTTCAAGCGGTGTTTCAGCACCCAAAGTTGGTAGGTCGTCATTAGTCCAAGTCAGTGGATTTATACCGATTCGTACGCTCATTTTTATTCTCCAATCAGTAGATAGTGTTTTATAGGTTTTTAAACTGACGTGCTTTATGAGCGTCGTAGGTTTTTCTAGCCTGACGTACTTGCTCGCGTTCAGATACTTCTGGTACAGCTACATCCCACCAGTGACCACCATTTTCTGTCGTGATGTCTGGGTCTGTGTCTAGGGTGATCAGGTAGCTAATTGGTGATGCCTTGGCACGCACTAGAGCTTCTTCGAGTTCCGCTATAGTGGTCACTTTTTCAGAGCTTGCACCCATTGATTTGGCGTGTGCGGCAAAATCTATTTTTGGTGCGCCTTCAGGGATGGTTAAGCAATCATCCAACATGTTATTGAAGCCAGGGCCGCCACAGAATTGCTGAAGACGGTGAATACAACCATAGCCTCGGTTATCTAAGACTACCATAATGATTTTCTGTCCTATCATTACGGAAGTAGCAATTTCAGAGTTCAGCATTAGGTAAGAACCATCACCTACCATAACAAACACTTCTGATTGAGGGCTTGCCATTTTTGCACCTAGTCCGCCTGCAAGCTCGTAGCCCATACAGGAATAGCCGTATTCCATGTGGTAGCCACGACTGTAACGAGTACGCCACAGTTTTTGTAATTCGCCAGGCAAACCGCCAGCAGCACAAACCACCATGTCTTTTTCGCCTGCTGCGCGGTTTACCGCACCGACGACTTCACCGTCGCTTGGTAGTTGTGTGCCTCGATCTGCAGTGACTTTATCTATGACTTTTTGCCAGTCAACTCGTTCTGCTTCAGCTTTAACGCTCCAATCTGTATCAATTTTCCAGCCTTGAAGTGCTTTACTTAAAAGAGTAAGTGTCAGTTTTGCATCACCAACTAAGGCTTGGCCTTTGTGTTTAATCGCATCAAAAGATGCCACATTGATGCTAACGATTTTGGCATCTGGATTTATCATCGAGCGTGACCCCGATGCAAAATCACCCAATCGAGTTCCAATGGCAATAATTAAATCGGCTTCAGCACACAACTTGTTTGTTGATGCTGCCCCAGTTACACCTATGGTTCCCATGTTATATTTGTGATCCCAAGGAAGAGCACCTTTACCCGCTTGAGTTTCGCCAACAGGGAGCTGGAATTGACTAACAAAGTTGTCAAACTCTTTCAGAGCGCCGGAATAATGGACACCACCTCCAGCAATTACGACAGGTTTTCTAGCCTGACGGATCAGTTTTAGGGCATCATTTAATTCATAGAAATCCGGTTCTTGGCGGCGTAGACGATGTACTTTTTCATCAAAAAAGCTTAATGGATAATCGAATGTCATGGTTTGCACATCTTGAGGTAGGGCAAGTGTCGCGGGTCCACATTCGATAGGATCCATTAAAACTCGCATCGCTTGAGGCAGTGAAGTCAATAATTGTTCAGGACGAGTAATTCGGTCAAAGAAACGACTAACTGGGCGAAAACAATCGTTTGATGTGATTGTCATGTCTTGGAAGTTTTCCACCTGCTGTAACACCGGATCAGGCATACGCGTTGCGAAAGTATCGCCAGGAAGAAACAGGACGGGGATACGGTTCACATGAGCGACTGCGGCAGCGGTTACCATGTTAACAGCGCCAGGGCCTGCAGATGCGGTACAGGCCATCATTTGCTGGCGGTTTTTAGTTTTTGAATAAGCAATGGCGGCATGTGCCATACCTTGCTCATTGTGTGCACGATAAGTTGGAAGTTTGTCTTTTACATGGTAAAGCGCTTCACCTAAACCAGCGACGTTACCGTGTCCAAAAATCCCCCAAACACCGACAAACATAGGTTGAATGCCGCTGTCAGTTTCTACTTTTTGCGCCATCATGAATCTGACGACGGCTTGCGCCATGGTAAGTTTTATTGTTGTCATGTGGGTTTCCTTTAAGCCTGTTTCTGTTGTGGCTGAGCGCTGTGACGTTCTTTCCAGTAGGATACGAGTTCCAAATAATTCGATACGATAGCGTCGATAAGTTGCTGATCGCTATAACGATTTCCTAACCATGCACGGCTTGGCTCACTAAAAATAGATCGTCCAACAGCAAAGCCTTTACAAATATCGAATCCTGCACTGTTTGCAAAGCCTTCTTTGAGCTCGTTCATTGGAGCATCTAGACCTAACATTACTACACCACGGCAATGTTTATCATGATGATTGATAATGTCAGTAATTGCCTTCCAGTTTGACTTAGACTGAGGAGGTAGTTTCCACCAATCTGGGCGTACATCTAAGTGATAGAAGCGTTTGATAGAGTCAGTGAACACACTGTCATCAAACTCTTTGTCTCGTGGCGGAATAATTTCCAGTAAAAGTTCATGACCTGAAGCGCAGCATGCTTTATATAGCTCGATTACTTGGCGTTCTTGAGCAGTGCGCATCTCAATTTCATCTTGGGAGTGATAAAAAACAAGACATTTTACTATGTGCTCTTTCGGCCAGTTTTTAAGACGAGATCCAATGCTACGTCCGCCTTCTAATTCAATAGGGCGAGAGCTTGGAAGTTCAACAGGACGCCCAATCCAAAGACCGCGACCCGTGACAGCATTTAGCGCATCTTGACCATAAGTATCGTCAATGAGTACTCCGTATTGGCTGCCGCCTATCTCTCGAGCACCTACATCTAATGCATCAACTAATAGGCGTTTGAGTCTTTTAATGCGAGAAGGATCTGCACCTTCTTCACGAGCCATATCAAAGAGTTGTTTACGATGGTCGAAAGCAAAAATACATAGATCTTGCCAGTTGTAAGGTAATCGCTCTGTGGTGACTCGATGTAAATGGTTCAGTTCACGATCTAAATCTGGGCGTTTAATTTGTTCCGCACGAGCTATGTAGTTATCCAGTTCTTCCGCACTTGGAATAGCTGGAGCACAACCATGACGTGATACAACCAGAGCACCACATGCATTGGCATAGGTACAAGATTGCTCTGCTGATTCGCCACGAATCCAGCCTCGCAAGAAACCACTCATGAACGCATCGCCAGCACCAAGGACGTTGAGTACATCTACGCGAACGCCAACATGCAGTTTTAAGTCATCCATAGAGTTAGGGATTGCACCTTCAAGTACAGTACAGCCTTGAGAACCCAGTTTAAGTACTATAGTGGCGTTACTTAGTTCACGAATTTTTTTCAATGCCGCAATAGTGTTTGTGCTTCCACCGGCAATATGGACTTCTTCTTCTGTTCCAACGATAAGATCAAAGTCAGCCAAAATACTTTGTAAGTGAGTAGAGACTTTTGCGTTAGAAATGAAGCGAGTTTCACCGTCGCCGGGGCTGGTTAATCCCCAAAGAACAGGGCGGTAGTCGATGTCCAAAGCGCATTTTGTGCCAGCTTGTTTAGCATAGGCGATAGCCTGTTTGCTGGTTTCGTAAGTGCTTTCTGTAGAAAAATGAGTGCCAGTAATAACAAGCGCTTTTGCTGAGCCAATAAATTCAGCGTCAAAATCGTCTTTACTGACAGCCATGTCTGCACAATCATTTCGGTAGAAAATGAGGGGAAAGGTATCCTGATCTTTGATACCTAGGATGACCAAAGCCGTTAAGCGTTCTGGATCAGTGATAACATGGCTAGTGTCTACGCCTGCACGGCCCAATTCTTCTTTAACGAAACGCCCCAAATGCTCATTCCCTACACGGGTTAGCATGGCACTTTTTAGGCCAAGACGTGCAGTACCAAAAGCCATGTTGCCAGAGGAGCCACCTAGGTATTTTGCAAAGCTACTAACGTCTTCTAAACGGCTGCCTATTTGTTCTGAATACATATCGACTGCTGCGCGTCCAAGACAAATAAGGTCTAACGTTTTATCTTTGTGCATGATTCTTCATCTCCCATATCAGCCGAAATGACAACAAGGTGAGTAGCACTTTGTCAAAAATGAAGTGGCTGTTTTTTTATTGATTAATATATCTATGGTAATATTAGAATATATATTCTATATTATCAATAGATTAGAATAAAAAAATCACGATTGGTTTTTATTTAAATAATCTCTTTAAAAAACAAAGTGTTGCATTTTATTTTTCGTGTTTGTATGCCATTTCCATTGCATATAAATGAAACATTTTTTTATTTATATGAAAAATCTGTTTTTTTCTAATTTTTTGACAACGAATAAGTTTCTTGCCAAATATCTTCGGCCATTTCCTTTAGTATCAAAGACTCATTCCAGCGATTTGTAATGTCTTGATTATGTTGATCTGTTATTGAATAGGGGCGTGTTCCTAATTCGCAGGTGAACGACAAGGTATCGTCTTGATTGGCACGTTGTTGCCAATTAGCGAAGCCCCATTTCCATAAATCATAAAAAGCATCGACCCAGAGTTTGTGTTGAGGAAAGCTGATAGGGATTTGCACCTGCTCGCGATTGGCAACTCTGCCATGGTATGCATGGCAGTGAGACATAATGATTTGCAAGTGTTTGATATCTTCACTGGCGTCTTCATCAAGTGGTATTTCATGCCCTGCAACATAATGAGAGAGGTCACCTAGCAACTTCAGATTTGGCATTTCTGCTAATATTTCTAGAGTGAAAAGTAAGTCATTCGTAAGTCGGTATCGGTGAGTTTCAACTAATACAGGTGTGTCAATTTGTTCTGCTAAGCGCTGCCAGCCTTCTAACAGCTGAATCGCTTCTTTCAGATTGCGAGTACGGATATTGGGCTGGATGGTGATATGATGAGGCTTATAACGAGCGGCTAATTCAATGGCGGGTTTTAGTTCATCAATGTTAGCTGGAAAACATTGCCCTTCCATGGTTAGTCCATGTGCTTTTAGTTCAGTCATCAAAGGTGCGACTTTTTTAGCTTCCATCATATGGTCTGTTACACCATGGAATCCATGTTGAGCAATGCGAGTCACTGCGTCAGGCATAGGCAGAGTTTCACCGTTGGGTAATATGTTTTCCATTGCCCACATGGACTGCAAAATAATTAAATTCATTGATAGCCTGCTACTTTTTCAAAAGGTCTTTAAGTTTGACGTACGGGTCTGCTAACTCTTCTATTGATACTGTTTTTCTTTGGTTAATAAGGCGTTCAGCAAGTTTTATGTCCTTAGCTATTTGGTTACCGACACCAACCCCGCACGCTGATAAAAGATGCCCGTCACTGTGAGCTTCAAAATGCAAACAAGACGACTCTCCTAATAACCGAGTCACTGAATGTGTGGCTCCTAGAGGCAACCCAACCATCTGCAAACCTAGATTGTATTGGTCTGACCAAAACCAAGGAGCTAGGTCGTATACTTTACGGCCTCCAAGCATGTTTTGAGCTGCAACTTCTGCTTGCTCTTGTGCACAGCGCCAAGACTCCAAGCGGACTCGCTGCTGAGTGACGGTATAAGGAAAAGAACACACATCGCCCGCAGCATAAATATCCTTGTGAGATGTCTGCATCTGTATGTTAACTTTGATACCGTTGTCAATTTCTAGTTCTGCTTGCTGTGCAATATTTATGTTGGGGATAGAGCCGATGCCGACCACAAGCCAGTCTGCATCCAGATGCTCTCCTGACGACAGGGTGATGCGTGCTTGATGATCAAAAGTGACATTTTCAATAGACGAATTAAGCTTAATTTCGGTACCGTTTTGATGATGTGCTTGGTGTAGTATTCGAGCAACTGCTTCAGGCACTGCTCTTTGTAGAATTCGTGGCTGAGTCTCGAGTACAGTGACTTTTATTTGTTGTGCTTGAAGGCTAGCAGCTAACTCTAAACCAATAAAACCTGCGCCAATTAGCACGACTTTTTGTCCTGCTAATACCTTGCTTCGTATTCGTTGACAGTCGCTTGCTGTTCGTAAAGTAAACACGAAGTGCTCAAGGTCCTCTTCAGAGGCATTGGCGAATGGTAGGGTACGTGCAGATGCCCCAGTAGCTATGAGTAACTTATCGAACATTAATTTTTTGTGATTAGATAAGGTTACCTGCTTAGCTTGAGCGTCAATGGACTCAACAAGCACACCATCTATGAACTGAATGTGTTGTTCTGTTAGCTGAGCTTTTGTCACAATGTTTTTAGGCTCGAATAATTCGGCAGTTAGGCTCGATTTTGACAGTGGTGGGCGTTCATATGGATCGCCTTTTTCCATTTCAATTATGGTGATAGGAACACTCGAATTTAATTCTCGCAATTTAAGTGCTGCACGGACACCAGCTTCTCCGGCCCCGATGATTAACATTGAATTCATGGGATACTTACCTCGAGGCTGCTTAATTATTGGGTGTTTAATTCTAGGTAAATAACGTCATTTTCAACCTTGGTGTTAAAGGTTTTTAAATGCTCACATACAGGTGCGCCGAGTGCTTGCCCATTTTTGTAATTAAACCTGCCGTTGTGTTTGGGGCATTCAATGATTTCATTCATTACCAAACCGTCAGCAAGATGAATGCGTTCATGGGTGCACAAGCCGCTAGTGGCAAATACTTCGCCTTCAGGGCAGCGATAAATAGCAAAGGTTTGTTCACTATGGTTAAAGGGGATGACATCTTCTTCGTCGATCTCATCCAGAGGGCATACTTCAATCCAGTTAGACATAGTTGTTCTCCCGTTTTTAATTGTTTTTATAGAATGATTAGATACTTATTAATTCCAGAGCTTAATCCTTTGTTAAGCATGAGCCATTAGGGGGCATTAGAAATTTTCTCGTTTTATGGAATAATTCGGGTCTTTGCGTTGGCGCCACATTGCAGAGACAACTTCTTTGAGTGCGCTCCATGTGCTTGGGTAAACTGGCGGGCAGTCTCCTTTCATCAGTTGGTGAAGCTGAGGAAGTTGATGGTAAGGCACCATCGGGAACATATGATGTTCTGTGTGGTAATTCATATTCCAGTAGAGAAAGCGCATTACTGGATTCATGTAAATTGTGCGGCAATTTTGACGATGATCTAACACATTTTCGGCTAATCCAGCGTGCTGGGTTAATCCAAATATATAGGCTAGCCATACACCAGCCATCGCCGGTAATGGGCCAATCATCATGGCAAAGTACCAAGAGCGAAAATACACAGCTGTCGCAATGATAACTACGTATAGAATCAGCATGAGACGCGCAGTTTGAAATATAGACTTATATTCAGAGGCCGGAACAAAACTGTTCTCATCGGTAGATAGTCGACCTAACGCATGGCGAGTTAAGCTTTTTAATGTTCCCCATGTTTGTGGCAGACCAAATAGGGCAAGAATATGACGTAATACACGCGTTGGGCGACGCCCCATAATTTCATAATCGCGTCCAACCACAATAGTGTCTGTATGATGGCGAGCATGGCTCCATTTCCAAATCTTGGGTTCGCGAATTACCATAAAGCTCGCGATATAATAGACAACACTATTCATCCAAGGGGTTTTGAATGCTGTGCCATGACTACATTCGTGCCAACGAGAATCTGAGGCTGTCCCATAGAGTAATGCATAGATAAAAAACAAAGGAGCCACCCACCAAGTTCCCCAGGCGAAATTTATCATCCCTGCGAAAACAAAAAGCGCAATAAACCAAATGGCGGTATCACGAATCGCAGGCGCATCCGAACGCTTCATCAAAGCTTTCATGGTTTTTCTTGGAATGTCTGTTTGATACCAGGTGGCAGACACGAGGCCTTGTTGCTGTGCTTTTTGGCTCGCATCGCCCGTCAAACTGTAGTCGTAAGTTACTCTGGTTGGCATATTGGGCTCCATAAGTAATATCAGGTTTACATTAAGCAACTGATATCAGTTGTTATTTTTATTGGTTATAAGGTGATATTGATGGCGGCATCACGCTTATCTTATGGTTTTATTGTGCGCCACTTATAATGTGTTGGTACATGACTGGGATTTTGAAATAGATATCTAGGATCACATAGAGTGCTAATTTTACGATACGATTCGCTTTATCGATGCAGCGTTAAAGGAATTCAAATTTACTTATTTATAAGGTTATTCAGTTTTATCTTGGCGATACTGGCTAGGCGATAGCTGATGCCGAAGCTTAAACAGACGTGAAAAGTGAAAGGGAGAGGCGAAGCCGCATTGTTCTGCAATCACTGATATGGGTAGGCTAGTGTGACGCAGCAAGCCTTCAGAACGGTCTAGCCGAAATTGCCAAAGGTAGCGCATAGGTGTCATGTGAAAGCTGGCTTTGAACTGGTTGATCAAATGATTAATTGAACAATAAGAAGCAGAGGCTAGATCGTCAAGTTGAATGTTAGTCGAGAAATTCTGTTGTATATAGTGAATTGCATATCTGACTACGCGTGAGGTGGGATGAGGGCGAGCACTTTTTTCTAAGTAAGCAATTTCTTGATAATACTGTAATAAGGTTTCGCCCAGTCGATATAAAATCGTCTGATTATTAACTGTTTGTGTATTCGTGATACTTAACCCCAACTCCATTAATTGCTCAATCTCCTGGGTAACGGGTAAAATACAGGGTAAGGACGCTAAGTGCTCGATAAGTTCATCAGGACATTCGTGAAAATCTAACTGGCACCAAGAGTGTTCTGTTTGCTGTTCGCTATGAAAAATAAACAGTTCTTCTTTGTTTGGAAGTTGCATCGCCATATGGCTTGGCATCAGAGAGTATTGTTTCCCATCCACGACAATGTCTACTTTGCCAGTGAGTACATATACAAACTCTACGCCTCGCTGAATACGAGGTCCTAACGTGCTTTTTGCAGGGTGTTTGACGAAGCCAAAATATACTTCACGTATGGCTGGAGTAAGAGATAAGCTATGTTTGGTTACCATTATGCGATTCTGCCTCTGTAGATGATAAGTCAAATACTAGAGATGTCATAAAACACAAAAACTGCTTGCAAGTCATTAAAAAGTCGCCAAGCTTATTTGCGTGGCGACACAAGCCTAATTATTAACGGTAAAACTCTGGGCGATCTGGCAAGTTGATTGGTTCAATCAAACCGCTTTCCTGTGCTTTAACGCATGCATCTCCAGATACGGCTGCAGCAAGACCATTCCAAGAAGATGGGCCGGTTAATTTACCTGCTTGAACACCATTCACGAAGTCTTGTAATTCAACGTCGTAAGATTCAATAAAACGGTCTTTCCAGTCGGTTAAGATAGACTGCCCTAAGTTGGCGTTTTTACGCATGCTTAGTGCTTGAGGTTCAGGTAAATTTACTACACCTTCTTCACCTACTACAGAACACTGGATGTCGTAACCGTATTGACAATTTACGAAAACCTCAACGTCTATACGAGTGCCTTTTTTAGTTTCCAGCATAACGATTTGTGGATCAGCGACTTTATCGTGCGCGTATTTAGATTTACGAGGGAAAACGACTTGTGCAGATACGTACTCGTCATCTAGTAACCAGCGGAATACGTCTAATTCATGTATTAGCGTGTCATGAATGGCCATCGGAGTAATGTACATTTCTGGAACGCTCGGATTTCTGTGAGCAGCATGAATCATTAATGGTTCACCAATGGCTCCAGAGTCAATGGCTTTTTTAAGCATTTTGTAGCCAGAGTCGTATGGGCGCATGAAGCCAACCTGTACTAAGCGCTTTCCTGCAGCTATTTCCGCGTCCACAATGTTTTGGCAGCCTTGAGCTGTTGTTGCTAGTGGTTTTTCGCAAAAAACATATTTGCCAGCTTTTATAGCAGCCAGAACATATTCTTCATGAGTGCCACCCCAAGACGTTACTAATACGGCATCAACACCGCCTTTTTCGATAAGTTCATGGCCATCTTTATAAACTGTCGCATTAAGACCTAACGAATTTTTTACATTCTCTGCCTGCTCTTGGTTCACATCTGTCAGTGCAACTACTTCTGCACCTGTTAATTTGTTTGTGATGCGTCGAGTGTGATCTGCGCCAATAGCACCAACACCAATTACGCCAATTTTAATTGTCATTCTAGTTTCCTCAATAATTATTTTTGTGGTGTGTTTATCAAATTTTTATTTTTGCCAATATTTATCAACATAAAGTTGGATTTCATCGCGCATAAAGCGAGACGATTGTTCCGCTCTTTCTTCCCAGGCAAAGACACAGCTGGACAGCACTCCATCAAAACCAATTTCGTGTAGTGTCTTAAAGAAAGTATCCCAGTCTACTTCGCCTTCGCCCATATCCAAATGTTGATGTACTCGAGCGTTAGAGCCTGGCGGATTGACAATGTAACGTAATTGTGAAGAGCCTTTATGATTGTAGGTATCTGCTACACGAGCGTGCTGCAAGATGCCTTTTGTTGAGCGAATCGTCTCTGCCAAGTCATCTCCGTAGTAAAACGAGTGAGGTGCAATGTATGAACATTGGACCGCAGGCGAATTAATAGTTTTGATAATATCGATAGCAGGAGCCATCTCTTCCACCCAGTCTTCTGGGTGCGGCTCCACACACAAGGTTAAACCTTCTTTTTCTAGCAGAGGGACAAGCACATCCATAGAGCGCCAAAATGCATTTTCACAAGCTTCTGGTGTGTGAATACCCTGACGGTCAGTATTAGAACGTTCAGGAGATCCACCACGACCAAATTCAGAAATCAGTAACGGATTATCCAGTTCAACGGCAATTTCTATGGTTCTTTTCCAGTTATCCATAGCCATTTTCCATTCGTCTTCGTATGGGCTAGACCAACGATACATGGGTTGGATAGTGGACAAAGAAACGTCATGATCTTTCATGGCTTTTTTAAAGTTTTGCAAACGTTCAGGATATACGCGAGGACGCGTCCACCACTGTAAAAAATCAGCACGAGGCGACAGTTCGATGTGGTCGTAGCCCATTTCTTTAGTGGCTCGGCACAAATCTTCTAAAGAAAGGTGACGGTGCATATAGGGATCGAGTGCTATCTTCATGTTAAAACCTGCTTTTTATTTTTAAATTTTTCTCAATTAGGGCATTAAAAGGTCTAGTTTGTCAGTGCTTTATTGACGTAATCGATACTCTCTTGAACGGCTTGTTTTGGATTCTCCACATTCCAGACTTTCTTAGAGAATGGTTCAAATGAGACTGGACCATTGTAGCCAGCTGCAAGTAGGGTACGAAGCTGTCCAACGTTGTCTAGTCGATCATTTGGCCCGACTAAAACACGGTCACCATCAAGCATGTCATTAAAGGTAATGCTATCTTCTAAACCTGATATATGAACTAAACCAGTACGTTCTGGGAAAAATTCATCTTCACCTGCACCTTTGTGGTGGAAGGTGTCATGAACCAAAGAAAATAGGTCCTGTTTACCAATTTCGTCAATCGCTTCGAGAGCAACTCTTTTAGAGCGCAGTGAGGAAATGGGGAAGCCTAGTGGTTCAACAAATCCTTTAAGATTAAATTCTTCTAAGATTTTTGCCAGTTCTGATAAGGCATATTTAAGGTCCTCAAAGCTGACCTCATTGCCATCATTTAAAGGGCAAACAACTAATCCTTCAGCATTGGCAGCTTTTGCAAGCTCTGCCATTTCTCTAGCCTGCTGAGCGCGTTCGTCATTCCAAACGTTAAATGGATAGAGTGCATTAATGGATAACACTTTGATATTGAGCTCACCAGCCAACTTCCCTGCCATTTTTGCAGAGGCTAGGTCTGTTAGGCTGTTATCGCCAACATCGTTGCGAAATTCGACTGTTTGAGCTTTAAGCTGAGAAGAAAGTGTTAGGAAATCTTTAATGGAATAAGAAGGGCAAACCATGTGGTTTAAGCCAAATTTAGGTAGCGTAGACATGTATTAATACCTTTATTAAGTATCGCTTATCATCAGTCCTATTGAGGTGAAGAATAAGCGAAAATGGTTTTTTAGAATTATTTTTCTATTTGCATACTACATCTGTCAAAAAAAAATCGTCAATCAAGTTTGTGATAAACATGTCATAATCTATCAAAAAACATCATTCCGATGTTAATTCATCAAAATGGTTCGAATCCGTCTTCTATCGATGTAGACTAATTTCGTTAATCATAGAGTTTAGATGGAAGTTAATGTTGGTAAAAATACCCTCAAATGTTCCTATCAAATTAAATCAAATTAAATCAAACTTTAGGCTTGACAAAATACATAATATGAATCAAATTGGAATATATATTCCATATTCAGTGATTGTGGAATGTATATGTTCGAATTGATTATGTTACTAAAATATAAGCAAGTCGGATGTTTAGAGGTGGATGGTTAGCTATAAGTTTTGCTTGCCTTGATCTCTAAGCGCGTTTTACCGGAAAAATAAAAACAACTAGAGCGTATCAGCGCTCACTTTCGAGGAAATCGCATAATGAAAAAATTACTTCTTACAGCTATTACATCTTCGCTTTTGGCGACATCTGTTTCTGCAGCAGACCTTAAAATCGGTGTTTCAATGGCTCTTTTCGATGACAACTTCCTAACGGTTTTGCGTAATGGCATTCAATCTGCCGCAAAAGATCAGGGTGTTGATGTTCAGATAGAAGATGCTAAAAATGGCGTTGGTAATCAATTAAATCAGGTTCAGAACTTCATTGCTTCTGGCGTTGATGCCATCATTATTAATCCTGTTGATACTGATGCTACGGTCTCTATTTCAGATGATGCGCAAGCAGCAGGTATCCCTCTGATTTATGTTAACCGTCAACCGATCAACGTTGATTTGCTTCCAAAAAATCAAGCGTTTGTAGCGTCTGATGAGAAAGTGTCTGGGACACTTCAAACTCAAGAAGTGTGTCGTTTGCTGAATGGCAAAGGCAATATCGTAGTTATGATGGGCGAGTTGACCAACCAAGCTGCACTTCAGCGGACTCAAGATATTCATGACGTTCTTGATACACCTGAATGTTCTGGCTTGAAAATCGTTCAGCAACAAACTGCAGAATGGTCGCGTACCAAGGGTAGTGACTTAATGACTAACTGGATTGCTGCGGGTATTCAATTTGATGCTGTTGTTGCAAACAACGATGAAATGGCTATTGGTGCGATTCAAGCGCTGAAAGCATCAGGCCGCTCAATGGATGATGTTGTTATTGCTGGTATTGACGCAACGACAGATGCGCTGGCGGCAATGAAAGCGGGCGAGCTAGATGTGACGGTTTATCAAAGTGCAGATGGTCAAGGTCGTGGCGCAGTTGATACAGCTGTCAAACTTATTAATGGCAAAACTGTTGACCGTAAGGTTTGGGTGCCATTTGAATTAGTTACACCGAAAAACCTTAATAATTACCTTAAGTAATTCTAGGTTTAGAAACGATTAACCCTATTAAAATAAAAAATTGGAGGGATTGCGTTATGAATAGCGCTGCTGTTAAAGAAACCGGGTCTGTGAGTGGCGCAACTCCTCCCAGGGACCACTCTAATGAATACGTATTAGAAATCGTTAATGTTTCTAAAGGATTTCCGGGTGTATTAGCTTTGGATGATGTGCAGCTTAAAATTCGCCCAGGTACTGTGCATGCCTTAATGGGTGAAAATGGAGCCGGAAAATCTACCTTGATGAAAGTCATCGCGGGCATTTATCAGCCAGATAGTGGTCAAGTAATATTAAGAGGCGAGCCTATTACTTTAGAAACGCCTTTGAAGGCGCAGCAGTCTGGAATTGCCATGATTCACCAAGAATTGCTATTGATGAATCAAATGACTGTCGCTGAAAATATTTGGATTAGACGTGAACCAACTAATGCATTTGGTTTCATTGATCATGCAAAAATGCACACCATGACCGCTGAACTATTTGAACGTCTCAATATCAATCTTGATCCGGAAGATGAAATTAGCTCTTTATCTGTAGCTAACCGTCAAATGGTTGAAATAGCAAAGGCTGTTTCCTTTGAATCTGATGTATTAATTATGGATGAGCCGACTTCAGCGATTACTGAAACTGAAGTTGCTCATTTATTTGAAATTATTAGAGGTTTACGCAAGCAGGGGATCGGCATTGTTTATATCACTCATAAAATGAGCGAGTTATTCGAAATCGCTGATGAGTTTTCTGTGTTTCGTGATGGAAAGTACATAGGAACGCATGCCTCAGCTGATGTCACTCGTGATGAAATAATCCATATGATGGTTGGTCGTAATGTGGATCAGATGTTTCCAAAAGAAGAAGTTGAGTTAGGTGATGTTTTACTATCAGTAAAAAACCTGACTTTAGATGGCGTATTTAATGATGTGTCATTTGATGTAAGAGCTGGCGAAATTTTAGGTTTTGCGGGCCTTGTTGGTTCTGGTCGATCTAATGTCGCGGAAGCTATTTTTGGTGTCACTCCCGCAGATTCAGGAACCGTCTGGATTGATGGTGAAGAAGTTCATATCGAAAATCCAAATGATGCAATCATGAAAGGAATGGCTTTTCTAACAGAGGACAGGAAAGAAACGGGCTGTTTTTTATCGTTAGATATTCAGGAGAATATTCAGTCTGCCGTTCTGCATGAGAACTTTGTGAATGGCGGCGGGTTTGTTAATCAAGCTAAGTTAAATGAAGAGTCTGAAGAACTGTGTAGAAAATTGCGCGTAAAAACACCAAATATGGAAGAGGCAATCGAGAATCTTTCAGGTGGTAATCAGCAAAAAGTATTAATAGGTCGTTGGTTGCTTACTCACCCACGCATTTTGATTTTAGACGAGCCTACTCGAGGTATTGATGTCGGTGCAAAAGCCGAAATCCATACTTTGGTTACACAGTTAGCTCATAAAGGGGTGGCGGTTATCATGATTTCTTCCGAGCTGCCGGAGGTGTTAGGTATGAGTGATCGTGTACTTGTCATGCACGAAGGGCGTGTTACAGGCATTTTAGATCGTTCTGAAGCTGATCAAGTGTCAGTAATGAATTTGGCAGCGCAATAATACTGAATTAGAAAAATAAGAGGTTTTTATGACTACATTAGATAACACCGTGAAAGAAGCGAATGACGGCCAAGAAGCCCATAAGAAAAAGCGTATTCCTGCAGAAGTCAGTATTTTATTAGTATTAATAGGTATTTCGATTATGTTCGAAATACTAGGTTGGATATTTGTTGGTCAAAGCTTCTTGATGAACATGAGTCGCCTGCAAATCATAATATTACAAGTCTCTGTTATTGGTATTATTGCGATTGGGGTGACCATGGTCATCATAACTGGCGGTATAGATTTATCCTCTGGATCTGTTGTCGCCATGTCCGCCATGATAGCTGCTACTTTTGCGCAATCCAGCAGTTGGCCCAAAGTGATATCACCATCGTTAACGGATTTGCCATTCTTTATACCATTGATGGTCGGGCTTGCTGTAGGTGCTGCTGCTGGTTTTGTTAATGGCTGGTTAGTTACAAAAACACGTATACCACCATTTATTGCTACATTAGGAATGATGGTGTCTGCTCGTGGTGTGGCTCGCTGGTATACTGATGGTAGCCCAGTATCTGGTTTTACAAATGAATTTGCTATGTTAGGGAATGCCTTAGACCGTTGGATGCCTGTTGTTATCTTTATAGTTGTAGCGATTATTTTCCACGTGGTAATGCGTTATACACGCTTTGGTAAGTTTACTTATGCTATTGGTGCAAACCCTCAAGCGGCCCGTGTTTCTGGTATCAATATTGATCGTCACCTAATCAAGGTCTATGCAATTGCTGGTTTGTTAGTTGGATTGGCGGCCATGGTTGCGATTGCACGTATTAAAACAGCTCAAGCTGGTATGGGGCTGATGTATGAATTGGATGCCATTGCCGCAGCTGTTATTGGTGGGGTTTCTTTATCTGGTGGCCGAGGTAGAATTGCTGGAACTGTGATTGGAGCCTTAATTCTTGGGGTGATGCTGTCTGGTTTTACCTTCCTTCGAATTGACGCTTATTACCAAGATATAATCAAAGGGGCCATCATTGTTACTGCTGTTATCATTGACCAGCAACGTCAGAATAAGCGTAAGAAAACTACTTAGCATTATTGTTTACCATAATAACATTGCCGGGAATTTGAACTCTTCCGTTACCGCTCAGTGTTTCATTGAGCGGTTTTTTATACTCGTAGAAAACCTTTGTATAATGGTGGTGCTGGTTAATATTTTATTAAAAACAAACTTTGGAATACCTATCTCATATAACCCATAAATTCGGCTTTGGTATTGCTGAAAATTATAGGGTTAGAAGAGATAGAACAGTTTGACGGTTTTTATAGGTTTTCTGCGACATGTAGCTCGACTGATAGTTTAACCGGTGCAATTTTTTGGTGTTTTTTACTACTGAATGATTCTGCAAACAGGTCGGAAAGTCTGTAGGCGAGTTTTTGTACTGGCGTAGCAATGATCATGTCGATTGTGTTATCACTCAGGGCTAAGCGAGTGTAAGAGGTGAGTTCGTTACAAATGAGCGTTATTTTTTGATCTTTTTTGTCTTCTTTTAACGCTTGTATGATGCCTTTTACTCCACCGCCGGCGCTATAAATAGCGGTCAGATCTTGATGTTTTACCAAGAGTTCCTTTGTGGCTTGATAAGCCAGATTTTCGTCATCTAAATTTGTCAACGGCGGAAGCAAATGAAAGTTATGCTGAATTTCTCGAAAGTAGGATATGAAGCTAATTTCGGCGATATCTTGATTTAAATAACGATGACTGCCCAAGAGAATTCCAATTTTCCCTAGTGTGGTTGTTAGTCTTGAAATAGCCCACGCTGCGGTACGTCCTGCTTTTCTGTTATCGACACCAATATGACCTGTACAAGTATTGGTCGAGAGAGGAGACAAGATAGTAAAAACGTGAATACCTCGTTCAACGAGCTGTTCAATATGGCGATTTAGCGTGTGGTCGTCCAATGCCACAAGCGCAATGCCATCTGCATGTCCGCCTTCTTGGATGATCTTGTCTGTAATGTATTCAGGAGAGACCTCATCCATAAAAACGATTTTCGTTGCGAACTGAAACTGCGTTTCTTGTGAGCATGCGTTACAAATTGCCGCACCAAGCTCTTTATAGAATTCATCATTACTGCGTTGCAGTAAAATGGACAATCGTTTAACTGGTTTCGATTCGCGAACACGTCTTTTGAGTAAGCCAGAAGCATGATAACCAATGTCTTCAGCTGCTAATAGAACACGCTGAGATGTTGACTCACGTACTTTAGAGCGCTTGTTCAATACTCGATCCACAGTTGCGATGCTAACGCCTGCTGCATCAGCTAAATCGTGAATAGTCGGTCTTTTAGACATAGAAAATAACCTGATATTATGCAGTTCGTAGTTGTTATTAGGGTGGATATCTTAGTGTGGAATTTAATGTCTTATGCACCTTGGTTTTCATCGAATTTATAAAAAAAGTGCCATAAACAATAAAAAGTGATACCTGCAGCAATGATCCCCCAGAATGGTTCTTCTGATAACCACTCGACCAATGTCCAGCAAAAACAGAATATAGTAGTTGCAACACGACGCCATTTTGGGCGAAAAAATTTACGATCTGTTTCGTTCAATTTCAATATCCTATGTTTTATTGAATAAGTGTCTTTGTCTAGACGTTTTGATACTAGACATGTTACTAATTACTAAGCTAGAATTTTTATTCTAAAATTGCAATAATTACTTCTCTCTATAGGCTCACAATTTTTCTATGTGATGATGCTTGTTTTTTTGGGGAGAACTTTGAGTACAGAGAGTATTACATGTCAGATGTCCTTGCCCCAGAATCTCTAACAGATTTGAAAGAGACTATTAAACAGCATTATTCAAAATTAAGTAAACGACTTCGCCAGGTCGCTGAGTTTGTATTAGATGCGCCAAGCGAAGTTGCTTTTGGTACAGTTGCTACTTTGTCTAAAGAAGCTGGAGTACATCCTTCTACGTGGGTTCGGTTTGCAAATGCGTTTGGTTTTAGTGGCTTTAGTGAAATGCAGAAGTTATTTCAGCAAAACTTAATTGAAGAAGCCCCGAGTTATCAAGATCGAATTCGTTTGGCTAGGGAAGTGTTTGGGGAAGACTTTAATCAACAGTCACCATCCCAATTATTAACTCGTTTTTCTAATGCGAATGCGATAGCGCTTGGACATTTGGGTGAAACGACATCGGCTGAGGATTTGGATAAGGCAATACAGATATTGTCTCATGCACATGCCGCGCACATTGTCGGTGTAAGACGTGCTTTTGTTGTCGCCAGTTATTTTGCCTATGCCTTGCGTAATATTGATCAAAAAGCGTATCTGGTTGATGGTGTGGGTGGTATGTATAAGGAACAGGCTAGCGCTTTAGATAAGAATGATGTGCTTATTGCGGTGAGTTTTCATCCTTATGCAGCGGAAACGCAAAGTGTTGCGAGATCGGCACTAGAGAAGAATGTGCCTCTCATTATTATTACGGACAATCAGATAAGTCCGTTAGCTTCTATTGCATCGGTCTGTTTTGTTGTAAAAGAAGCAGAGATAGACTCTTTCCGCTCTTTGTCTTCTTCATTATGTTTGGCGCAGGCGTTATCGATTGGTTTGGCTTATGAATTACAAAGTAAGGGTAACCCCCCCCTAAAAAAATAACAGCAGTCCAAAGTAGAATTTTCTCGTAATCTAAACGCAGCAGATTCGGCATAAAAATATTTAGTTAACTCTAATAGTCAGACTATGACCCTTTAAAACAAGTTGGAGCATTCCTGAACTCTGTTGAGAAAACGGCATGAGTTCCGCGTTAAATGTCGTGGTATGGATGCATTTTCTTGATTCACCTCCCTTTAAACCCCGAAAGATTCATTCGTGATCTTTTGTATCTAGGTCTTTTTCCATGGGGGCATACTTAATGATGTTTTTAACATATCAATAAAGCCAGATACTCGTGCTGAACGTTCATTTTTCCCACTGCTCACCAAAGCAACAATATCAGCATCAGGCAACTGATAACTAGAAAGTAATTGTACTAATTCTCCCCGCTTTATTTCTGGCGATACGTCCCACTCTGATCGCATAATGATGCCCAATCCTAAAAGAGCCCAATCTTTAACCACGCGCCCTTCATTACTTGCCAAGCTTGGGTGAATACGAATCGAGAAACGTTCACCATCAAGGTTTTTAAAGTCCCAAAGCGTGACGTCTTCATTGTTTTCTCGCAGAGCAATACAGGTATGACTTAACAAATCTTTAGGCGTTTGGGGGACTCCATTTTTCTTGAGGTAATCAGGAGAAGCGCAAATAAAACGCTTATTCCGCGCTAACGGAATCATTTTCAAAGACGAATTTTTCAGCTCTCCAATATAGATAATCACATCCCATTTATGGTGAGTAGACCAGTTCGGGTTATCTGATAGCTCTAACTCAATTTCCAATCCAGGGTGGTTTATTTTGTATTTAGCTAATAATTTAGCGACGTAATCATTACCAAAACCCAGTGGCGCGAGTACTCTTAATTTACCTACTACATGCGATCTCACGTCATTAAGCTGTGTTTGTAAATCATCAATCTGCTCTAAAATTAGCTCTCCCTTCTCCACTAGCAACTTAGCCTCATCGGTCAAGCTCACCACTCGAGACGGTCTCTGCACCAAAGGCACCGCTAATTTTTTCTCAATATGCTGAACCCTTAACGTCACGGAGGGGGCACTTACATTCAGCACACGAGCCGCTTCAGCCATTGTCTTACAACGACTAAGTTCCAGTAAAAAAGACAAATCTTCCGTTGTTATCATTAAGTTCCAACTTAACCAATCAGTAATATCAGATTAATTTACTTTAAATCACTTTCACCAAATACTACAACTTAATCATCACATAGGGTTGAAACTGACATGAAAGTAAAAACAAAACACGACCTCGATAAAAAAGCGCGAGCGTTAAACACTCCTTTTTTAGCTGTCGATAAAGTAAAATTTCTACATAACATCAAGCGACTTAATAGGATCCTAAGCGGCTTCAATACAGATCTACGCCCCCATTTTAAAACCATCCGCTCTATTGAGGCATTGCCATATTTACTCACCGATAAACAAAGCCCTATTACGGTTTCAACTATAAAAGAAGCACAGTCCTTGGTCGAAGCAGGATACACCAATGTGCTTTATGCAGTCGGTATAGTGGAAGACAAACTGGATAGAATCCACGCCCTTAATGAGCAAGGCGCTAGCATGATGGTCATTCTTGATAGCCTAGATCAAGCTCTAAGCATTAATCGCTACTGTGAAACAAACAATTGCTCTATTCATGTTTTAATTGAAATTGATTGTGATGGGCATCGAGGTGGTATAGCACCGAATGACCCAAAACTGATCACCATTGCAGATACCTTAAACCAAGGGCAAGGAAGTTTTTTTGGCATTCTCACCCATGCTGGCGAGTCCTATCATTGCGCCGATAAAACCAGCCTGCAACAAGCAGCACAAAATGAAGTCGATCAAGCCCGCTTAGCCGCTAAAAAGTTGTTAGAACACGACATTCACTGCCAAGTTGTGTCCATCGGCTCAACACCAACCGCACATAACTACACGGAATTAGAAGGCATCACCGAAGTAAGAGCAGGTGTTTATACTTTTTTTGATTTGGTCATGACAGGCATCGGGGTATGCAATACAAATGATATTGCTGCTACGGTTGTCGCAACGGTTATAGGACACAACAAAGAAAAAGGCTGGCTATTTATTGATGCTGGATGGATGGCACTATCTGCAGACAAAGGTACTGCTGAACAATCTAAAGATTGCGGCTATGGCCTTGTTGCAAACGCTGATGGCCAATTACTAAGTCACATGAAGGTCATCAGCGCTAATCAGGAGCATGGCATTGTTGCCAGTGCGACAGCGCAAGCCATCAATCACGATGACTTCCCCATAGGAACACGGTTACACATTCTACCGAATCACGCTTGCGCAACGACATCCATGCACACGTCTTATCATGTTTTTGATCATCTAGAAAACACTTACGAAACTTGGAACCGCATACAAGGCTGGTAATATGATCCATCTTAATGAAGCACACACATCCAAACTCATCACACACGAATTGGCCTATGACGCTATTAAAAATGCGTTAACGGCCGTTATTTCCGACAATGCGACACTCTTTCCTGTCGTCAATGCAGGTGGTGCCGCCCCAAATACCGTGTTTTCACTGAAAGCCGCTTGTACCGATAAGGTTGTCGGTTGGAAAACCGGAAGCTATTGGCCGAACAATGCGTCACTAGGACGGCCTTGCCATGGCACAACAATTTTCTTGCTTGACCCAGAAACAGGCGTATTAAAAGCCATCATTGAAGCCAGTGCGGTAAACGCTTATCGCACAGCTGCCGCAGATGCCGTCGCCGTTGATTATTTAGCTCGAAAAGACTCAACCACCTTAGCCATTTTTGGAACGGGTCACCAAGCAGAATATGAAGCCATGGCGGTGTGTAATGTGAGATCAATTAACTCTGTGTTCGTCGTTGGTCGTTCTACTGAGAAAACCAATATTTTTGTCGAAAGGTTAAAAGCAAAAGGACTAAATGCCAAAGCCGTCGATGCCCAGTTCGCCTGTATGAGCGCTGACATTATTGTCACAGCAACCACCTCAAGCGAACCCTTATTTCGCGCTGAGTGGGTAAAACCTGGCACCCATATCTCAGCCATGGGAGCGGATAAGAAAGGCAAACAGGAACTTCCTGTCGAACTGTATTCAAACGCCTTATTGTTTTGCGACTTCGCCAAACAATCGGTTGAGATTGGCGAACTTCAACATACTAGCAACAGCAATATAACCAACATTGGAGAAGTGATTAACGCTACATCCTCTGGACGAACGTCAGCGAATGACATTACGATTTTTGATAGTTCAGGCATCGCGCTTCAAGACCTTTTCATTGCTGAAAAACTGCTCAACATTCACGAGGGGAATTAATGATGAATTTTAGGATAATTGGAGTTAATGATGTCAACGAGCTGAGGTTGGAATAAATCCTTTTGGGGTATGGTCTCTGTCTGACGAGGCTTCATAAAACTCACCTGTTTTGCAACTTTTTGGGCCTTATTCGAAAGACGTGCTAGGGACTGGGACTATGGCTATGATCCGGAATGGAACAGCAGGTTTGACCAACACCTTAGTTATAAAGCTGAAGTTTGTGTAACTCTAATGGGGCAGAATGCAAATGCAAATACAAAGCCGATCAAAGGGTTTGTATTAGAAGTTTGTAGAAATGAATTGGCTAATGAAGGAATTGAAAGCGTCCCTACTAGAAACTAGAAACTAGAAACTAGAAACTAGAAACTAGAAACTAGAAACTAGAAACTAGAAACTAGAAACTAGAAACTAGAAACTAGAAACTAGAAACTAGAAAGGGCCGGTGGGCTTATCCCACACATATAAGTAGTCAAACTTAATGTTGTAAGCTTGGAATTCACCTAATTAATAACCTGTACCATTATTGAGTATTTCTTCTATATAACCTTAATCTATGGACCAGAGTCTTCAGGTAAAACAACCCTAACCTTGAGTGTGATTGCTGAAGCTCAGAAGCAAGGTAAAACTTGTGCTTTTATCGATGCCGAGCACGCGCTTGACCCTTCTTATGCTGAAAAGCTTGGGGTGAATATTTCAGACCTTTTAATCTCTCAGCCAGATACGGGTGAGCAAGCACTTGAAATTGTGGATATGTTGGTTCGCTCTAACAGTGTTGATGTCGTCATTGTCGACTCGGTAGCGGCCTTGGTGCCTAAGTCTGAGATCGAAGGCGAAATGGGCAGTTCTTCTGTTGGTGTTCAAGCTCGTTTGCTTTCTCAAGCAATGCGTAAGTTGACAGGTTCTATTAAAAACGCCAATTGTTTGGTTGTTTTCATTAACCAAATTCGTATGAAAATTGGTGTGATGTTCGGTTCTCCTGAAACGACCACAGGTGGTAATGCGCTTAAGTTTTATTCTTCTGTTCGCTTGGATATTCGCCGTATTGGCTCAGTGAAGCAGGGTGATGAAGTAATTGGTAATGAAACCCGCGTTAAAGTGGTGAAAAACAAGATTGCTCCGCCGTTCAAGCAAACTGAATTCCAGATCATGTACGGTGCTGGTATTTACCGCATGGGTGAAGTGATCGATTTAGGCGTTAAGCAAGGCTTTGTTGATAAAGCGGGCGCTTGGTACGCATACAATGGTAATAAGATCGGTCAGGGTAAAGCCAACGCCGCTCAATTCTTAGCGGACAACCCTGAAATTGCCGCAGAGATTGAAGCCAAAATCCGTGAAGATTTATTGCCTAAGAAAATTAAAGCAGATGATAAAGCTGACGCGGCAGAAGACAAAGATGCCACTGATGAGTTGGCCTTTTAATTTCGCTTAGCAGTGTATTAAAACCGATTGTAGATTCACAATAGTGAACCTAGACTGAAAACCCCGATACCAATCATTGGTATCGGGGTTTTTTATGTTTGTAATGGTATTTTACTTGGTCGAGCCTTTTTGCCACCAAGGTGTTAGCGGTGGTAAATCCTGAATCGAAAAAATACGGCCAAATTCTGGTGTGCTCAAGGTGACATTTCGGGCTTTTGCTTCCACCACGACACGATCAAATGGATCATGCCATGTATGAAAGGCAAGATCGAATGTGCCGTTGTGAATGGGCATCATGGTCTTCCCTTGTAGGTCGATATTTGCCTGAACGCTTTCTTCGGGCTTCATGTGAATATCGGCCCAGTCTTTATCATATGCACCGGTTTCTATCATAGTAAGGTCGAATGGCCCGTATTTATCTCCCGTTTCTTTGAATCCAGAGAAGTAGCCAGAATCACCACTAAAAAATAGGCTTTCATGAGGCGTTTTGATGACCCACGCTCCCCACAAGGTTGCATTGCCGTCTCCCATTCCTCGTCCTGAAAAGTGCTGAGTGGGTGTGAAGGCGACCAAACCTTGACCAGTTTGATGCTCCTGCCACCAATCGAAGCTGATGATTTTATTGGCCTCGACACCCCAATCAACCAGATCCCCATCTACGCCTTTTGGCACCAAAAACTCTTGTGCTTTATCGCGCAAAACCTTGATGCTGGCTTTATCTAGATGATCGTAATGGTTATGGGAAATCAGTACCTTATCGATAGGCGGTAAGTCTTCTAAACGTATGGGCGGCTGGTGGAATCTTTTTGGGCCAATGAACTGGAATGGCGAAGCTCGATCAGAAAATACCGGATCGATAAGCCAGTATTTACCATACATTTTTAACAAAATAGAGGAATGGCCAAGTTTCACTAGGTGAATGGTATCTGTGCTCAAGTCATCTAAATCAGCACGACTAATGGCGCGAACAGGAATATCGATATTGGGTACCGTATCGACTTTTTTATCCGTAAAGAAACGCACCCACAATGCTGCGGTATCAGAGAAAGTCATTGGTTTACGTGGCGCTGTATTATGAAATTTAGCATTTTTATAGGGAGCCGTTGTGACATCCTCGATAGGATTTACCTTAGATTTAATGTTTAAATTAACCAGATAAACCACCAGAGCAAGTGTGAGAAGCAAGGCAACGAAGAGTTTGATGAAAAACATAAACAACCATTTTGAATGAGATTAGTGGTTATAATTTGGCCTAATAGGTGTAATTCAATAAGGTAAAAGAGAAAACAATGAGAAGGAGAGAGGATGATAAGCATTGAAAAGATGACCACGCGGCATCTGGCAGACGTGATTACACTTGCGGTCATGGATGAACAAAAGCCATTTGTCGGAACGATAGACGACATTTTGAAGAACGCCAATGCGCAAGTTCGTCCACACGTAATCTTTGCTGATGACACTATGGTTGGCTTCTTTCTTATTGATACAACTTATTCGAAAAGTTTCGATTTTGCGAGCCGCTCTAATGCCATTGGCCTGCGTAGCTTCTTTATCAGCAAAGAATACCAAGGCAAAGGCTATGCGAAACAAGCGATTTTGGCCTTGCCCAACTACCTAAGTGAAGCCTACCCAAACCATACGGCCGTGATGTTAACCGTTAACTGTCAAAATCCCATCGCCAAGCAACTCTATGAAAAAGGGGGTTTTGAAGACACCAACGACCTTTATCATGGCGGCCCTTCAGGACCTCAGCATATTATGACGATGGCTATTGAATCGAGTATTAGAGCTGCGAACCTATGACAACAAGGCCAATACAAGCCATTAACCAAAACAACTGGCCAGAGGTACTAAGGATCCAAGCGGAAGTGTATTCAGAAATCGAACCTGAAAGCCTAGAGGTACTGCAAAGCAAATGGCAACAATCCCCAAGCTGTTGTTTTGTTTACCATGCAGAAACAGAATTAGCAGAGCAAAGCAGACCAGAAGAGCAAAACGTATTGGGCTATTTATTGGCTCACGCTTGGCACAGTGAAACACCACCCAAGTTATACCAAATCCTTCCAGAGGAAAGCCATGGCGCGACCTTATTCCTACATGATTTAGCCATTTCAAAACACGCGGCGGGTAGAGGAGTCGGTTCTAACATGGTCACACATCTACTTGATAGCGCCGCCTCATCCGGCTTTGAAAAAGCCTTACTCGTCTCTGTCCAAGACTCCGTATCCTTCTGGCAAAAACACGGCTTTGTCGAACTAACGAATCAACAAGCCAATGAGAGCTACGGGGAAGATGCTAGGGTAATGATGCGCAGCATATGAAATTTAGTTAGTTTTGCTTTTCTTTAAACTGAAGTTTTTGGGCTCTAGCAAAAGTTACCCGCCCAGCCTTTTCCTGAATTTAAGAGCGGAATAAAGGTTGGGAATGCATGAAAACAGTCAAAACCATAACCCCTCCCTAACCCTCCTCTTGAAGAAAGGGGAGGGAACAAAACCTTTGTATACGTCAAATGACGTATCCCCGTAAGTCATTTCGCGCATACCTTTCTATCGATGATTTTTTAATACTGGCTCTACGGATTTGAGGTGTTCATACCTCGTCTAAAAAACCAAAAATATTATAAATCACAATAGGACGGCTCCAACTATGAAAATCAAAACGCTTACATCTGCGATTGTGCTCTCTGGTGCAACGCTTATTGCGCTTCCTTCGCTAGCGGCAGACACAATTAAGGTCGGTGTGTTGCACTCCTTGTCTGGCACCATGGCGATTTCTGAAACCACGCTTAAAGATACTGTCTTGATGATGGTGGAAGAGCAAAACAAAAAGGGTGGTTTGTTAGGTAAGAAGATCGAGGCAGTGGTTGTTGACCCAGCGTCAAACTGGCCATTGTTTGCAGAGAAAGGACGCGAGTTATTAACCAAAGACAAAGTGGATGTGATTTTTGGTAGTTGGACATCGGTTTCTCGTAAATCGGTTTTGCCTGTATTGGAAGAGTTGAACGGTTTGATGTTCTACCCAGTTCAGTACGAAGGTGAAGAGTCGTCTAAAAACGTGTTTTACACAGGGGCTGCGCCAAACCAGCAGGCGATTCCAGCGGTGGATTATTTGATGAACGATCTTGGTGTAGAGCGCTTTGTGCTTGCCGGAACCGATTATGTTTATCCACGTACTACTAACAAAATTCTTGAAGCTTATTTAAAAGCCAAAGGCGTTGCAGCAAAAGACATCATGATCAACTACACGCCATTTGGTCATTCTGATTGGCAGTCGATTGTTTCTGATATTAAGAAATTCGGTAGTGAAGGTAAGAAAACGGCCGTGGTTTCTACCATCAATGGCGATGCCAACGTGCCTTTCTATAAAGAATTGGGTAACCAAGGTATTTCTTCTGAAGATATCCCAGTGGTGGCTTTCTCCGTGGGTGAAGAAGAACTTTCTGGTCTAGATACTACGCCATTGGTTGGCCATTTGGCCGCTTGGAACTACTTCCAAAGTGTAGAAACACCTGAAAACGAAGCATTCATCAAAGCATGGCATGCGTACACCAAGAACCCTGATCGTGTAACCAATGACCCAATGGAAGCCACTTATATCGGTTTCAAAATGTGGGCTAATGCGGTAACGAAAGCGGGCACAACGGATGTTGATGCGGTTGAACAAGCCATGATCGGTCAAACAACGCCAAACCTAACGGGTGGTATTGCAGTGATGAACAAAAACCATCATTTGAGCAAGCCTGTGCTGATTGGCGAGATCCAAGACGACGGTCAGTTTGAAGTGGTTTGGGAAACCGATGGTGTGGTAGCGGGTGATGCTTGGTCTGACTTCTTACCAGGTTCTAAAGATCTGATTTCAGATTGGACGGCACCGATCAAGTGCGGTAACTACAACACGAAAACTAAGACATGTTCTGGTCAGAATTACTAATTTGACCCATTCCCAGGGGTAACCTCGACTCTCTGACTAGCGAGCTAGTCTAGTCAGAGAGTCAACTTTTTCCCCAATAGCAATATCCCGAATTCTTTTTCGCGTTGAGTTTTTGAACGCTGGCGCAATAACCCACCGACACATGGAGTATGACCTTGAGACGTATGACCTTGAGACATTGCATTGCACTTTGTTGCTGTCTTTTTGGGCTCTTATCCCTTTCTACTCACGCAGCTGAATCGGCATCTTTAGACCCATTGTTTGCCGAGTTAGGTGAAGCAAAAATCAAAGATATGAAGCCTATTTTAATGAAAATAGAAGCGGTATCTGACGAAAGCGTTTTGCCATTGTTACGTACCCTATTAAATGGGGATTTGTATTACATCGAAGCTGAGAAAAAGGTGGTCGGCAAGTTCGAGGTGAATGGTGAAACCCATTATAAAAATGTTTTTACCGGTGAAATTAACACGGAGATAGGTCGACGTGATGTCGATAAAGTTCGTGTGAATAACAAACTACGTGGCTATTTGCGTAGCGCTATCGCGCGTATCCAACTGACTTCTAAATCACCAAGCGTACGTGAAAATGCCGTGCGTGAATTGTTATCAAAATTAGACGATAGCACGGTGGCAACATTAGAAAGCTTATACCCACAAGAAACCAATAAGAAAGTAAAAGAAGCCATGGCATTGGCGCTTGCCATGAATACCGCTGCGCAAACAACATTAGCTCCATCCAATCGTATTGCTGCGATTGAGAAAATGTCCACAAGCTTAGAAAGTGATGTTCGAAACCTGCTAACACGATTGACTGGTGATGATAATCCAGCCGTGGTTAGCGCGGCGAATAACGCATTAGAAACCATCGCGCAACGAGTTAACCGTTTTGCTTTTGTCGACCAGTTGTTTTTTGGTCTGAGTCTCGGGTCAGTGCTCTTGCTTGCTTCCATCGGTTTGGCGATTACCTTTGGTGTGATGGGCGTGATTAACATGGCTCACGGCGAAATGATCATGTTGGGCGCTTACACAACTTATGTGGTGCAGCTGATCATGCCGAATTACATCGACTATTCAATTTGGGTGGCGATTCCAGCAGCCTTCTTGGTGTCTGGTTTGATGGGCGTTTTGATTGAGCGATTGGTTATTTGTCGTTTGCACGGTCGTCCATTGGAAACTCTGCTCGCCACTTTTGGTATCAGTTTGATCTTGCAGCAATTGGTTCGAACTATTTTCTCTCCTCTAAACCGTCAAGTTTCTACACCCAGCTGGATGAGTGGTTCTTGGGAAATTAATCCCGTGCTGTCTCTGACATTGAACCGTTTGTACATTCTGGCTTTTGCTTTGTTGGTATTCATTGTCTTAGTGATTGTGTTGAAGAAAACCTCTCTGGGGCTAAACGTTCGTGCAGTCTCGCAAAATCGCAATATGGCAAAAGCCATGGGGGTAAAAACCAATTGGGTGGATGCGATGACCTTTGGTTTAGGTTCTGGTATCGCGGGTATTGCCGGTGTGGCGTTGAGCCAATTGACCAACGTAGGGCCTAACTTGGGACAATCTTACATTATCGACTCCTTTATGGTGGTGGTGTTCGGTGGTGTGGGCAACTTGTTAGGAACCTTGGTCGCGGCCTTCACTTTGGGTATCGCCACCAAATTTCTTGAGCCAACGACGGGGGCGGTTCTCGCGGCTATTCTGGTGTTGGTGTTCATTATTCTCTTTATTCAAAAACGTCCTAAGGGACTCTTTCCACAAAAAGGGAGGGCGGCAGAATGACACGTCTTACAGCTTGGTTTTCTGAAGGGCGCTCGACGGGCAAACACACTTTGCCATTTGTGGTGATTTTATTAGGTGTAACAATTTTGGCTTCGGCCGCGAATCTCTTGTTGCCTGCTGACTCGGTGTTTTATGTCAGTACTTATACCATTACTTTGCTGGGTAAATATTTGTGCTACGCCATGCTGGCATTAGCGGTGGATATTATCTGGGGCTATTGCGGTATTTTGAGTTTAGGTCACGGGGCGTTTTTTGCCTTGGGCGGTTACGCGATGGGAATGTATTTAATGCGCCAAATCGGTGATCGTGGCGTTTACGGTAACCCATTACTACCTGACTTCATGGTGTTCTTAGACTGGAAAGAGTTGCCTTGGTTTTGGCTGGGCATGGATCAGTTCTGGTTCGCTATGCTGATGGCGGTGTTTATTCCGGGGTTATTGGCCTTTGTGTTTGGTTGGTTGGCGTTTCGTTCTCGTGTTACTGGTGTGTATCTTTCCATCATGACGCAAGCGTTGACTTATGCCTTGTTGTTGGCTTTCTTCCGCAATGAAATGGGCTTTGGTGGCAATAATGGTTTGACCGACTTTAAAGAAATCCTTGGTTTCAGTCTGCAAGCCGACAGTACTCGTGTTGCCTTGTTCTTAATCACCGCGATTTTGCTGGCGGTGATCTTTGTGATCAGTCAGAAGATTTTATCTTCTCGCTTTGGCAAAGTGGTGTTGGCGATTCGTGACTCTGAATCTCGCTCACGTTTCATCGGTTATCGCACTGATAGATACAAGGTGTGGTTGTTTGTCTATTCCGCTGTCATTGCGGGCATAGCTGGCGCTTTGTATGTGCCGCAAGTGGGCATTATCAACCCAGGTGAGTTTTCTCCAATCAACTCTATCGAGATGGTGATTTGGGTGGCTGTTGGTGGTCGTGGCACCTTGATTGGTGCGGTGATTGGAGCCTTATTGGTGAACTACGCGAAGACCCGTTTTACAGCCATCATGCCAGATGCTTGGTTATTTGCCCTTGGAGCCATGTTTGTCTTGGTTACCTTGTATTTACCAAAAGGTTTGATGGGCTTGTATGGCCAGCTAAAGGCTAAGCGAAACAGTGTTACGAAAAAGGAGTCGCAAGCATGAGTACCTTAGATAGTACCCGTGAATTCTTCCGCCGAGATCAGGTGTGGCCATTTTTGGCACCCGAGCAGGCCGCCGTAAACGTCGATAACCAGATGATTCTTTACGTGGAAGATTTGAATTTAAGCTTCGACGGTTTTAAAGCACTAAATAATCTGAATTTGTATATCAATGACGGCGAATTGCGTTGTTTGATCGGTGCCAATGGAGCGGGCAAAACCACCTTGATGGACGTGATTACCGGTAAGACTCAGTGCGATTCAGGTACGGTTTTCTTTGGACAGAATCACAACCTATTAAATAAAGACGAAGCGGAAATTGCTCAGCTTGGCATAGGTCGTAAATTCCAAAAGCCGACTGTGTTTGAAGAGCAAACCGTGTTCGATAATTTGGAATTGTCCCTGAAAACCGACAAACGTGTCTTGCCGACTTTATTCTCGCGTTTAACGCCAACGCAAATTGATCGCATTGATGAGGTGCTAAAAACCATTGGTTTGGCTAAGCAGCGCTTTATGCTGGCGGGGGCTTTGTCTCACGGACAAAAACAATGGTTAGAAATCGGCATGTTGCTAGCGGCTGATCCAAGGCTGTTATTGATCGATGAACCAGTGGCGGGCATGACAGCGCAAGAAACGGAACGCACGGCGGAATTGTTAACGTCTTTAGCCGGAGAGCGAACCGTGATTGTCGTGGAGCACGATATGGAGTTTGTGCGCAGCATTGCTCGCACGGTAACCGTTTTGCACCAAGGCTCAGTATTGGCCGAAGGCACTATGGATCAGATTCAAAGTAATAAAGACGTAATTGAAGTATACCTTGGTGAAGAAGCCGCTAGCGAGAAAGCGCAAACAATAGCAGGAGCCACAGCATGATTTCCATTAACAATGTCGATCAACTTTATGGCGGTACACAGATACTTTGGGGCTTGGATTTAGACATAGTTCCCGGCTCTATTACTTGCATCATGGGACGCAACGGCGTGGGCAAAACCACTTTACTAAAAGCCATCATGGGTTTGTTGCCGATCACAAAAGGCGAGATCACCATGGAGGGCGAAAGACTGAATAAACAAAGCGCCGAAAAACGTGCTTATTCAGGCATTGGTTATGTGCCTCAGGGACGAGATATTTTTCCCATGCTCACGGTAGAAGAAAACCTGCGTATTGGTTTGCCTGTGCGTGGTAAGCGCACGAAAGACTCTCCAAAAGAAATTCCAGAGAAAATCTTTGAGCTTTTTCCGGTATTGAAAGACATGTTGCATCGTCGTGGTGGTGATTTATCTGGTGGTCAGCAGCAGCAGCTAGCGATTGGCCGTGCTTTGGTATTAGAGCCAAAAGTCTTGATTCTGGATGAACCTAACGAAGGTATTCAGCCGAACATTGTGAAGCAAATCGGCGATGTGATTTTAAAGCTGAACGAAGAAGAAGGATTAACCGTTATCTTGGTGGAACAAAAGCTTGGCTTCGCTCGTCGCGTCGGGAAAGAATTTCGTCTGATGGAAAAGGGACGCATTGTGGCGGCGGATAAAATGGAAAATCTCAACGACACCCTGATAAAACAATACTTGGCGGTCTGATTTTTGCATTGTTTAGCGATTAGGCGATACGCAAAAAACGCTATAGGGCATCAATGAATAATAAACATAATCTTGCTTTAGCAGAAGAATTCGAACAAAAGCCGCTGATAGAAACGTCCATGTTGCCCGAAGTTGGTGCTTCGCAGTGGCATGCGTTTCTGACATTAGGCTTTAGTAAAACAGCCCGTGGTACTGTGCTGAAAACCTCTGACCATAAAGGGCCTTTGTATGTGCAAAAGCCTTTTTATCCTGAAGGTCGAGACACGGCACACATCTACTTATTGCATCCGCCAGGTGGTTTGGTATCTGGGGATCGTCTCACTATCACGGCAAACCTAGCCGAAAATACGCATGTTTTGATCACTACTCCGGGTGCTGGGCGTGTTTATCGTGCTCGTAAAGACAAAACTCTACAGCATCAAATTACCCAGTTGAACGTCGCTGAAAACAGCTTAATGGAATGGTTGCCACAAGAAACCATTCTGTATCCCAATGCCCACACGCGCCTTGAAAACCGTATACATCTTGCGGATAACGCCAAGTTTATTGGTTGGGAAATAACGTGTTTTGGTTTACCCGCCAATCAAGAGGATTTTGCGCAAGGTCATGCAGAGCAGGGCTTTGAGATTCGCCAAAATGGTCGTCTTAAGGTGCGTGAACGTTTGGTGATAGATGATAGTAGCCGAACGGTTTTCGCGGCCAAAGCTGGGCTAGCTGGCAAACCCATTAATGGTTTGATGATTGCAGGACCCTTTGACCTGACCAACGCTTCTCATTCAGCGAGCCATGATGAACTGATCGACTCCCTACGAAAACATTGCGCGCAACATAACTCAGTGAGTGGCGTAAGTTTGGTTGGCGAGTACATTTTCGTGCGCAGTCTTCATCATGACTCCGAACAAGTGAAGCAGCTATTTATTCAGTGTTGGCGAGAAATTCGCCCCGCATTAATCAACAAAGAATCCAATGAGCCAAGAATTTGGGCGACCTAAAATTGTGCGTACGCTCTATTTTGGTTCATTAAATTTAATTTAAAAGTCACACAATGAGGCATAGATATAAATGGAACTCCTGCCAAGAGAAAAAGATAAGCTTCTTGTATTTACCGCTGCCTTGCTTGCCGAGCGCCGTTTGAATCGTGGTCTAAAATTGAACTACCCCGAAGCCATGGCGTACATCACCATGGAAATTATCGAAGGCGCTCGCGATGGTAAAACCGTGGCGGAATTAATGGCCTACGGCAAAACCTTATTAAGCGCGGAACAAGTGATGGATGGTGTGGTGGAGTTGATCCACGAAGTGCAGGTGGAAGCGACGTTCCCAGATGGGACCAAGTTAGTCACCGTTCATAACCCTATAAATTAATGACTACTCGTTACGTCATTGAATGTATGTATCAGGTTCTTCTTTTAAAAGGAAAACATCATGATTCCAGGTGAAATTCAGGTAGCCGAAGGCGTTATCGAACTCAATGTTGGTCGCAAGACGGTGAAAATTCGCGTCGAAAATACCGGTGATCGTCCTGTGCAAATTGGCTCCCATTATCATTTTTACGAAGTGAACCCAGCCTTGTCTTTTGATCGTGAATTAACCAAAGGTTTTCGTTTGAATATCGCGTCTGGCACCGCTGTGCGTTTTGAGCCTGGTCAAGGTCGTGAAGTGGAGTTAGTCGAATACGCAGGTACGAAGACCATTTACGGTTTCCGAGGTGAAGTCATGGGTAAATTGGTAGGAGCAGAATAATGGCGACGATGGACAGACAAAGTTACGCGCAGATGTTCGGCCCGACTACTGGCGACCGTGTGCGCTTAGGCGATACTGATATTTGGATTCAGGTGGAAAAAGATTTCACCGTCTATGGTGACGAAGTGAAATTCGGTGGTGGCAAGGTCATTCGTGACGGTATGGGACAAAGCCAAGTGACCAATGAGATTGCCGTGGATTTGGTGATTACCAATGCTCTGGTGTTGGACCATTGGGGAATTGTGAAAGGCGATGTTGGCATCAAAGATGGCCGTATTTTTAAAGTCGGTAAAGCAGGCAACCCAGACGTACAAGATAATGTGGATATTGTGGTTGGCCCTGGCACCGAAGTGATTGCTGGGGAAGGTTCTATTCTAACCGCGGGTGGCATTGATGCCCACATACACTTTATATGTCCGCAACAAGTGGAAGAAGCCTTAACCTCTGGCGTCACCACCATGATTGGTGGCGGTACTGGACCTGCCACGGGAACGAAAGCAACGACTTGTACACCCGGGCCTTGGTATCTTGGCAAGATGTTACAAGCAACCGACAGTATGCCGATGAACTTAGGTTTTTTAGGCAAAGGTAACGCCAGTCTGCCAGAGGCCTTAGAAGAGCAGTTAGAAGCGGGAGCATGTGGGCTAAAATTGCATGAAGATTGGGGAACTACCCCAGCATCAATTGATTGTTGTTTGAGTGTCGCAGAAGCCTACGATGTGCAAGTAGCTATCCATACCGACACACTGAACGAATCGGGCTTTGTTGATAGCACCATTGATGCTTTTAAAGACCGTGTTATTCACACTTATCACACCGAAGGCGCAGGCGGCGGTCACGCTCCTGATATTATTCAAGCTTGTTCTAACCCAAATGTTTTACCTTCTTCAACCAATCCAACGCGTCCTTATACTCACAACACGGTTGATGAGCATTTAGACATGCTAATGGTGTGTCACCATTTGGACAGTAATATTGAAGAAGACGTAGCCTTTGCGGATTCGCGTATTCGTAAAGAAACCATTGCCGCGGAAGACATTCTCCATGATCGTGGCGCTTTCAGTATGATTTCCTCAGACTCGCAAGCGATGGGACGAGTGGGAGAAGTGGTAACTCGTACATGGCAAACAGCCCACAAAATGAAGCAGCAGTTTGGTTTATTACCAGAAGATCAAGAATTGGGTGCGGATAACTTTCGTGCTCGTCGTTATATTGCTAAGTACACCATCAACCCTGCCATTGCTCATGGTATCAGTCACGAAGTGGGGTCAATTGAACCGGGAAAAATGGCCGATTTGGTCTTGTGGAAGCCCGCTTTTTTTGCCGTGAAACCTTCGATGATTATCAAAGGCGGCATGATTGCCAGCGCTCCAATGGGTGACCCAAATGCCTCCATTCCAACCCCACAACCTGTGCATTATCGGCCTATGTTTGGCTCCTGTGGTAAGGCTGCGGCAGCCACGTCTGTGACCTTTGTATCTAAGGCCGCATTGAATAATGGCTTGAAGGAAAGTCTTGGATTGGAACGTACTTTGGTGGCTTGTAAAAACACGCGCAATATTTCCAAGCTCGATATGATCCATAACGATTGGCTCCCAAATATTACTGTCGATCCGCAAACCTATGAAGTGCGTGCGGATGGGGAGTTATTAACCTGTGAGCCTGCGGAGAGGTTACCTCTCGCACAACTTTATACGCTTTTTTAAGCGCGCTTTTTAGGACGGTACTATGCTAGATATTTACGAAAGATTAGGCACACATTGCCATGATCCGGTTTACACCACAGTGACGTTAACCCATGAACAGCGTGACCGCGGACGTTTAAAACTTGTCGGTGAAAATAACGAGGAAGTTCGTGTTTTTCTTGAACGCGGTAAACCGCTTTTAGTAGGGGAATTCTTAAAATCTGAATGCGGCAAGATAGTTCAAGTCGCTGGTGCCGTAGAAAATGTGGCTCATGCCAGTTGCGAAGATTGGGAAGCTTTTTCCAAGGCTTGTTATCACTTAGGTAATCGCCATACCAAAATCCAAATTGGTGAGCGTTGGCTACGTATCAAACCAGACCATGTATTAGAAGACATGTTACATATGCTTGGTTTGATCGTTACCCATGAAGAAGCGGTGTTTGTGCCTGAATCTGGAGCTTACAGTCATGGACACAGTCACCACTAACATTGTCACCACTGACATTCGCTTATTGCGGCTTTTGCAATTAAGCAGCGTGGGTTTGCCTGTGGGTGGCTTTGCTTTTTCTCAGGGCATGGAATATGCCATCGATCAAGGTTGGGTGAAAAACAAAGCCGAAGTATCGGACTGGATTGGCTTGCAATTGCAACAATCGCTAGCTCGTGTGGATTTACCTGTGCTGCGGTTATGTATGGACGCCGCTAAGCAGCAAAACACAGAAAGATTATTTGAACTGAATGATTTGGTACTGGCCTGCCGAGAAACTAAAGAGCTGCGACTGAATGATACTGCGATGGGAGAAGCTTTATTTCGTCTAATGGGCAGCCTGCAAATAGATACGCCATTTAAGCGTTTAGATGAGATGAGCTTTGTTACCTTGTTTGCCATTGCGGCCAACCATTGGGGGCTACAAGCGGATCTTGCTTGTCTAGGCTTTGCTTGGTCTTGGCTAGAAAACCAAATTGCTGCGGCAACCAAGCTAGTCCCGCTTGGGCAAACACAAGCGCAAGAATTGCTAGGTGAGTTACAGACAGATATTCGACATGCCATTGCCATGTCATTAAATATTGAAGAAGAGCGTGTTGGTGCTGGATTACCCGCTATCGCCATCGCTAGCGCGCTACACGAAACACAATACTCGCGGCTATTTCGCTCTTAATGTTTTAGTTCCCTCCTTATGGAGACGAGGAGCTAAGAACCGCCGAGTATTAATTATTGAGTTAAGAACAAGGAACCTAATATGAAAAAACAAACATTACGAATTGGTGTAGGTGGTCCAGTAGGATCAGGCAAAACCGCTTTATTGCGTTCTTTGTGTAGTGCTATGCGTGACTATTACAACATTGCCGTGGTGACCAATGATATTTACACCCAAGAAGACGCGAAGTTCTTAACCCAGCATGAAGCTTTGGATGCGGATCGTATCTTGGGTGTGGAGACAGGCGGCTGTCCTCATACGGCAATTCGTGAAGACGCGTCGATGAACTTAGCGGCAATAGATCAGTTATTAGAACGCCATGGCGCATTGGATGTGGTATTTGTGGAAAGTGGTGGTGATAACTTAAGTGCGACGTTCAGCCCAGAGTTATCCGACTTTACTATTTATGTAATTGACGTATCTGCTGGTGACAAAATTCCTCGTAAAGGCGGTCCTGGTATTACGAAATCGGATTTATTGATTATTAATAAAACCGATCTAGCACCTTTGGTTGGCGCGTCTTTGGATGTTATGGCGCACGACGCCAAAATTCAGCGTGGCGATCGTCCTTTCATTTTTTCTAACCTCAAAAGTGCCCAAGGTTTGGATGAAATTATTCAGATAATTGTGTCTGAAGGGATGTTGGAAGCAAAAGAAATACCTGCAGCGAAAGCCGTCGTTTAAACGGTATCTGTGCTCATAACCTTGTTGGGAAGTATTAAGTTTTGGTTGATCAAGTATTAGGAGAAAAATCATGAAGGCATTGAAAACAAAAGGCTTGTTTGCTGCGGCTTTGTTAGTAGCGACAGGTTCTGTATTTGCTCATCCGGGGCATGAACACGCGTCCAGTTTTATGACGGGCTTTTCTCACCCTATGGGTGGTTTAGATCATCTTTTGGCTATGGTGGCGATTGGTCTTTGGGCGGCGAGTATTGGTGGTCGTGCTTTGTGGGCAATCCCCGTCGCGTTTGTTATGACGATGATCCTTGGTGGTGGACTGGCTGTCGCTGGAATGACAGTGCCATTTGTTGAACAAGGTATTTTGCTGTCGGTGATCGTTTTGGGTGCTTTGGTGCTGTTCGCTAAACGTTTGCCAACCTTAGTTTGTGCTGCGATTGCTGGTGGTTTTGCGTTATTCCACGGTGCCGCTCATGGTATGGAAATGCCGTTAACGGCGAATGGTTTGCAATATGCACTGGGGTTTGCTTTGGCAACAGCGGGTTTGCATGCAGTTGGTCTAGGCTTTGGTCAGGTAATGGCGAAAATCGGTACGCCTTTGGTGACACGCATTAGTGGTTCTTTAATTGCGACAGCGGGTTTGGTGCTTGCTTTTGCCTAACTCACTTTTGTTTTGTAAGCCAGGGAGCGGCGCTCTACTACCTAAGTCTGAGATGTTATGACCGCGGCACAAAAGATCTTTAAAGTGCGACGCCACTATAACAAGTGGGTTGCCGACCAAACGATGGAAGATTACGCGTTACGCTATACTTCCAAGCAAGGTCATACCATGAGCATCGAGCGTGTCGGTCATACGGCGCTCGGTGCTACTGCGTTTTTAGCTCTAGAAGGATTGGCCGCGGTTATTACACTGGCGTATGGTTTTACCAATGCCGTAGCGGCCATTCTCACGGTATTGGCGGTGTTTTTCATTACTGGCTTTCCCATTGCTTATTATTCTGCCAAGCATGGCTTGGACATAGATTTACTGACTCGAGGAGCGGGTTTTGGCTATCTTGGGTCGACGATAACCTCACTGATTTACGCCACATTCACATTTATCTTTTTTGCTATCGAAGCAGCGATTTTAGCCTCGGCGTTTGAAGTTCTGTTGGGCATTCCGTTGGCCTTGGGTTATGCGCTTTCGGCTATCTTTGTGATTCCTATCGTAACGCACGGTATTCGTGCTATCAGTCGTTTTCAAAATGGCAGCCAGTGGATTTGGTTGGTGTTGCAAGTCGCTGCGATTGGGGTGGTAGTGACTCAGGAGTACCAAAACTTCGAAGGTTGGACGCAATATGCACCAGCGGAATTACCACAAAGCACGCATTTTGATTGGGTGTTGTTCGGAGCTGCTGCATCTGTATTGTTTGCTTTGATGGCGCAAATCGGCGAGCAGGTCGATTATTTACGTTTTTTTCCCGTTAAGACCAAGCAAAACCGCCGACGCTGGTGGTTTTGGTTGATTTTAGCTGGCCCAGGTTGGGTGTTTATAGGGGCGATCAAAATGCTGTTAGGCTCATTTTTGGCCTATTTAGCGATTTCTGATGGTGCTAGTGTGGTTCAAGCGACAGACCCTACTTATTTGTATCAGCGCATCTTTTTCTTTTTGACTACCTCTCCGACTACGGCCTTGTTGTTGGCTGCGGTGTTTGTGTTTATCTGTCAGATGAAAATCAATTTAACCAACGCGTATGCGGGTTCCATTGCTTGGTCAAATTTCTTTTCGCGCTTAACTCATTCCCATCCGGGGCGTGTGGTTTGGTTAGTGTTTAACGTGACCATTGCGTTATTGCTGATGGAGTTAGGGATTTACCAAGCTTTGGGCGCGATTCTAGGCGTGTTTGCGATAGCTGCCGTGAGCTGGTTGGGGAGTTTGGCAGCAGACTTATTAATTAACAAACCCTTGGGACTAAGCCCTAACTATGTGGAGTTTAAACGGGCGCATTTATACGACATTAACCCAGTAGGAACTGGGTCGATGTTGATCGCGACGACATTAGGATTAGTGAGTTATTTAGGTGTCTTTGGCGAAGTGGCAAAAAGTTTGTGTCACTTTATTTCGCTGGGCTCGTGTTTTGTCTTTGTGCCACTGATCGCATGGCTCACCAAGGGGAAGTATTACTTAGCACGCCAAAGTCCCGAACTGATTCCAATGATAGCATTAGCAAAGCAGCAGAAGCCAAACTATGTCACTTTGACCTGTGGGATTTGTGAAAATGTTTTTGAAAAGGAAGACATGAGTTTTTGTTCGGCTTATATGCAGCCGATTTGTTCTTTGTGTTGTTCCTTGGATGTGCGCTGTTTAGACAGCTGCAAGCCACAGGCGAGCATTGGTCAGCAAAGTGATTATTTCTTAAAACTGTTTTTGCCCAAAGGTTGGGTGAAAGCTTTGAGTTCGCGCTTTGGCCGTTTTACGTCGTTATTGTTGGTGATCAATATTATCAATGCTGCGCTGATGATGTTGATTTACCGGCAAATGGCGCCCAGTTCTCTGAATGAAGAAGCTTTACTGAAAGAGACTATGTTGGCGCTGTTTTTTACTTTGTTGATTGTCTCTGGTGTCTTGTCTTGGTTATTTGTGCTTGCCCATGAAAGTCGTGTGGTGGCACAGAAAGAGTCGAATCGGCAAACTCGAAAATTGATTCGCGAGATTGATGCTCACCAAGAGACGGATCGCGCTTTACAGCATGCCAAAGATCAAGCAGAGCGAGCAAATGAGGCGAAAAGTCGTTATCTTACGGGGATCAGTCATGAACTTCGGACGCCGCTGCAATCGATTATTGGTTATGCACAGCTGTTATCTGAAAAAGCCAATACGCCATCGGGCCATCAAAATGGCTTGGATATTATTCATCGCAGTGGTTTGTATCTGGCCGATTTGATTGAAGGTTTGTTGGATATTTCGAAGATCGAAGCAGGGCGTTTTGATCTCTATCGCAACACAGTGGATTTACCTAAATTAATTGACCAGCTAAACAGCATGTTTGCTATGCAAGCGCGTGATAAAGGCATTCAATTACAGTCGAAAATTCTGGCACCTTTGCCTCAGCATGTGGTGACAGATGAAAAACGCTTGCGACAAATTTTGATCAATTTGCTATCTAATGCGGTGAAATACACACCAAAAGGCTCGGTTTTCTTTGAAGTGAATTATCGTAACCAAGTCGCCGAGTTTGTGATTCGCGACACGGGTGTTGGCATTAAAGAAGGCCATTTAAAGCGAATTTTTGATCCTTTCGAGCGAGTTCGTGACGTCAGTACGGGCAATCTTCCAGGCACAGGTTTGGGATTGACCATAGTGAAGTTGCTCACGGATATCATGGGCGGTGATTTGCAGGCTCATTCTGTGGTGGGCGAGGGCAGTGAGTTTCGCGTCAGTCTGCTGTTGCCTTGGGTGAGTCAAGGAGATAGCGCCACTTATGAATACAAACGTATTGTGAGTTATCAAGGTTATCAACGCACTTTAATGGTGGTGGATGATGATCCTGTGGTACGTGGTTTGTTGTCAGATATTCTTGTGCCACTTGGCTTTCATGTTTTGGAAGCATCTGATGCCGAAAACTGTTTGGATGAGCTGGAGTCCTGTTCGCCAGATCTGTTTGTATTAGATGTGTCTATGCCAGGAATGGATGGTTTGAGCTTGGCGAAGTTACTCCGTGATCGTGCTTATAGTGTGCCGATAATCATGTTGTCTGCCGATGCCAAAGAAAACCAACGCAAACCAGATGAGCAAGCCGCTTTTAATCAATATTTAGTCAAACCGGTGAACAACAGTGCTTTGTTGGACGCTATTAAACATTGGTTGGTGCTGGACTGGGTGTATCAAGAAACCGAGTTAGACACCATGACGCCGGTTCTAGTTGATAAGTCTTCTAGCTCGAATGAAGAGACGAGTCTCATTACATCAGATGATCAACAACCAACCACGATTCCTGATCATGAAAGTGTGCGCGAGCTGATGGCGTTTGCAGAAATGGGCTATAAAAAAGGCGTGCGAGGCATTCTTGATCAACTCGCTAAAACAAAGGTGATTGCCGCTATTCATCTACAACAATTGGAAAGTTTGTATCAAAGCTTTCAATTCGACGGCATTGTCCAATATTTAAAACAGCATGCTTGTGAAAATCGTGACGTGAGTGAGAAATCTAATGATGAATCCAAGTAGTAAAAGTGACATTGTTTTAGTGGTCGATGATTCGCCAGATGCGTTGAGCCTGATTCATGACACCTTGGAAGCGGCCAATATGGATGTGCTCGTCGCTCTTGAAGGAAAACAAGCTTTAACCATTGCCAGACGGATTCGACCTGACATTATTCTACTGGATGCCATCATGCCAAATATGGATGGCTTTGAAACCTGTCGGGCGTTAAAAGCCGATCAAAGCCTAGCATCTATCCCCGTTATTTTTATGACAGGGTTGAGTGATACGGATGACATTGTGCGAGGGTTAGAAGCTGGTGGTGTGGATTACCTCACCAAGCCAATTCAGCCCAATGAACTGATTGCTCGAATGCGAGTGCATTTGTCGAATGCTCGCTTGAGTAACAACGCTCAGTCTGCATTGGACAGCATGGGGCAGTATTTGATGACGACCACCTTTGCTGGTGAAATCGCTTGGGCAACGCCACAAACCTATGCTCTGCTTGCCAAGGCTCGTGCTAGCACTGAATGGCAAGCTACGGAACTGGCTTTGCAAATACGACTTTGGTTGGCTCATCAACCTGTGGTTGGCAACGTATTGAAACTCGGTGGCTTGGACTATCCTTTGGCGCTGAAAATGATGGGAATGACTGAGCAAAAAGAAGTGTTGTTAAGATTGGAAGATGGAGATAAACCGACGGGGCCAGCATTATTAAAGAAAGAGCTGGATCTAACCGACCGAGAGTCAGAAGTCTTGCATTGGATCGCCAATGGTAAAACCAATCGTGAAATTGCAGAAATTTTGGAGATGAGTCCACGAACGGTTAATAAGCATCTTGAGCAAATTTTTCCTAAGCTCGGAGTTGAAAACCGCACTTCCGCTGCTGGAGTGGCATTGCGCATTTTATCGGCAGATCGCTAATGAATCTCTATTAGAAATAGCTTGGTCGCTCAGGCTTAACTTAAGGTAAGCATTTACTTATTTTATCCGTATAAAAATTACTCTATGCTGGTTTTTTTTATTGCATCGTAAAAGGTGTTTATCGTATGTCTATTCAGTACAAGGTTAATCAGTCTATTACCTCTGCTCAATTCATTGAGCTCTTGTCTAAAACCACGCTTGGTGCACGTCGTCCTATCGACCAAGTGGAAACGATAGACGCCATGTTAGAAAACGCCAACTTATTGATAACGGCTTGGCAAGGCGAGCATTTGGTGGGAGTAGCGCGTTCTGTAACGGATTTTGCCTTTTGCTGTTACTTATCTGATTTGGCGGTGGATGAATCGGTTCAATCGTCGGGAATTGGTAAAACCTTAATTCGTATGACCAAAGAAGCTTTGCAACCTAAGTGTTCTTTGATTTTATTATCTGCTCCGCAAGCGGTTGATTATTATCCAAAAATTGGTTTTATCCAGCATAATAGTGCATGGGTGCTGAGTAATATTGATGATTTAAAGTAGATACAAAAACTAATAACCGCAACGTCTCTTGAATTGGGTGGGGATGCCGGAAACTCAATTGCTTTCCAGAATATTAACCAAGCCGTCCAAACTAACAGCTGAAACGTTGAGTGTTGAAGAAAATAACCCTGTTGCTGCTATTGAGCGAGTGGCGTAAAACCCCATTGGAATATCGTGTTTCCCATGGGACCGCAGAAATCTTTTGTTACCAGATAGAGATCGCCTAATTATTTAAGGTTGTTCTATCATTCCCGCTGACTATTTTCTATGTTATGCCGTTTAAATGAGCTGGCATTGTCTTGTTAATAGAAATACTTAAGGCGTTTTCATGACGGTCATCGATGCACTTTTTTGTGTTGCAGATTGGCAATGTAAGGCTGTTGATTGAGGTGTGGCGGGATAAAAAGTAGAGCTGAAGCTTCAATTCTACTTTTTATGTTATGAGATTACATGGTCGTGGTTAAATTAGTTCGCCACGTGCTGGGTAGTTGTTGCTGACAGCGAATTCAATTGCTCCAAGTACTTCTTTGAAGTGCGGACGCGCAAAAGGCATGGTGCTGATGTTGCTCCAATAGAGGGTGTGATCAGGTCGAATTAAGAACAAGCCTGGTTCAGTAAATTCACTAGGTTCTTCAATTCCAATGCTGGTGATACCTCGGCCAGCACTTCTGTGTAATCCCCAAGCTTGGGACTGTTCAGCGGTAAGGCCGTAACCCATGGTTAAGTTTTCAATCTCCCATTCCCTTGATGCTTGTTCCGCTCTTTCTTTTGTGTCGGAACTTAGTACAAGAATAGTTACTCCTTTCGCAGCAAAGTCGTTTGCTAAGCGGCTTAGTTCTCTTAGGTAGTTTTTACAAATTGGGCAATGTAAGCCACGATAAACCACTACCATGGTAAAGTTTTCCGGTGTTTGTTGTGCCAGTACCCAAGGCTCTTTTAGAGTATTTATGGTGAGAGCAGGTGTGACTGTTCTGGGTTTTAGGACGACCATTTCGCTTACCTCATAATCTGTTGTTGGTTTTGATGAGGACAGTTTATGAGAAAAGGTGATACGATTGATGATCTATAGTGTTTTAAATATTGCAGATCGTATTTTTATATAAGGATAAATCCTCATGGATCGTCTTTCATCGGTATTAAGTGCCTTTCGTCCTAAGGCAGCTTCGATAAGTGTTTTTCATTTCACTCGTCAGAATGAGCCCTTGGCTTTGTCTGTTGATTCAAGCTATTGGCTTTACTTAGTGACTGGGGCGCTTTCGTTAACCGCGCAAGGCGATAACCGAACCGAGTTGCAACAGGGTGATGGTGTGTGGCTTGCGACGGGACAGGACCTCAGCGTATCGCTTATTCAAGGCATACACACTGAAAGTACATTATTCGTTTGTGAATTTGATTTTGCCACAAAAGCACTTAATCCCTTGTTGGACTTAGAATGGCAATGGGTGAGAGTCGACAAAGGTGATGAGATTGCTCAGCAATTGGCCCTCTTAAAAACCATCTTGCTCACTGAAAGCTTACAGCCTCGTTGTGGCTCCCAAGTGGTGACGGAAAGATTAGCCGAAGCCTATTTAGTGCAAATGCTTAGATTGTTTATACAGCATCAAAAAATCGAATTGGGCTTATTAGCTGGCTTAAGTGATGCCAGGCTGGCGCGGGCAATCGTTGCCATTCATGAACAACCTCAGCAAGCTTGGCAGGTGGCTAGTCTTGCCGATAAAGCCGGTATGTCGCGCTCGGTATTTAGTGGCTTGTTTAAAAGTACGATGGGCATGTCTCCCATGGCTTATTTAACATCATGGCGTATGCGTCTCGCCGCGCAACGGATAAAAAATGGTGACAGAAACCTCGCTATTTTAAGCGATGAGTTGGGATATCAAAGTGAAGCCGCTTTTCGTCGTACTTTTAAAAAAGTCATTGGTGTAACACCAGGAGATATTGGTCGCCAAGCTCGTCTATGAGTTACTGAGATATTGACGAGACAAAGCGCTGACGAAAAGCACTAGGTGTTAAGCCCATGATTTTCTGAAAAGCTTTTCGGCAACTCCCCACGTCTTCGTATCCTACTTGTAAAGCAATGCTTTCGAACGGTAGTGTTGTTTGCTCTAAGGTGTCACATGCCACTTGAATGCGGATGCGTTGCAAATATTCGTTCGGGTTTAGACCTGTGCATTTTGCAAAACGTCTTAAAAAAGTTCTTGGTGTGAGTTTCGCTAAAGTGGCCATGTTTGTGGTTCGTTGTTGTTCGTTAAAATGCCCCTGCAAGTAATGCTGAACAGTGAGAATAGCCGTATCACCATGGTCGAAGTTAGGTTGGAACTGCTGATAATAGCGTTGCTCTCTTTTGCCTGTATCTATGACTAACGTTTTGCTCAGCTGACGAACGATATTGGCATTCGTTAACGCTTGTATCAACTCCATTGCCAAATCCATCCAAGACATCATGCCGCCAGCACTGATGATATCGCCTTGATTAATCAATATTTTCGACGTATCTACGGCTTGTTTAGGAAAACGCTCTTTGAATGAGTTTTCTAACGCCCAGTGAGTAGTCATTATACGTTTCTCAGTTAGGCCAGTATAAGCCAAGAAAAAAGCACCAGCACAAGCACTGCACAGAATGGTTCCTTGTTGATGTTGTGTTATTAAAAAGTCAGTGATGACTTCGTTATTACTGCTGTAACTGGCCTTTTCTAACGTCGGTGATAATAAAACCGCGTGATAATGTGGTGCTTTGCTGGTGGCTTTAAGCAGGTCTGTCTCGCTTAAAATGTGAGTGGTGATTCGAACATCTAAATCAGTTTCTTCACAAGCTTCATTAGCCAGCTCGAATGTTTCTGAAAAACCGTGTACTGCCGATAAGAGGCTATAAGGGTAAGCGATCACTGCGATTTGATAATGTTTCAAAGAAAGAACCTATTTGTCAATTTTGACTTCTAATATGGCAAATTTGACACTGTAATGGAATCTATAGTTTTGCGATTCTAATTGGAGGCTTTTGCACGACGACTGTGCTTACCAATAACTTGTAAAAAATAGGAGCTAAATTATGAGCCGTACTGCTTTATTAGTCATCGATCCACAAAACGATTATTTTGATAAAGGGAAATTTCCTTTGTGGAACACTGAAAACACGTTAAAAGAGATTCTGAGCGCCATAGATGCAGCAAAAGAAAATGATGCTGCTATTGTGCTTGTGCAGCATGTCTCTGATAGTGAGTCGCCTTTTTTTGTAGAAGGCACCGAAGGGGTTAAACTTCATCAAGCTATTTTAGATGCTACTCCCGATGCACCTATCATAACCAAACAACACGCAGATGCTTTCCAAGAAACAAATTTAACGCAAGTGCTAGAAGACCTAGAAGTTGATCGCTTGGTTGTCTGCGGCATGATGACGCAAAACTGCGTTGCGCATACCGCAATTTCAGATGCGGCTAATCTTTATCAAATTAGTATTTTGCCAGATGCTTGTACGACAAGAGAGGAACTTTTACATTTGATTGCCTTGGATGCGATTAAGGATAAGGTTACCTTCAGCGACAATAAGTATGCTTTTGAGCGAGCTGAATAATCTACAAAGTCATGTATAAAAGTTGAGCAGAAATTGGTCAAACAGTGGGGCGAATGTGAGACTTTTTGAAAAATAGTCTGGTAATCAACCACTTTCGAAGATTTATTACATATAAATTGCATCGACTTCTTGGCAAGCGGCAAGCATGTCGTTATAATCTGCAACGCTTTTAGGGCCTGTAGCTCAGTTGGTTAGAGCATCCGACTCATAATCGGCAGGTCCCCCGTTCAAGTCGGGGCAGGCCCACCATATAAAATAAGCCCCTAGAAAGTTAGTTAACGCTAACTTCTAGGGGCTTAATTAGATGGTCCGCTTCACCTCTGAGCTATGCTTAGAGGGTGGCTAAACAAAGAGGCGAACCATCATGTTTACTATTAAAGTCATTGGAATCGATTTAGGCAAATCTTCTTTTCATCTTGTTGCTCATAATCATGTTGGACGAGAGCAATATCGAAAACGTCCTACACGATTTAAATTGCTAGAACATCTTGCGAATATACCCTCAACCATTATTGCAATGGAGTCTTGCGGAGGTTCTCATTGGCTGGCACGTCAATGTCAGAAGTTTGGTCATGAAGTCAAACTCATCCCCCCACAGTACGTAAAGCCCTATGTAAAGACCAATAAAAATGACTGCATTGATGCGGACGCTATTGCAGAAGCTGCGATGCGACCTAACATGCGTTTTGTGAGTATCAAAACAGAATCGGCCCAAGTGATCTCGGTGATTCAAAAAATACGTTCGGGCTATATCAAAGAGCGAACAGCCTGCATGTCTCGAATAGGCGCTATTTTATTAGAGTTTGGACTCAGTTTTCCGACAGGTCATGGCAAAATGAAGTCTTTGTTTCAGTGGCTGGCAGAGAAAAACGTCCCATTGTCTCCCATGCTCATGCAAGAGTTAATCGAGCATCATGAATATTATAATGACCTAAATGAACGCGTTGCGAGACAGGACGAAAAACTCAAAAAACTGGTTGATAGTAATAGTAATGCTCAACTTCTTATGTCTATCCCCGGTGTAGGTACACTGACAGCGGCACAGTGCTTATCCGATATCCCCAACGTGAACGAATTTAAAAATGGACGGCATTTAGCGGCTTGGTTAGGGCTGGTGCCTTGCCAATACTCCACGGGAGGGAAACCGACCTTGCTGGGTTGGTATGGACCCACTTTTGTAGACATCTCATAGCTATATAATAATAGGTAAAAATGAGGTGAATTATGAGTGGAAAACGTTATACCGATGAGTTCAAAATTGAAGCCGTTAAACAAGTCACTGAGCGGGGCTATAAGATTGCAGAAGTGGCTGAGCGACTTGGCGTTAGTTACAAAAGTATGCATGATTGGATTGCCCGATACAGCAAACCAGAAGTGAGCAGAAAAGCGGAAGATTCAGCTCTGTCAGAGATCCAGCGACTCAAAGCTGAACTAAAACGGGTGACCGAAGAGAGGGAT